>JACPPM010000035.1 GCA_016191015.1 Acidobacteriota bacterium | reverse complement strand
CTGAGAGGTGCTCGGAAGGGTCTTGCAGCGTGCCTGGGTCTTGCCTGTTTGGTTGCGGCTCGGCCGCGTTAGGGCGCATTCCTTACCAACCTGTTGCCAGATCAAACGAGGCCGTTGTCGAACAACCGCCGATTTCGCAGATTCAACCTCGGTGTATTGATGGCCGCGAGATCGTTGCTCCGGGGAATCTGTGTAATCTGCGCGATCTGTGGTTTCCCCTTCCGGTCCTCCACCTTGCCACAACGCAGCCAGTTCGGTTGCGACTCCGGCGCATTCGGTGCCGCCAAGGATGCCGGGCGATCATCGGAGCGACGCGCCACCATCGACGAGAAGCACCTGACCGGTGACGTACTCCGCAGTACAGAAATAGAGGACCGCGTCGATCACATCGTCGTATGTCCCGATCCGTCCTGCGGGAATCGCCGACACAAGCCGGTCGCGCTCGGATTCGCTCATGCCCTCCGGCAGATCGATCAGTCCGGGCGCCACGGAGTTCACCATCACGATGGGGGCCGTCGCGCGAGCCAATGACCGCGTGGCCGACACCAGCGCCGCCTTCGAAGCACAGTAGGCGAGGTAGGCAGGCCATGCCTGGAAGGCCCCGAGCGAGGAGATGTTCACGATGCGGCCGCCGCCACTGCGGGCGCCGACACAGCGGCCGCCGACGCCCCCTCGCCGCGTCATCACCTTCGCGGCCTCGATCGCGCAGAAGACAGGCGCCTTCAGATTGAGTGCGAGGAGGCGGTCGAATTGCCGCTCGGTCAGCGAGGAGACGTCAGTACGCTCGAAGAGCCCGGCGCTGTTGATCAGAATGTCGATGCGGCCGAGAAGTCTCGCGGAGGTACGAATGAGCCAACGGCAGGAGGATTCGGATCTGAGGTCGGCGCTCAGGAGATGTGCCTTGCCGCCGCCGCGATGGATTCGCCGGCTGAGCTTCGCGGCTCCACCTTTACTACGATTGTAGTGCAGCACCACTTCAGCGCCTTCCGATGCGACTGCCCCGGCGATCGCCTGTCCCAGGTCACGCCCGGCGCCGGTGACCACACACATCCTGCCAGTCAAGCGTCCCACAATAAAAGGCAGTTTATGTCTTCCCCATGGCCTTGACAAGGGCCGGAGCGCTGCCTATATTATGTACAGAGATCCAGCAAAGGAGAGGAGCTAGGCAGCTAACATCGACACGATTGAAGATCTCGAAGCGGCGCCCTCCCGAGCGATGGAGGGCGCGGGCCGAACGCGATCGACAAACAAGAGTCCGACATTAATCGGACTGATGAGCTAGGCCCGGCCGCGACGATAAGTGGTCCGATCGGGGACTCAGTAAAAACTGAGCACAGCCGGCGGCCACAGGTCACCGGGCACGTCAGCCATCTGAGGTGGCGTCGAGCCAATCCGCCAGAGGCACCGGCACACGCGGAGTCTCTGGCGGTTTTCGTTTCACCGGGCATCAAAGCCGGCGCTCGAGAGCTCCGCGGTGGCGCCAGAAGTCACCAGGTCAATTGAGACCTTTCTCTGTGTGGCCCCGTAGCGTTCGTCGGGTGAGGCTTCGCCGTGAGTGCCTGTGAGCGATGGTGGTCAAGTCTGTACGGAACGCCGCCGCGTCAAGGCCGCAGCGAAATCCCGGGATCCACCGCGCACGGTTCCGAACGGCTGCCGAAGACCGGTACCCCTTCCCGCGGGCGACGATTGCACCTCAAGCCGATGCGCGAAGCTTGTTCGACTTACTATCACCGTTCGAGTGGTCGTTGGGGTTCTCGGCGGCGCGCGACTTGATGAAATAGCCGACAGTCTCTTCGACCCGCCTGGCGATCATCGCCATCTCATTGACGGTCTTGTGGGTCGGATAATGTTTGAGGAACTGTTCCTTCCGATAGTCGTACCTATCCTCCGGAAAGAACCGCTCTTGCGGGATGATCAGGTTGTCGTCAGCAAGCCACTCCACGACGACTCGATCGACGCGCTCCAACCTCTCCGCCGCGACCTCACCCATCTCCCACCGCACCTGCTCCTGGTCCATCCAATACGACGTCTGTAGTACAAGCACCTTCCACCCGTACTTGTGCTGCATGAAATATTCCCAGAGGGTGAACTCGCTCAAGGGTACGTAGCGGAGATCCATCACGGAAGGTGCCCCCCCGTTTTTCACCAATTGGCATTTCACGATTCTGACCTTCGCCATCGTACACTCCTTTCGAGTTGATTTCTTAAGCAAGCTTCATGCCACACTCACATATCACAGCACTTCCAACAATCAAGGGGTTAGACGAATGTCCGGCGCGAAAGGTTTAATTAGGATGGATTGGGGCGTATAGATACTACACACCACTGAGTCATCCTTCCTCGGATATGTGGGTCATTTGGTCCCCGGTTGACGCCGACGATGCATCCGAGATCCGATTGGTTTCGTGCGCCCCAGGCCCGGGCTGCTCCACCGCTGCCGGGGGGGGTTGCAACGTGCTGCCCATCACACCTCGCCGCCGGTGGTATTGACAGGGCGGGACCGCTCGTGTAAGGTCTGTGGACCAATGAGTACCCCGATGACCGCTGCAGCGAGCCCGATGCAAATCGATAGCGGCTTCCGCAATCGGAGCGGATGGGCTGCGGCTTCGACAGTGATTTCTCTGGACGCCAACGTGTTTTTCGTGTTCGGCTACAACTATGCGTGGCGTTGGTATTCCAGCACGAGGTGGGCTGTGAGCTGACGCGACGATAGGCGAGAGCAGCAAGCAACCCACTTCGAAAGAAGTGGGTTTTTTTTTGTCCCGCGGAGAATCAAATGGCGGAAAAAACATATCGGCAGGTGCTCGAGGCGGTCCGGGATGGCGCCAACGTGGTCCCGCTTGTGCGCGAAGTCCCTGGGGATCTCCACACGGCCGTGTCGGCATTCTTGGACGTAGCCGGACCTGATGAGCCCGCCTTCTTGCTTGAGAGCGTCGAAGGGGGAGACCGCATGGCACGGTACTCTTTCCTGGGCGCCCGTCCATTCGAGACATGGACAGTCGTGGCCGGGAGGCTTCTGCGCAAGCTGCCCTCGGGCGAGGAGATCCGAACGGACGGTGGCGGGTGCGGCAGCAATCCGTTTGCCGCGATCGGCGATGCGATGACGCGCTTCCGAGCGCTCGACGAGCCGGGACTTCCGCGCTTCTGTGGGGGCGCGGTCGGGTACGTGGGGTACGAGATGATGCGGCATCTCGAACCGAGCACCGGGCTCTGCCCCCGAGACTGCGACGAAGCCATGTTCATGCTCTTTCGAGACATCATCGCATTTGACCGGCTGAAGCACCGCATGCTGCTCATCGCCAATCTGATCGCGGACGGCCGCGCATCCTCCCGGAAAGCTTATGACAGCGCCCGCGATTCTCTGGATGCGATGGAGGCCAGACTGAGCCACCCTCGGGCGGTATCGGCGCCGATTGCGCGGCCACACCGTCTGCGACCGCGCTCGGTCTCGTCCGTGAGCGGCGACGACATCTTTCTCGATGGGGTGCTCCGGCTGAAGCGGCACATCCGACAGGGTGACATCTTCCAGGCCGTTCTCGCGAATGGCGTTCGGGTCCAACTCAGAGCCGACCCCTTCGACGTCTATCGTGCGCTCAGGATGATTAATCCGAGCCCGTACATGTTCTTCGTGCGGATGGATGGCGCGACGGCATTGGGGGCCAGCCCGGAGATGCTCGTGCGCGTCGAGAATGGTTGGCTCGAGACACGACCGATCGCGGGCACGCGCCCCCGCGGCGCGACCGAAGCACAGGATCTCAGGCGCGAAGAGGCATTGCTGAAGAGCGTCAAGGAGCGCGCGGAACACGTGATGCTCGTCGATCTGAGCCGCAATGATGTCGGGCGCGTGGCGCGCGCGGGCAGCGTCCGCGTCGGGTCGTTCATGCAAATCGAGCGCTACAGCCACGTCATGCACCTTGTGTCGTCGGTCCGCGGCCGACTGAAGCGGGGCCTGTCGCCATGGGACGCCTTTGCTGCATGCTTCCCGGCGGGCACGGTGACGGGCGCTCCGAAGATCCGCGCCATGCAGCTCGTGTCAGACATCGAAGCCTCGCCGCGCGGTCTCTACGGCGGCGCCGTGGTGTACCACGATTTCCGCGGCAACCTGGATTCCGCGATCGCCATCCGGTGCACCGAGATCAGGCAGGACGGATGCGGGCAGCTCGCCACGATCCTCGCCGGAGCGGGGATCGTGGCCGATTCGCAACCGATGAGGGAGCTCAACGAGACGCGCCACAAGGCACGAGCTGTCCTTGAAGCGGTGCGCATCGCGCATTCTGTCGGCCGAGGTCCGAAGTCCGATTTCCCAGGTCGCAAGGTCGGCGGCGGGACTCATGCATTGGGTGTCTCGCGGGGTGCATCATGATTCTGCTCATCGACAACTACGATTCCTTCACCTACAACCTGTACCAGTATCTCTCCGAGCTTGGGGCGCGCGTGATCGTGCGGCGCAACGATGTTCTGGCGGTCTCCGACGTGGCGGGTTTTCGGTCCAGGGCCATCGTCATCTCGCCGGGGCCGGGCCATCCCGACCAGGCCGGGATATGCGTCGATCTCATTCGGGTCCTCGCGCCTTCGATTCCGATTCTCGGTGTGTGCCTCGGGCACCAGGCAGTGGCGCGTGCTTTCGGCGGGCGCGTGGTGCGCGCGAGAAGGCTCTGCCACGGCAAGACGAGCGAGGTGAGTCATGACGGTCACAGAATCTACCGGCGTGTCGCCAATCCATTCGTAGCGACACGGTACCACTCACTGGTGGTCGAGCGCGCGACGCTGCCATCGTGTCTGACGGTCACCGCGACCACCAGCGACGGAACCGTGATGGGAATCCGCCACAAGCGATACCGTGTCGAAGGCGTTCAGTTCCACCCAGAATCCGTCCTGACTGCTGATGGAAAAGCGATCCTGCGGAATTTCTTGGAGGCGTAAAGCATGCCGGACATCAAGCCGTTCCTCCATACCCTCTTCGACGGGAGGCCGCTGGAGCGTTCCGCCGCGCGCGATGCCATGGGCATGATGATGTCGGGCGACGTGGATGAGGCGCAGGTGTGCGCCCTTCTGGGGGCGATTCAGCCGCGGGGGGTGCGCGCGGATGAGCTCGCCGGATTCGCCGAAGCGATGCGCGATCGGGCGGTCACCATCCCCATCCGCCGCACGCCGCTCATCGACACCTGCGGGACAGGCGGCGACGGGCTCTCGACGTTCAACTTCTCCACCGCGGCAGCTCTGGTTGCAGCCGGCGCCGGAGCCGCGGTCGCGAAGCACGGAAACCGGGCGGTGTCGAGTCGCGCGGGGAGCGCCGATGTGCTCGAGGCGCTCGGTGTCGCCGTCGATTGCGCGCCGTCTCTGACGCAGCGCTCCATCGAGCAGACCGGCTTCGGCTTTCTATTCGCCCCTCTCTATCATCCCGCGATGAAGCACGTGGCCCGTGCGCGCAAAGCCATCGGGCTTCCGACCGTCTTCAACCTCCTCGGCCCGCTCACGAACCCGGCGCGCGTGAGGCGCCAGGTCATGGGGGTCCGCGACCTCTCCCTGGTGACGATCTATGCCGCTACACTTCTGGAGTTGGGGGTGGATCGCGTAATGATCGTCCACGGCGAGGACGGGATGGACGAGCTGAGCGTGGCCGGGGCGACCTTCATCTGTCAGATCGACGAATGGGGCGGGATTCGGAACGGGGTCGTGACCCCCGAGGAGCTGGGGTTGCCACGCGCCGATCCGCGCGCCCTGGTCGGTGGGGACGCTGCAGCCAACGCCCGCGCTCTCGAGCACATTTGTCACGGCGAAGGAGGCCCCCTCCTCGATGGCACACTCCTCAACGCCTCAGCGGCGCTTCTGGTCGCAGGCTCCGTCCCGACTCTCCGCGATGGCGTCGAGATCGCGCGCGAGTGCATCAGGTCCGGGCGGGCCGCCGTGCTGCTTGAGGAGCTGCGCCGATTGAACAGGGATCACAGCGATGCTTTGTAACTACTCGGCCGCCGTGCAACGAGAGCCATTCGTCTCACCGCAGAGACGCAGAGAGCGCGGAGATGCAATGCGTCATTCTTGTGGGATTTGTCGCACGGCTTCTGATGAGAAAGGCAGACCGGCTTCGATCGAGACCGTTTCAAACACAAAGCCGCAAAGGCGGAAAGAATCTCCGGCCCAATCCTGTGGCTTTGCGTTTTTGCGCCTTTGCGTTAGAGCGGAAAGAGACACGCCTACATTCGGTTCGATGATGGACGGATGCCCCAGACCGCTGAGGCGCTACGGCGGTGACGTCCGGTTCGGCTGCATTCTTGAAAACCTGGACATCCAATCGAGGCAGCAAAGGGCGGTGGTCCATCCACCATTTCTTCCCTCCTCTGCGTGCTCTGCGCCTCTGCGGTGGACTTCACTTCGGCATCCACGCCAGCTGAGTATTCACGATGCTTGAAACGATCGCACGGGCAACGCGGGAGCGAATCGCCCGGGAACCGCTGTGTTCCGATCCGGCGACGTTGCGCGACAGACTCGCGACCCTCCCACCGCCCAGGGAGTTCCGCACTGCCATCCTCGGCGGACCTGGCATCATCGCCGAGGTGAAGATGCGATCGCCTTCTGCCGGTTGCCTCGGCCACGGGCTCGATCCAGTCGACGTCGCGCGGCAGTACGCAGCCAACGGTGCGTCGGCGATTTCCGTCCTCACCGAACCCGACTTCTTCGGCGGGAGCATCCAGCACCTCTCGGCAATCCGGAATGCCGTCGACCTGCCGCTTCTCATGAAGGACTTCATCGTCGACGAGTCACAGGTGCAGCTCGGCCGTTTGAACGGGGCGGATTGCATCCTGCTCATCGTTGCGTTGCTCGGGTCCGACACCCTGGCCCGCCTTCGTCGCGCGGCAGCAGGTCTCGGGCTGGACACTTTGATCGAGGTGCACTCGGAGGAGGAGATGGACATCGCCATTCAGTGCGGCGCGACGATGATCGGCGTGAATAATCGTGACCTGAAGAGCCTCGAAGTGGACCTGGAGGTCTCCCGCCGGCTCGCCCGCGTCCCCCGGCCTGAGGGGACCGTGCTGATCAGCGAGAGTGGCATCACGAGAGGAGAGCAGATCGCCGAGCTCTCCGCACTCGGTTACGCCGGCTTCCTGATAGGAACGCATTTCATCAGAACCGGCGGGCCGGGCGCCGCACTGGCCGGCCTGCTCGCGCGTGGCGTGAGGGCATGACGATGGTTGCCGTGAAGATCTGTGGCGTGACTCGCGAGCGTGATGCGGTGCTGGCAGCCGAGTGCGGTGCGTGGGCCGTGGGGTTCGTTTTCGCTGCCGAAAGCCCACGCTGCGTCACGGTCGACCGAGCCATGGGAATCGCCGGCGCTCTGCCTGCCACGGTTCAGCGTGTCGGCGTGTTCATCGACGCACCCGTCGAGGCAATCCTCGCCGTTTGCCGGCAGGTCCCGTTGGACCTGGTCCAGCTTCACGGAGCGGAACCGGGCGACGTCTGCCGGAAAATCGGTCTCTGGAGATGCATCAAGGCGGTTGAGCTGACGGGCAGGGAGAGCGTCGAGCGAGCCGTAGGGTTCGATTCCGTCCTTCTCCTCGCGGATCGCCCGAAGACGCAGGAAAGCCCGGTCGACTTCGCGCTCGCTCGGGATGTGGCTCGGCGCCGCCGGGCAATTCTGGCGGGCGGGCTCACGCCTGCCAACGTGGCACACGCAGTACGATTCGTGCAACCGTGGGGGGTGGACGTCTCGAGCGGGATCGAGAGCGCTCCCGGGATCAAGGACCCGGCGCAATTGAAGGCCTTTTGTGACGCGGTGCGCAGCACGCACCGGGTGAAAGGGGGTAAGGTATGAGCGGGAGAGTGGAGGGCAGGTTCGGTGAGTTCGGAGGCAGTTACGTTCCAGAGACCCTGATGGCACCTCTCGCCGAGCTTACACTCATGTACGGGCGCATCAGAAACGATGCCGGGTTTCAGGAAGAAGTCCGGGGACGGCTGCGCGAGTACGCGGGGCGTCCGACGCCGCTGACGTATGCGCGACGGTTGAGTGCGACTCTCGGGGGCGTCCGGATCTATCTGAAGCGTGAAGACCTCGCCCACACGGGCGCGCACAAGATCAACAACACGATCGGACAGGCTCTACTGGCGATGCGCATGGGGAAGAGACGGCTCATCGCCGAAACCGGCGCCGGTCAGCACGGCGTTGCGACGGCCACAGCAGCGGCGTGCCTCGGAATGGAGTGTGCCGTCTACATGGGCGAACGGGACATGGAGCGGCAGGCGCTGAACGTGTTCCGGATGAAACTCCTGGGTGCGGAGGTCATCCCGGTTGGATCGGGGAGCCGCACGCTGAAGGACGCCATCAACGCGGCGATGCGCGACTGGGTTGGACGTGTCGATACGACTCACTATGTTCTGGGCTCGGTGCTGGGACCGCATCCGTACCCGACGATGGTTCGCGACTTCCAGAGAGTGATCGGGGAGGAGGCGCGTGGACAGATACTCGCCGCCGAGGGGAGGATGCCGGAGGCCGTGATCGCATGCGTCGGCGGTGGCAGCAACGCGATCGGGATCTTCTCGGGCTTCCTGGACGATGCCCGGGTCGCGATGACGGGGGTCGAGGCTGGCGGCGAGGGGATCGACTCGGGTCGCCATGCGGCGCGTTTCGCACCTGGTTGGGGTTCGCCCGGGGTTCTGCACGGGACCTATACATACCTGCTCCAGGACGACGACGGCCAAATCAGGGAGACCCATAGCGTGTCAGCCGGACTCGACTATCCTGCGGTGGGCCCGGAGCACGCGGACCTGTTCGCACGAGGCCGGGTGAGGTACGTGAGCGTTACGGACGATGAGGCGATCGAGGCCTTCCAGATGCTGAGCCGGACCGAGGGAATCATCCCTGCTCTCGAGAGCGCTCACGCAATCGCCTATGCCTGCAAGCGCGCCCCCGCGATGCCATCCGGCTCGGTCGTCATCGTCAATGTCTCGGGGCGGGGAGACAAGGACGTAGAGACCATGCGGGGAGCAGTTCAAAGTTCAAAGTGCAAAGTTCCAGGCGCGGAGGCTGAGATCGTGGGGGGTGCATGAACACACGCTTGAGATCAACTATGAAAGCGCTGCGCGACAGCGATCGCGCGGGGTTTATTCCGTACCTGACGGCGGGCGATCCTTCCATTGAGTGGACAGAAGAATACATACGCATCCTCGCAGAGGCCGGTGCCGATGTGGTCGAGATTGGTGTGCCATTCTCTGATCCTGTCGCAGACGGGCCGGTGAATCAGCGGTCATCCGAGCGGGCGCTGCGCAACGGGGTCACACTGCGGGCCGTCCTCGATCTCGTCGCGCGCGTGCGTTCCGGCGGTTGCGTGATTCCCATTGTGCTTTTCACCTATTACAACCCGCTGCTACGCACCGGCGTCGCGACCTTCGCCCGGCGTGCATCACACGCGGGTGCCGATGGAGCGCTCGTTCTGGATCTGCCCGTGGAGGAAGCCGATGCCTACCGTGCGGCGATGCGGGAGTCGCGGCTGGATACCGTCTTCCTGGCGGCACCGACGAGCACGCCCGAACGGTTGCAGGCGATCGACCAGCGGTCGACAGCGTTCGTTTACTACGTCTCGCGACTCGGAGTCACCGGGATGCGCGATCAGCTCCCGGTATCTCTCGGGGTGGAGATCCGGAGGCTTCGCAGTCACGTGAGCAATCCCATCGCCGTGGGATTCGGGATCTCGACAGCGGATCAGGCGGCCGCGGTAGCGGTGGACGCGGATGCGGTCGTGATGGGGAGCGTCCTGGTACGGTTTATCGAGGAGTACGATCCGGCCGAAGCCGGCCGGCGAATCGGTGAGCTCGCGCAGGAGACCGTGCGCAAGCTCAAGCAGGCGCGGAGACCCCGCGCACAGGAGGCCGTATGACTGAGTGCAAGCTCGCATCATTGAACGGGGCCGAACGGACCGTCGTCCAGGTTGCGGGGGTGAGTATCGGTGTTGGGTTCACGGTGATCGCCGGCCCGTGCGGGGTCGAGAGCGAGGATCAGCTCCTCGAAACGGCCATCGCCGTGAAGGCTGCGGGTGCGGACATGCTGCGGGGAGGCGCCTTCAAGCCTCGCACTTCCCCCTATGCCTTCCAGGGGCTCGGCCTCAAGGGGCTGAAGCTCCTCGAGAAGGCGCGAAGCGTGACCGGCTTGCCGGTTGTGACCGAGGTGATCGATACGCGGGATGTCACGTGGGTCTGCGAGTACGCCGACGTCCTGCAGGTCGGCGCGCGCAACATGCAGAACTTCTCACTGCTCAAGGAGGTCGGGCGCGCGGCAAAGCCGGTGTTGCTCAAACGAGGCATGCACTCCACAATCCAGGAATGGCTCAACTGCGCCGAGTACATCCTCAACGAAGGGAACCCCGACGTGATTCTCTGCGAGAGGGGGATCAGAACCTTCGAGACCTACACCAGAAACACCCTCGACCTCAGTTCGATCCCGGCGATCAAAGAGCTGAGTCATCTACCTGTGATTGCGGACCCGACGCATGGGACGGGAAGGGTGAGTCTCATTCCGCCAATGAGCATGGCGGCGGTCGCCTGCGGAGCGCACGGAATCATCGTCGAAGTGCATCGGAACCCGGCGGAGGCGTTGAGCGATAAAGAACAGGCTCTGACACCGGCCCAATTCTCAACTATGATGAAGAAGGTGCGTGAGCTTCAGGGGTTCATGGAGGGCGTGGAAAAGACATCATGAGGATTCGCGGAGTCACCGGGGAGTGCGAGATCATCCTGGGAGGGAAGCTCGGAGACGTCTCCGAACACTGCTGCTCAGATCGGGTCGTCGTGGTCACCGATCCGACCGTCCGGCGGTTGCACGGAGCCGGCTTCCCGTCGGCTCCAGTTGTGGAGATCGGCGAGGGCGAGGAATCAAAGACGCTCGAGACCGTCTCCAGAATCTACGAGCGGTTCCTGGAATTGGAGCTCGATCGTACCTCATTCGTTCTCGGCATCGGCGGGGGCGTCGTCTGCGACGTGACCGGTTTCGCGGCGTCGACATTCTGTCGGGGTCTTCCTTTCGGCTTCGTTCCGACCACAATGCTGGCTCAGGTGGACGCGAGCCTGGGGGGAAAGAATGGCGTCAACCTGCGGGCCTACAAAAACCTCGTCGGGACAATCAGGCAGCCGAGGTTCTGTCTGCTCGACTACGATCTGCTGAGGACGCTCCCGACGCGTGCCGTCCGATGCGGGATCGCCGAGATCGTGAAGAGCGCCGCGGTGGGGGACGAAGAGCTCTTCGGCATGTTGGAGGTCGACCCCGATGCGCTCCTGGCACTGGAACGCGGCGCCGTGCACACGGCGGTCAGCCGGTCTGTCGCTGTGAAGGCGGCGGTGGTCGAAGAGGACGAATCGGATCAGGCGGCGCGCATGAAGCTGAACTTCGGCCACACTCTCGGGCACTCGATCGAGAAGGCCGTAGGACTGCCCCACGGCGAAGCCGTCAGCGTCGGAATGGTGGCCGCCGCCAGGGTCTCCGTGGGACGAGGCCGTCTGCCCGACTCGGCCGCGAAGCGACTCGCGACGCTGCTCACGCGATTCGGCCTGCCGACCCGAATCGAATGGGATGAGGTCCCGATCATCGATGCGATCGGGAAGGACAAGAAGCGAGCCGGCGGTAGGCTCCGGATGACGCTCCTCGACAGGATCGGCCATGCCGTCGTTGAGGAGGTAACGGTCGAGGAACTGATGGATGCGGCGGCCGTGACGCCTCAGCGGAGTCCGGGTAGATGAACAGGGAGATCCGTCCCGCTCGCGTGGAGGGGTGCGTGATCGCGCCTCCGTCGAAGAGCATGACTCAGCGTGCCGTTGCCGCGGCGATGCTGGCCAGGGGGACGTCGACGATTCTGACTCCCTCGCTCTGCGAGGACGCGCATGCGGCCTTTCAGGCCGCCCGAGCGCTCGGCGCCCACGTCGATCTCGATACGGGTCAGGTCAGGGTGGAGGGCGGCGGAGCGGCACCTGATGGTTCGCTCATCGACTGTGGCGAATCCGGTCTGTGCATGCGGATGTTCACACCCATCGCCGCGCTCTTTGCAGGGGAGAGCACGCTGACCGCCCGTGGGTCGCTTGCGTCGCGCCCGGTGGGGATGGTCGAGGCTCCGCTGAAGGCGTTGGGGGCAGCTTGCACCACGGCCAACGGGCTGCCACCGATTGTGGTGAGGGGCCCGCTGCGAGGAGGAACGGCACAGGTGGACGGGTCGACCAGCTCCCAGCTCCTCACGGGACTGCTGATTGCGGCCCCGGCATGCGGCAATGATACTACGTTAGTAGTAAGCGAGCTGAAGAGCCATCCGTACGTGAGGATGACGATCGACGTCCTTGCCGACTTCGGCGTTCGGGTCGTCCACGACGAGTCGCTCACGCAATTCCACATTCGGGGCGGGCAGCGATATGGAGCTCGCGAGTATCAGGTCGAAGGTGACTGGTCCGGGGCAGCGTTCCTTCTCGTGGCGGGGGCGTTGGCGGGGCGCGCTCGTGTGTCGAACCTGCGAGGGGACTCGAGGCAGGCGGACCGAGCCATCCTGGATGTCTTGCGGGCGTGCGGGGCAGGCGTTCGATGCGAATGCGATGCGATCGATGTATCGGGCAGGGTCCTGGCGCCGTTCGCATTCGATGCGTCCGACTGTCCGGATCTGTTTCCGCCGCTCGTGGCGCTCGCCTCCGCCTGCACCGGCACGAGCCGGCTCTCCGGAGCCGGAAGGCTCCGCCACAAGGAGAGCGATCGGGCGGCGTCTCTGAGCGATGTGTTCAGGCGACTCGGTGGCACGATCGCCGTGACGGGTGATGTGATGGAGGTGACGGGAGGGACGCTGGCCGGCGGAACGGTTGATCCTCGTGGCGACCACAGGATCGCCATGGCGGCGGCCGTGGCCGGTCTCGTTTCGCGCGACGGGGTTCTCCTACAATCATCGGAGTGTGTGCGCAAGTCATATCCGGGCTTTTTCGAGGATCTGGAGAGTTTGAGGCGAGGATGAACACATTCGGCAGGATTTTCCGCGTATCGATGTTGGGCGAGTCGCACGGGGAGTGTGTCGGCGTGTTGATCGACGGCGTTCCGGCCGGGATCCCGTTGTCGCCAGCTGATTTCGACGGCGATCTCGAAAGGAGGCGGAGCGGGGCGAGAGGAACGACGCCGCGCAAGGAATCCGACGTTCCGCAGATCAGGAGCGGGGTCTTCGAGGGGAAGGCGACCGGCGCCCCTGTTCTCATCGTCTTCGCAAATACCGACACGGATTCGGCGGCCTATGAGCGGCTCCGGACCACACCCCGGCCGGGGCATGCCGATTTCGTGGCTCTGAAGAAATTCGGGGGTTTCAGCGACTATCGCGGTGGTGGGCATTTCTCGGGACGGCTGACGGCAGGGATCGTTGCGGCCGGAGTGGTCGCGAAGAAGGTGATCGCGCCCGCTGTCGCGGATGCGAAGCTTGTCGAGGCCGGCGGGAGCGGTGACGTGGCCGCCGCGGTCGAGATGGCGATGAACGAGGGCGATTCAGTTGGTGGAGTCGTGGAATGCCGGGTGAATGGGCTCCCCGCGGGGCTGGGAGAGCCGTTTTTCGACTCGGCCGAGTCGCTGCTTGCGCACGCGATCTTCGCGATCCCGGCGATCAAGGGCATCGAATTCGGGGCAGGGTTCGCGGGGAGCAGGATGCGCGGGAGCGAGCTCAGTGACGACATCATCGACGTCGATGGCCGCACCCGGACCAATCATGAGGGGGGGATCAACGCGGGGATCACCAACGGGAATGAGGTTTTGTTGAAGGTGGCGGTGAAACCGACATCGAGCATCAAGAAGGGGCGACAGACGGTTGATATGGCGACGGGACAGCATGCGGAGATTCGAGTTGAAGGAAGACATGATGCCTGCATCGCGCTCCGTGTTCCGGTTGTCGTGGAAGCGGTCGCGGCGATTGTGTTTGCAGACCTGTTGCTGCTGGAACAGAAAGTGCCACGAGTGGCCAGGCGCGGGTGAGGTGACGACATGGATCTGAATGAGACACGGCGGCAGATCGACAGGATCGACTTCGAGATCGTGAAGCTTCTGAACATGCGGATGGAGCTGGCCCTGCGGGCTCGCAAGCTGAAGCCGTCGGTGCAGGATCCGGCGCGCGAGATGGACGTTCTCTCGGCCGCCCGGAAGCACTCGCAGAGCGTCGTGCGGCCGGAGTTCTCCGAAAAGCTGTTCGCCGGGATCATCGACGAGTCGAGGCAACTCCAGGCTCAGGATCTGACGCTTGTCGGGTTCCAGGGCGAGCATGGGGCGAACAGTGAGCTGGCCGTAAGAAGCCTCGATCCGTCGTGGGTACCAATTCCTTGCGTCGAGTTCGTCGACGTGTTCGAATGTGTGAGAAAAGGGCAGCTCGACGGCGGTGTCGTCCCGGTCGAAAACTCGATCGAAGGGGGCGTGACTCAGGTGAACGATCTGCTTGTCGAGGTTGACGTCAGGATCACCGGAGAGATCCGGGTGCCGATTCATCACTGCCTGTTGGCTCTCCCCGATTCCGACTACCGCGACATCAAGGTTGTCTACTCACACCCGCAGGCGCTGGCACAATGTCGTGAATTCCTCGCACGCAACAAGCTCGAACCGCGCCCATTCTACGACACAGCGGGATCGGCAATGATGCTCTCGCGAGAACGGCCGAAGGCTGCTGCCGTGATCGCCAACAGGCTCTGCGCCGAGCTCTACGACCTCGAGATCCTCAAAGAGAACATCGAGGACCACGAATCCAATTCGACGCGATTTGTCGTCTTGAGAGGAGGGGAGGGCGTCGAGCAGGACGGCAACAAATGCTCGATCATCTTCCGAACCGCCCACCGCTCAGGCGCCCTGTTCTCCGTCCTGAAGATCTTCTCGGACGCTGGGATCAACCTGACGCGGATCGAATCGCGGCCCATCCGGCAGGATCCGGGCAACTACGCCTTCCTGCTCGACTTCCAGGGCTCATCCTCGGATGTGCGCGTGCGGAGGGCGCTCGAGGCGGCCAGGGGCGAGACGGCCTGGTTCAAGTTCCTGGGCTGCTACACCGAGGCCGCATCATGAAGATCGCGATTCTCGGTGCGGGCAAGATGGGCAGCTGGCTCGCCGGGGAGTTCGCTCGCGAGCACCAGGTGACACTGGCCGACAGGGACCCGGCCAGAGCGACGAGCGCGCCGGGGGTGACGTCGGTCGCCGGCGTCGAGCAGCTCGCGGAGCTCGCACCCGATCTGCTGATCAATGCCGTGAGCCTCAGCGAAACGGTACTGGCGTTCGAGGCCGTGGTGCCGAAGCTCCCGCAGGCCTGCATGCTCGCCGACGTTGCCTCGATCAAGGGAGAGCTGCCGCGCTACTACCAAAGCTGCGGGCGCAGATTCGTCTCGGTGCACCCGATGTTCGGCCCCACATTCGCAGATATGGATGCGCTCCGGCGCGAAAACGCGATCGTCATCAAGGAGTCTGATGCGGAGGGCGCGGCACTTTTCCGCAACCTCTTCAGTCGGCTCGGAGTCACGGTGTTCGATCTCACATTTGCCGAGCACGATCGAATGATGGCCTACTCACTCACGACTCCCTTCGCGGCTTCGCTGGTCTTTGCCGCCTGCGTCGACGAGACCGTGGTGCCGGGGACAACCTTCGCCCGGCACCTCACGATCGCGCGCGGGTTGCTCTCCGAAGACGATCAGCTGCTGGCCGAGGTCCTGTTCAATCCGCACTCGCTCGACCAGCTCAGAAAGATCACCTCACGGATCGAGTTTCTCAAGCACGTGATTGCAGACCGCGATCAGGAGGAGGCGCGACGGTTCTTCGCGACTCTCCGGAAGAATGTGCAGTGAACTTCTACGACCTTGCGGAACGGGCTCTTGAGCTCGAGAGGGAAGGCACGCGGTTGATCCGGCTGAACGTGGGGGACACGAACCTGCCCACACCACGGTGGGCAATTGATGCCGCCACGCGCAGCCTGGCCAGAGGCAGGTCAGGCTACGGGTCGGCGGCCGGCCTGAGGGAGCTGCGCGACCGGATCGCACGCCGCGAGGGGTGCGACGTCGCTCAGGTCGTCGTCGGTCCGGGCTCGAAGCAGCTCATCTACGGACTCCTCTCGGTTCTGGGGAAAGGCCCGGTGGTCGTCCCGGCTCCGTATTGGCCTGCCTACGAGCTCGCCTGCGAACAGTTGGGCCTCGGGATGATACGGGTGAACCCTTCCGCAGGGGATCGATGGCAGCTCGGCGCTCTCCCCCTGACCGGCGCATCCGTCTTGATCATCTGCAACCCGCTCAACCCCACGAGCACGATCTATGAGGAATCGCAGATCCGGCGCGCGTTGGATGAGGCGAGGCAGGAGCGTGTCGCCGTCATTCTGGACGAGGCGTACAAGGGGCTGGCGTTCCGGGAGATCCCGCGATTCGACGCCATCCGAGTGAGGTCCTTTTCGAAGGAGTTCAACATGGAAGGCTGGCGGTTGGGCTATGCCGTCGCACCCGTGGAGATCGCCAGGCAGCTCACTTCGTTCCTCCAGATCACCACGACGTGCGTGCCGCCGTTCGTGCAGGAGGCGGGCATGGCCTGCCTGGATCACGAGGAGGAAATACTGGGCGATAACCGAGGCGTCTGGCGCGAGCGAGCCACGCTAGCTCAGGCGGCTCTCGCGGATTCCGGGTTCAGTTTTGTGCGGCCTGAGGCCGGCATCTACCTTTTCGCGTCCCACCCGGAGATCAAGGATTCCGGAGCGTACGCGATGGAACTGCTCAACGAGGGCGTCGTCGTCGCTCCCGGCGGCGCCTTCGGCGGATACGATCGCCACATCCGGCTCTGCCTGAATCAGCCCGAAGATCTCCTGCGTGAAGCCATCGGCCGCATGAATGCCTTGGCTGCGCGCACACCATGATATCTGTGCCTTTGGAGTGCGGCAGCGGAGCTGCCGCTTTGGGGTTGGCAACATCGCTGTGCACCGAAAAAGCGGGAGCTTCGCTCGCGCACTCCAAAAGAACCGGGCGCGAGACACGCGGCGTCACGGGCCGATGTGAATGGTCTTCTGAACAAGCTCCAACTGTTGCAGAGCCATTCTCAGCTCTGCCGCGGTCTGGAAGCGGTGGCCGGGATCCTTCTCCAGGCATCGCACAATGATCCGGGCCAGCCCGGGTGGCATGTCAGCTCTGATCGATGTCGGGTCGGGTGGCGCGATGTGGCGGTGCATCTCGAGCACCTGACGGATATCGTCGGCTTCGAACGGCTTCATCCCCGATGCCATTTCGTAGAGGACGGTGCCGAACGAATAGATGTCGGATCGCTCGTCGAGGGGCCGCAGGTTGGCCTGCTCGGGCGACGCGTACGACGGGGTACCGACGAAGACCCCACTCTCGGTCAACCCCGCTGAGTCGACGAGCCTGGCCAGACCGAAGTCGGTCAGATAGGGCTCCCGGCCGGCGTCCAGCAGTATATTCTGTGGTTTGATGTCACGGTGCAGGATTCGCTTGCCGTGGGCCGCCTCGAGCGCGGAGGCCAGCTTCCTCCCGATTTCGAGGACGGTCATCAGGGGCACCGGCTCTCCCCGAGACATCAGGTGCGCCAGCGTCTCGCCTTCGACCATCTGCATCGTGATGTAGTAGCGTCCCTGCGCCTCACCGAGATGGTAGACGCGCAGGATGTTGGGGTGGCCGAGATCGCGAGCGAGCGTAATCTCCTGGCGGAGTCGTCCGAGCGCGTCCGGATGGCCGCTGTACTCGGACCGGATGATCTTGATGGCGATCGTCCCCGCCACTACGTCATCGAACGCCCGGTAGACCACACCGGTTGCGCCGCGGCCGAGCTCGGCGATGAGCCTGTAGCGGCCGTCGAATCTCGCGGGCGGCACCGGCATCTCGCCGCCCGCAGACTGCTGCTCGGGCATCGTCGGCACACGGGCGGGTGGTGTCGTGTCTTGCACCGGCCGCTCGGTCAGCCATCGCCGGAAGAAGTAGCTCGGGAGCTCGAGCCGCCGCTCTTCCGTGCGGCGCAGATAGCCGAGCCGCTCGAGCCTCTGCAGGTGGCCGACCAATTCAGTGCGGTCGAGAGAAAGATGCCGTGCCAACGAATCGCTGTCCGCGGGCGACCCCGCTGCCAGCGATCGGAGAATGTTTTTCTCGCCGGGAGAGAGCATGTCGAAGTCGACCGAGAAGAAGTAGCTGACCATCTCGTCCGCGGCAACGCTCTCGATGGCGGCGGTGAGGTCCTGCTGTTCGAGGAACCTCTTCGCCACGAGCTGCATCAGGTACGGGTGGTTGTCGCAATCACGGCGGATCGATTCAGCCGTCGCCGGATCGATGACGGGCCGTCTGCCTGCCGGAGCCTGGACCTGATCGAGGAGTGCACGGGCATCATCGTCGGTCATGCGCTGGATATAGAGTGGGGGAGTAAAGCCGTGAAGAAACGGCGATGTCTCGCCCCCCTGCTCCGCCAGCGCCCACAAGCGGATCGTAGAAGCCATGATCGTCCTCAGGTCGTCCTTGGACTGGAGAGCCCGGCGAAGCTTACGGAGAAGCGCAGGGTCGGTGCGGTTCAATACGATCAGCTCCTCGACCTCGTCACAGAGCAACAGAAGCCGCAGCCCCGCAGCTCGCACGCGCCGGCGCAGCCGCGAGATGGAGTCGAACAGGTCCGGGCTCTGGACTTCTTCCATGGCGATCCCGCGCTCCTCGAGCAGCTCCTCCGCGTCCAGAATGGCCTCGTCGAATGAGCGCCGAAGCTCGTCCGCATCCGCCGATCCCTGGAGATCCCAGAAGAGGGGGAGAAAGCCCCGCTCCAGGTCGCGCTCCGTGATCCACTCGAGCTGCTTCAGCAAGGATGTCTTGCCGATTCGGCGGGTTCCGCACACCCAGACCCAGTCGCGATTGCCCGCGAGCGCCTCGTCGATCAGCGCACTCCGGCCGTAGAACCGCTCACCTCGCACCCACTGGCCGACAACGTAGGGAGATGGTGCCATGCCGTTTTCAACCTTCCGCCGGCAGCTTCACCGACCCCAGATCGTCGAGTGTGATCCGGCGGCGCTTCTCTTCGTGCAGTCGCGAGACGATGGACATGCAGATCTTCTGGATCAGGTACGGGCGGCAATTGGTCAGCTCGATGATGCGGTCCGTGACGCCGGGCTCGATGTCGAAAACGCCACGGATAGGTCTCTCGATCAGATCGACGGCGTCGGCCCGCGTAAACGGTTCTACTTCGATCTCCTCGAAGAAGTTGTACCACGGGCTTCCTTCGCTCTCCCAATGCTTCTTGATCGCCACCCCTGACACGACTGCGCTCAGGTCTTCGGCAAAACTCTTCATGAAAAGGCTGCGGAGCTTCTGATTGACACGGGGATCGTAGTCGTTGAGCTCGTCCACCTCGTCGATCAGAAGCACCAGCTTCACCCGCTTGGTGGCGCGTGCCTTGAGGGATTTCAAGATCGCGCGCAGGTCACGGACAAATGTCTCGTATCCGTAGCCGTCTTCCTGGCGAGGGTCGCGCGTGGCGTAAGCTGGATCGATGCGGTCGGACAGCTCGTGGAAGACGTCAGCGGCGAGTGTAGCAAAGAACTTCTCCTGCGGCACGCCCTGAAGGTCGACGTAGACCGGAATGAATTCGTATTCGGGGTCCTGCAGCTTCTGCATCCGCTTATGCAGATGGTGCTGGATGCTCGTCTTTCCTATCCGCCGCTCGCCGTAGAGAAGGATGCTGTTGTTGTGGACCGACTGCAGGATTCGCTGCATGAGCGGCTCGCGGCCGAAGAAGCTCTCTTCCTTGATCACCGGCGTTCCGGCGACAAACGGGTTGTAGCGGCGCCTCAGAGCCCGAGCACGCACGCGCGCCTTCCATGCAACCGTACCACCACCGGCCAAGGCGATCGCAATCGCGAGGGATCCGAGCACCCAGGGCGAACGGCTCCACGGCCGCACGTACACGACGCGCCGCTCGGCCTGGGCCGTCAGCTTGTCGCCATCGACAGCGGTCACGCGCAGGGTCGCCTGTCCGGGCTGGACGTGGACGCCTTGTGTGAAATCGAACCGGTAGAGGTTTCCCGTCTTCTGACCCTTGATCGGTACTGCGGCGGTGACGCCGGCAGAGCCGGTCGAAACCGAAAGCGTGAGCTCCGGCCCGTCGTCGAGGACCGTCCCGGACATGGTGACATCAGGTCTGCGAACAATCTCGGAGCCCTCGCCGTTGGCGAGCACGATGATCGGCACGATCTTGGGGGCCGCAGGTGCCCCACCTGTAATCGCGCTGTTTATCTGCTGCAATGCCTGAAGGAAGTTGGCACTCGCGGCGGCGTTGGCTGGGTCGATGCCGAGAATCCAGTTGAATGATGCGGCGGCTTTCTCCGGAAGGCCGCGCTGTATGTAGCCGACGCCTTCGTCCATAGCACGCGCGATGTCCTCGAGCTTCTTCTTGTCGGATGCGGCCTTGTTCAGCATCTCCTGGAGGGAGAGTGCGTCGGCGTTGCGCGGGTCGAGGGCGAGAACGGTTTGGATGCGCGCGAGTGCCTCCGCGAATCGGGATTCAGTCTGGAACCGGCGAGTATCCGCCAGTGCTGCGGTGATGAGCTGCTTCGTCTCTTCGGCCGTCCGCGCCTCGGCCAGGGCGCGGAGGCGGCGGCGGGCATCTTCCAGGAGGCCCAGGACCCGCGAGTCGGCCTTCAGCGCCTGCGCCTGGCTGAAGAGGGTCGCCGCCTCTTCGAGGTTGCCGGCGTCAAGCTTCGCGACGCCATCTGTGATGAGCTGCGTGCGGTGCGCCTCGGCTTCGGTTGCTCGCTGGGAATCGGACTGCTTCTCGCGCACGCGTTTGAGGAGCGCTTCGGCTTCTTTGTTGGAGGGATCGAGCGCGGAGGCACGTGAGGCAGCAGCGAGCGCCCCGTCGAACGCGCCCTCCTGTTCGAGCTTCCGAGCTTGTTCGAGGTTTTGTGCGATGGCCTGTTGAATCCGCTCCTTCTCGGCCAGCCCCGCTTTCTTCTTCGAATCTTGTGCGAGCTGCCGAAACGTCTCGAGATTTCGTCTGTCGGCATCCGATCGCAGCACAGCTCCCGCCTTCTGCTCGCGCTCGAATGCCTGGAGCGCTGCGTCGTATCTGCCGAGGTTGTAGTAGATGATACCCAGCTTGAGATACGGAAAATAGTTCACGTACTTCATTCCATACGTGGCGACTGCGATCCCGGGATCAGGTCTCAGACGAGCGGCCGCGAGGATCATCGCCTCCGCCTCATTCCACCTCTGTTCGCGCAACGCCTTCTCGGCGTTCTCATAGCAGTCGTACCATTCGCGAGCGGGCGCGGGGGCGGCGTGTGGAGTGTGCCAGAGGATCAAAGACACGAGGAGAGCCGCGATTCGTGACCCTGAAAGTGGTTGGCGATGTGTGTTCACCGTCGACTCAGAAATAGTAGACACCGGAAAGGACGAGACGTCGAGTGGGTTTGGAATAGTCGTAGCCGGCATCGATCGAAAAACTGGCAAATGCAATGCCGATCCCGACCGTGGCATGATGGGCTGACTCGATGAAACTCCTGGATGTGTACGGCTCATAGTGCCAGTTCTCCGGTGCGGCCAGGTCGTAGACCACACTTGAGTCCGGTTCCTTTCGGACCATGCGATGAAAAGGCTCACGCCAGTAGCCCGCGCGCAGGGCCAGCGGTCGGAGGTGAACGATTCGGACAAGCTCCATGCCCGCCCTCAGCTCGAATCCGTCACGCACTTCGTAGAACTCCCTGCCCGCATCCGGGATCTTTCTGAACGGATCAGGGCTGTCTGGATGGTGGAAGGCATTGAAATAGCCCCTCATAAGATCCGAGTTCATGACGCGGACCAGGTCGGCATTGATCGAAAGCCGCTCACGCGCGCGCCACGACAACCCCAGCGCCAGGCGATCGGGGATATCGAGTTTGACCGGGCCACTGAATAGAGCCTGACCAGGACGGTCTCGCACGTCTGGAGCGAAGGTGAGGTGGAAGGCAGGTCTCCGCGCGTAGACAGCACCGATGCGAAGCCGATTCGTGGCGCGTACTGTCACGCCCAGCGTGGTGCCTATCCGCTTATCATCACCGTCGAGTCTTTGTTCGATCTCATCGTTCGAGTCGGGCTTGCGGATCGTCCCACTTCTGATTGAGAAGGCGGCGAGGGCCACCGTGCCGCCGATCGAAATGCGGTCGCCCAGCCGCGTCGAAGCGGAGATTCCGAACAGGCGCTGTTGGTAGGCGAGATTGCTCCTGACCGGGAAGAACTTGTCGAGGATCCCCCCATCGCGTCTGTCCAGAACCGGGATGCCACTGGTGTGGAACTCGCGTTCGTAACGCGTCTGGCCGTCGTAAAAGACGGAAAGGACGATCTCCCGCGGCCGAATCGGAAAGACGAAACTGATGAAGGAGAGGTCGCTGAGGGTTGTTGGAAATGAGCGAGGATTGAAGGCGTAGGAAAACTCCCGCAAGGTGTGCAGTTCCGTGTCCAGGACAGCCGTCGCGGTGCCGCCAAACCACGGGATCTCGTTCTCGAATCGAGTCGATGTCAGTTCGATCCCAGCCTCGGGCTGCGTCAGATTCAGGAGACCGGCTGGATTGGCCAGAGACGTGGTCGCATCGTCGGCCATCGCGACAAAAGCCCCGCCCATTCCCAGCGCGCGCGCGCCGGGGTTGAGGAAGTTGAATTGCAGGTTGGCGAGGCCCTCATTGTTGGTTTGGGCATTCGTATTCGGCGAGGCTGATAGCACGAAGGTCGCCGCCATGAGGGAGAGCATCCACCGGACCGTACTGTCTAGTTTGGATCCTGATTGCCAGGACTGCGGCAAAGTCGAGGCGGCGACTCGGGAGAGGCCGTTCCGTGCGGAACCGCAGATGGCGCAGATTTCCGCGCAGATTACGCAGATTCTTCCAGCATTCATCCGACGAGCAACTTGCTCCTCACTCTCGGGTCGACGCGAAGCAATCGGCGACATCTGCGAGTCAATCTGTGAAATCTGCGGTTTCCGGGATTTTGCCGTAGCCTTGCCTGATTGCATGTGCCGGGGCCGTGGTGTTCAGGGCAGGGGCACGCGGAGGATCATTTGTCCAACCGGGATATCGTCAACCTTGCCATCTGGATAGATGAGGGCGATCGCGTAAATATGGTCTTCCTTCGCATTGATCGAGTACAGCGGTCCAATCGTCTGCCCGGACTTCAAGCCGTCCTTGACGTCAACCTCGAGGACGAGCTCCGAGCCAGTGACGGGGGGGATCGAGCTCGAAGGCGAGAAGAATACTCGTACTTTGAATGGCGCGGTGTCCCGTCCTGAATTCGGGCATACGTAGCTGAGAGTCACGCCATCACTCTGCGGGCTCCTGGACAGGACCAGTTTCTGGTCCAAACTCGGACGTGTACAGTATTTCGCCGGCGCGACTGGATCCAGCGACACTCGTGTATTCAGTCGCGTCGGGCTCATCCCGGTGACCCTCCTGACCGAGGTGTCGGTAACTATGCTCGCGCTGGGAGATCGCCCTATGGTCAGTGCGCTACTCACGTCCTGACACGCCTCGCCGGACCGAGTGGTCGAGAGGATGAGGCAGTCACGCGCACCCACTGGCTGTCGGTGATAGCCTTCGACCTCTCCCACCCAGACGACACCGTCCTGAGACAGATCCAGCGCTGTGACCGAGCCGAGCCACGGCCCCACCATCACGTCCGCCCACTCAACCGTGGTGCCCTCTGAGCTGATCCCCGCGGCCACACCGCCCTTCTCGGCATTTGTCACGCCATCTGGCTTTCGGCCCGCGACAAGAATATCCCCATTCGGAGCCTGTTCCACGGCTGAGAAATACAGTGGAAAGCCGTCGACCGGAGAGTAGCCCGACTGCCAGTCGATATCTCCTATTGGAGATGTCTTGAGCAGCCATCCGATGTTTCCTGACGGAGGCGTGTCGATATTGCCGGCGAGGACAAACCGATCATCGGCCTTCGCGCTGACTGCCGTGAGCTCTCGGTTTTCCGATCCCTCGTAGGTCTTCTGCCACTGGACCTTGCCTGACCGGGAAAGGCCCAGGGCCCACCCGACCTTCCTAGCGCCGAGAACCTGCGTCAGGAATCCCACGACCATGCAACCGCCCTGTGAAGTCTCCCTCAGATCCCAGAACTCATCCATCCCACCTTCGCCATATGTGGCACTCCAACGCAGGCTACCGGATCGGCTCATCCGCACCGCCCACCCATCGGTACCAACGACGGTCACGGTTGCAGCGTAGTACCCGGCCGCGACATAGCTGCCGTCATCCGCGACACGGACGCGGCGCAATTGTCCCGTGCCGTTGCTGCCGATCGCCGAGCTCCACACCTTCTCTCCGCTGGCACGAAGCTTCACGATCCAGCCCTGCCCTCCATCTCCTGCGCTGTTCGACGCGTGCACCCATCCGCATGCGACGAACCCACCGTCGCTCGCCGGCTCGACCCACGTGAGAGCTGACGACGGCCTTTCTTGCGTGTCATTGGTGTAGGTACGGGACCACTTGACTTCCATCACGCCAGAGTTGGATTCGTCAGGCCCGACCCTCATGATCCAGCCACTCGAGACCTTCTTCTTCGTGTCGATCGCCTGACCGACCACAATATACTCGCCTCCCGCAAGCGCCCGCACGCAGCTCGGGATCCGCTCGCCACCTGCCGGATCGAAATACCTGTTGGCCCACGGCTGTGCCGCGGCGATCTGAGCACACATGGAGTACACGAGCGCGACGAGGCTGACAACCCCAAATCGCCTCACCCGATCAGGCTCCATCCGAATACACGTCACCTGCCGCACAATCCGAAGCGAAGAGCATCCACGCATTCTATCCCGGCCTCTCTCCCCTCACAAGATCCCGACCCCAACCCGGCAAGACTACGGCAAAGTCCCGGAAACCGCAGATTTCACAGATTGACTCGCAGATGTCGCCGATTGCTTCGCGCCGACCCGAGAGTGAGGAGCAAGTTGCTCGTCGGTTGAACGCTGGAAACATCTGCGTAATCTGCGCGGGAACCTGCGCCATCTGCGGTTTCGCACGGAACGGCCTCGCCCGAGTCGGCGCCTCGACTTTGCCGCAGCCCCGCCCGACCCGGCGGAGCCGCAACCAAAGGGGTTGTGTCTCCGCCGCCCGTGAGAGCGTGGAGCGTGGAGCCCTTGAGCGAAGCGAAGGGGTGAGAGCGTGCTTCCGAGCCACACCCGGATCGTCCGAGACAGCCGCCCCGTTGCTGCATTCCTCCCTTCCTGATTTCCTGAGAGGAGTTCGGAAGATCTAGCCGCCTCAAAATTCTTGCCATTTCGTGTCAACACGCAACTTGTAGGACACCAAGGCGAGCCGACGCATTGGCCGTGGGACAAACTCCTCGACCTCGGGAGAATCTTCACGCATACTAGATGCGTAAGTGCGGGGAGGTCCGGGCGGCGCTCCGCGACGGACGAATCAGTTGGTTGGATAGACTAAAGAAGCTCAGAGAGATGGGTAATGTAAGGTTGTGAGACCGACAAGGATCCGATCGAGGAGGACCTAACATCATGAGAAGGCAATGGTTCCCGAGTTTGCTCCTGGCTGTGGGGCTCGGCATCGCCGTCCCGACTGTGGTGGTGGCTGGCGAGACGGACGGGAATCTCGATGATGATCTTCCCGGCCTGCTGGTATTGGATGAGCACGGAGACCCGCTGTACCTCAATGCCTCGGCATCGTTTCTGCCGGATCTCGGGACCGAGCTGCAGCAAGTCGAAGAGGGAATGCAGCACATCGCTGGAGTTGAATGGGCCGTCGATGACGAGGGACTCGATCGCCCGGATTGGATTCGGGAACAGGTACGTTCGATTGAGATCCGGATCGCCCGGCTCTTTGGGCTCGCTGCAAACACTCCACTCGATTCAGGCAGTGTCACGGCTCTGCGCCTGAGCAATGCGAGATCGACCCTGCGACGCCTCGGCACTGCTCAGTCCCGTCGCGCAGTCGTGCCCGCGGCTCAAGAGAGGATGGATCTCGCCGCTGCCGGCGGCACGGTCGTGGGTACCGTCACAGACGATCTCACGGCGCAGCCGATCAAGAACATTCTCCTCATGGCATGGCAGTACCAAGACGGATTAGTCATCATCAAGAAGGCCCGAACCGATGCGAGTGGCGCTTACAAGCTCGCTGGCCTTGCGGCCGGCAAGTACTACATCGAGGCGATCGATGCTGCCAAGACTGCCGTCTACGCTGCCGAGTTCTACGACGACCTGCCATGGCATGTCTTCAGCAGGTCGACACCTGTGATCGTGAAAGAGGGCATCACGACGGCGGGCATCGATTTTGGGCTCGAGCGAGGAGGAAGGATCCTCGGCACCGTGACCTACGCGGACACCGGGCTGCCTGCGCGGGGCGCTGCGTTGTATCTAGCCTTCCCAGCCGTCAAGCCCGGAACCCAGTTCACGGTCGTCGTCACAACAGATTCGAATGGCCAGTACGACTACCGGCGACTGGCCGGGCCGTTGAACGCGCTCGTGTATCGGCTATGGTGCTACGCCACCGAGGGATACGTAGACATGGGGTATGACGGCGTCTATGTGAACCCAGGTCCGGGTTTCAGCAGCCTCACGCCGATTGACCTCCAGCCCGGTGAGACGCGCCGGATCGATTTCTCCCTCGTCAGGGACGCTGAGACAGCGATGATTTCGGGGAAGGTCACGGAGCGGGCCAGTGGTGCGTCCCTCCCAGGTGTGATCGTCGAAGTCTGGGACATATACGACCGGATGCGTGTAGCGCAAGTTCAAGCCGATGCCGGAGGATTCTACAGTGCCGGGCCCTTTTGGAGCGGCGTGTACGGGCTCGTTGCCACACCAAGCGCCGTGACAGGATACGCGACCCAGGTATACAAGAACCGGGGTGTCGGCGCTCTCTACACGCCCGTGACTGCAATCGCCGATCAGGATATCGATGGAATCGACTTCGCGCTCGAGAAGTGGGGAGGTATCGCGGGCAAGGTCTATGATCAATCTAACAAGAACCCGATCCAACCCGGCCTGTTCATCATCTACGTTCCGATTGCCACTCCGAAGAGGTATTATCTGCCCGCCTATGTCGACGAGCAGGGGCGGTTCACCCACAGCTATCTCAACCCACAGAACGACTATCGTGTGTTCACCCAAGTTGATCCCGGCTCGGGGTACGTCGACGAGATGTACAAGAACATCTCGTGCGGAGAGACCGGCTGCGACATGAACAACCCGGACTGGGACTGGAGCGTCGGCACGAAGATCACGGTCCGCTCGGGTGAGACTACCGGGAACATCAACATCGGCCTCGCAAAGTAGTAGTCGCGCTTCGATCGTCGCGGAATGCTGGCCAACAGGTCGTCAGGCCCCTCCGACGACCTCGCCGACGCAGTCGTGGACGTAGTGTCTGCGGAGTTGACTGCTGGCACGAAATGGTAAGAGCCCCGAGGGGGCGAGACCTTCCGTACCCCTCTCAGGAAAGGAGGAAGGGAGCGGCCGCCTGAGATGATCAGAAGGACTCGCAAGAACGCTCTCACCCCTTCGCTTCGCTCAAGGGCTGCGGCTCCACGCTCGACGCTCCACGCGCGGCGGAGCCCCGATGGAGACCGGGGTAGCTTCTTAACCTCACTTGGTGCCCGCGGGTCCAGTCCCGGGCCCTCGCCCGCGCGCCGATGACTCCGGCGCCCCATAAAGATCCTCCTCGAAACGGGTAACAGGATGACAGGTGGTTGCGAGAGAGGGCCCGCTGGCAGCCGCCGATGAAAGAAGAAAGCAGGAGGAAATAATGGACAGGAAATGGTTGTCGTATGCGCTGGCCGCGACGGTCGCGTTGTCAGGTGGGGTTGTCGTGGTCGAGGCCGATTCTGCGGAGGACGATGTCTCTGCCGTGGTGGCGTTCGATCAGGACGGGAATAGCGTGAACGTGGGAGATTGGAGCGCGTCGCTCCTGCCGGCGTTCAAGGAGGAGGTGCAACAGCTCAAGGCGCAGGTGGACCACATGGCGGGCCTAGCACGCGCGGTGGACTCGGAAGGTGTCGAACGTCCCGCATGGATTGTGAATCAGATCCACGGTTTCGACGCTCAGATCGCTAGGCTCGAGCGAGCTGCCGCGAACATGTCTCTCGACCAAAACGGACCCCTGTTTCGCACGCTGGGGGGCACGCGGTCGACCGCACTTCGCTCGGCACTCCTCGCGCCGGCCGGAGGTTTGAGCGCGATCGGCGATTTCGCGAGCGGGCCGGCTGCAACCGGCGGCATTTCAGGCCAAGTGACGGCGGCGGCCACGGGCGCGCCGATCGAGGATATCCTCGTGATCGCCTGGATCTACGATGATGGCATTGACGTTGTGAAGCGAGCTCGCACGGGGGCCAACGGCGAGTACAACTTCACAAACCTTGCGGATGGCGACTACTACATCGAGGCTGTCGATACGGCCAAAGACGCCACGTACGCGGCGGAGTTCTACGACGACCTCCCGTGGAAGGTCTTCACCACGGCAACCGAGGTCGCGGTGCAGGCAGGGCAGCCAGTCGCGAACATCGACTTCGGTCTGGACCTGTCATCGCAGATCACAGGCACAGTCACCGATGCCAAGACGGGTGCGCCAGTGAGCGGCGCCGCCGTGTACATGTACATGCCTGCCGACGCCAGGACTCAAGAATTCACCATCGTTACTTCGACTGATTCCGAGGGCCGGTTCACGAGTGCCCAACTCGCCGGATCGTTGAACGCCATCGAGCACCGTCTCTGGATCTACGCGCCAGAAGGGTATGTCGACGAAGGTTACGACAAGGTCTACGTGCGGCCGGGACCCCGTTACAACCGCTGCACTCCGATCGATCTGCAGCCCGGTCAAACGGCCGACTTCGCCATGGAGCTGATCCCCGATACTCAGACGGCGTACCTGACGGGGGTCGTCACCGACAGAGCGACTGGTGAGCTGCTGGCGGGAATACCGGTGAAGATCCTCGATTTCTACAGCTACGTCGAAGTCGGATCGGTGACGACGGACTCGACTGGTGCCTATCGCGCGGGACCGTTCTGGACAGGGATCTACGGCCTGTGGGCTAAGCCGGATCCGTCCCTCGGATACGCCTGGCAGATCTACAAGAATCGAGGGTGGGGGTCATCATTCACGGCGGTGACCATCCTTCCCGAAACTGAGAAAAAGGGCCTCGACTTCCAGCTCGACCGCTGGGGAGGAATCGAGGGTAAGGTGAAAGACAATGCGACCAAGAGCCCGCTGGAGGGCATCCTCGCAGGGATCATTTACAAACCGGTCGCAGGGGATGCTACCTACTTCCTGCTCTTCGAAACGGACCAGGACGGAGCTTATGGGAACAACCGGCTCCCCCCGCAGGACGACTACCGGGTCTACACCCAGAACGGGGCCGATTTCGGCTACGTCGACGAGATGTACAACAACGTCCCGTGCGCAGCCGACGAATGCGATTGGCTCAATCGAGACTGGGACTGGACCGTGGGCACGACGATAGCTGTTGGGTCCGGCCAGACGGTGAGAAACATCAATCTCGCGCTCGCGAAACAGTGACCGGCTGAAGAGGCGAACGCTGCGGAGCGCGCTGTTCCGAGGGAACCCTCGGTCCAGCGCGACTCCGTTGGGTGCGGCGAGGCAGAACGAATAGTGTAGAATGAATCACAATTGAACATGATCGATATTCTGACGGGGTCTTTCCTCCCCAGGCCTTAATCCCGATGTCTGGAGGAGATCGCTTCCCGACGACGCGGTTCACCGTCCTGCTGCGAAGCGGCAGCAAGGACACGTCAGTACGCCGGGATGCGTTCGAAGAGATCATCAGCGCGTACTGGAAGCCCGTCTACAAGTACATCCGCCTGAAATGGCGCGTGACGCGCGAGGAGGCCGAGGACCTTGTCCAGGCCTTCTTCGCGCTCGCATTCGAGAAGGGGTACTTTGCGCGATACGAGCAAGAGAAGGCCCGCTTCCGTACTTACATTCTGCGCTGCCTCAAGGGGTTCCTCTCGAAAGAAAACAGAAACGCCAGGAGGCTCAAGAGGGGAGGGGACGCCATCCACCTGTCGCTGGATTTCGAAACGGCCGAAGGGGAGATACTGGAGCGTAACCTCGCCGTCGATTTCGATGCCGACGAGATTTTCTACCAGGAGTGGGTCAAGCACATCCTCGGGCTCGCGGCCGAGGACCTGCGACGGAAGTATGATCTGGCCGGCAAGACCGTGCACTGGGAAATCTTCAAGAGGTACGACTTGGAGTCGGATGATTCAGATCGGCCGAAGTACGATGATCTCGCCAGACAGTTGGAGCTCCCAGTCACGCAGGTGACGAACTTCCTCGCCGCCGCCCGGCGCGAATTCCGCGCCCTTCTGCTGGCACGTGTGCGAGCGGCGACGAACAGCGAGAAGGAGTTCGTCGCGGAGTCGGAACGCCTGTTCAAGGCGGTCATCCGCTAGTAGGTGTCATCCCGGGGAGCCGGGCAAATCGCCCGGTGACGGAGGAGATCCTTCGGCCCGGCTGCGCCGCGCCTCAGGATGACGGGAATCGGGCGCTCACCTGGAATCCCGCGCGTGGCGCGCCGATGCGGCCTTCATCTGCTGTATCCGGCGCCGCGCCTCCATCATGAGGCCAGCCGCCGTTGAGGCGAGCGGTTTCGACGCCCCCGTGTTCGGGTAGGACATGATGTCGTACGTCCCCGAAGGAACCGCGACGCGATACTGCCCCTTGCTATTCGTCGAGGCCAGGGCCGCATACACCACCTGGTTCGCACCCCACGGATTATCCGTCGTGTCCCGCAGGAGAACACCAGCCTCTTTCGCGATCTTCTTCTTCGCGTCCGTCACCTTCCCGGAGAGCACGATCCCGTCGTCGGCAACGACATCGAGCGTCTTCGCGCCGGCGGGCATCACGAGATCCATCGTCGTTGAGGCCCCGCGTCCCTTGTACGAGGTATCCATGAGCGGCACGAACACGACGGTGTAGCTGCCGTTCGGGATGTAGGTCTCGTATCCTCCATCCGCGGCGAATCCAAACCCGACATACACGTCCACCACAAACTGGGCTGTCTTCTGGAAGATCCAGATGATTCCATCAAGCTCTCGGCCCGCGCTGTCGCGGACTGTCCCAGACAGCTTGTAACCCTTCTTCAGCTTCAGGTTGAGGGTCTTGTCACCACTGATCGTGAACTTGCTCGTCGTATAACCCGCTGGCAGCGGCTGAAAGGTGCTCGAGAACACCTGGATCGGTATCAAAACAGCCTTGTAACTGCCGGGGGACAGGGCGATGGCGTATTGAGCGCTTGTGGCGACATCGGAGCCGAATTGCGCCGCATGGTATCCGCTGATGCCGCCGCTTGTGGGAAACGTCCAGAGCACGCCGCCGAAAAGGCTCATGCTCCCGGATGGCGGCAGCACTTTGCCGCTCAGGATGCTGCCCGATGGCATCGTGATCGTGCCGGCCGACGTGTCACCAGCGACTGAAACACTATCCAGATTCGTCGGCAGGAGACGAGAAAACTGCGACGGTGTGACCGATGCACTCGTGGGCGGCGTCACGTAGATGTCGTACGTCCCGGGTTGAACCGGAATCGAGAACTTCCCGGTAGCATCCGTGCCTCCGCCGAGGGTCGGTACGATGTTGTCGGTGAGGGCGGCCCCAACGGAAGCTTGCACAACCGGCTTGCCGCTCTGATCCTTCACGAACCCCGAGAGGAACACGCCATCCGGGAGCACGATATTCAAGACCTTGTCGGCGCCGAGCTGCGTCCCGAGCTGATGATACTCGGTGGTTTTCGAAACGGCTGCGCTCAGTTCAATCGCCGGGATCACCATCAGCGCCACACCGGCACACACACATATTCTTCTCACTCTCTCCTCCATCGTCGAGTTCTTCCTTCCCCGGATCTTCGGCCCGTACCGAGGATACTCAGATACCCGCCGGCGTCAAGGAATCATTCCACCCATGTGACGAAGGTCACAGGTGAGAAGCTGCATGCGACAGGGCTGCGGCGAAGGCGAGGCGCCGCTTAGCCGCGCCAGGATAGTGTCAGAACACGAGCTTGAGGCTTGCCGAGACCGCCGAATTCCACTGGAAATTCTCGATCCGGTTCGATGCCTCGCCCGGGAGCCGGAGCCAATCGAGCGATTGTTGGATCCGGATAGCCGCGCCGATCGGGGTCTGAAAGACGATGGCAGCTTGCAGGTGGCCGAGCCGTTCGGTCCTTTGAAGACCATCGTCGTCTCCTCCTGCTTGGAATGACTGGAGACCGGTGATCATTCCTTCGAACAGGATGATCGTGACGTCGTCCATCGTGTAGAGAGGCGCGCGGGCGCTCAGTGCGCCGTGGAGGCTTGGCAGCCGATTCTCCTCGAATCGCCGACTCGTGCCAACGACGTTCCCGGCTTCGTCCTCTATTGTGTCGATGATGATGAATCTCTCGAGATTCCCCGCCACCTCGAGGCTGACTTCGAGTCCCAGGTCATCTCGCGTCTCGCTGTTCAACCTCAGCTCGACCCCGGCATACGGCATGATTCGCCGGTCGAGGAGATTGACCTCGTCCCGTTCCAGCTCAACCCCTCCGATGATCGCGCCGTCGATCCGACCCAGTCGTGTCTCGTGAGCAAGATTGAAAGAGTACGCCGCATCGACCGTTGCGGTCTTTCCGTCCTGGATCGTCACCTCTTCGATGTCGCTGAAGCTGATGACGTTGCCATCCTCGTCGCGAAACGCCGGGCGCGCCTTCTGGCTGATGCGCGTATGGGCATAGGATGCGTTCAGCTCGAACGCGCGATCCTCATTCAGCTCATGCACGAATCCGAACGAAGCTGTGATCGGCCAGGTCGTGATCTCTTGCGTGCTGTTGCGGTTTCTGGAGAAGTTCGTGTCGATCTGGAGGGTGTACTTGCCTTCGAGCGGCTTGATGATTCCGTGTGGCAAGTAGAGAGTCACCACGAGGGAGCCGTCGGCCTGCGTTGACCTGCACAGCAGCACGTCGTGCTTTCCGACCCGGACAACGACCGCCTTCCCGGCCGGGGTCTCAGGGGCCGAGTTGACCGCAGATGTGAGCGCATGCCAGTGGACCCTCTTGATCGCCGCGGACCCTGACTGAGCGCCATACTCGAGCTTGTGCGCCAGCTGCCACGGGTTGAAGTGCGCGCCGCTTTCGTTGTTGATCGTGACGACGACGTAGTCTCCCAGCGCAGTTTCGGCCGGGAGGTCGCGGAGGGCAACTCCCTGCTGGGGCGGCGCCGATTCCCCGTCGGCGAACGATCGGATCGGGAAGGCGAGGAGCAGAGCGAGAAGCAAGAGACGTGAGCAGCATCTGTTCATCATCGGGGTTTCCTCAATCGGTGAGCCAACAATGCGCGAAGACCGCTCGCTCAGCGCCGCGCCGGTCCGTGGGACGAATCCGCACAGAGCCGCGCGAACGTGAGCGAGCGGTCGTGGCCGCCGCGGCTTTCGTTACTGGCGGGCGACGGCTGTAAGCTGTGTGGCGGTCGATGCACCACCCTTCGCGGTGAAATCACCGGAGATGGTGCTGACGACGACTTGCGTCGATGTATACAGCATCCCCGTGCCCGCGCCGGCATCGTCAACGGTCAGTCTGATGTAGCCGGCTGCGACCCCCTTGGCGCTCCGCGAGCTGCCGGATGCTTCGAATGGAGTGGCCGAGAGCATGACCACATAGGAGCTGGAGCCTGCCTTCGCAGACGCCGCCGCGTTGATGACATAGGACTTGCTTCCGATCATGACGGTTCCGTGATTGAACCCCTTCAACGTTTCCAGGAACTTCTTCGGATCGCCCTGCGTCGCAGCAAGCTTCTGGAGCTCTTCCTGCGTGGTGTAGCTGGCGACGTTCATCGTGAGCGTCTTTCCGGCCGTGCTCCCTGTGCTCGTTCCACCATGGCCATGCGATCCACCGCTGGTGGAGCCTCCGCCCCCGACAGCGGTTCCGCCGGTTGTCGCGGTGTACGTGCCCGTCGGGGCCTGTTCGGCCATCAAAACCGGCGCGGCCACCAACATCACGAAACTCAATACGGCAGCAATCCTTGCGTTTGTAATCATCTCTCTTTGTCCTCCTTGTTCATCGTATCACACGGCCAAGAGACGGGATTCCCCCGCCGCGGGTTACGGAAGGCTCGAGCAAAGGGGGCGGTAACCGCGGACGCACTCGCAGATCTCTCCTCGGCTCTTCATCCGCCGCGCTAGGCCCGGCCGCGTGCTCTTTCGATTGCCGCACCGGACCGCCGGCCCAGCGATGCCGGACTCTTGCGTCGCGCCTGAAACGCTCTCAGGTCGATCTTCTCCTCGAGGAACTGGCGGAATTCCTCGGGCGGGATCGCACCGGCTTCGTGCCCGGTCTCGAGCTCGATGTCGTCGACGAGAGTGTCCCAGACCTTTTCGCGACGGGCGATTTCCTCCAGATCACGGATCTTGCCGAACTCCTGCACGTATCGGTTGTGGCGACAGAGCATACGAAACGCGTGCTCGGTGTTCGGCCTCCGCAGAGGCAGGCCGAGCATCCGGACGTCATTGCCGACCCGGTGGATCGGCTGTCCCCACTCGCTGTAGCCGCCGAAGATCGTCCCGAGCTTCTCGATGGCGTTGGCAAGCTTGGGTTCGTTCAACTTCTCGAGAACGGCCTTGACGATCGGAAGGGTGAGGTTGCGGAAGACCGTAGGATCGGTGAGACGCACGGCCACGCCGAGCTCTTCGCGGCAGATCCTGACCATGTCGATCGACCGGATGCGGTTGTCGGTGGCGAGGTGGATGCGATTTCCGATCGCGTCGGGCGCGGTGAGCGCGGCCAGGATGCCCGCGACGACCCGGTCCACGGGAACCAGGTTCAGCTCGGCCGATGGATCTCCCGGGAATCCCTGGGCCACGAATGCGACAGCGCGCGTGCGCGCCTGGTCGATCGGGCTGCGGCTGGCCTTGCGCGCGGCTTCGTGCGAGCGACCGAACGCGTTGATCGGTGCGTTGACGACCTTGGTGTCTCCGCGGTTGTTCCCCGTCCGCGAGTTGCCGATCACGATTGATGGCAGGAGCTGAGACACGCGAAGCCCCTTCTCGATCATGAAGCGATCGGTCTCGATCGACGCCATCGCCTTCGTGAGCTCATAGAAATTGTTGTAGAAGTGACGCGGGAAGACCAGGGATTCTTCTTGCGCGAATGATGCCTTCTTCCGTCCGTGGATGTATGACGTCTCGATGGCGATGTGATGAATGAACGGCGATCCTGGCGCTTCCTGGAGTGCGAGAGAGAACGCCAGCGCGTTGCGGCTGCCTAGCACGTTGGCCCGGAAGGACTTGTCGTAGGGGTCATCGAAAGACACGCTCGCGGCGCAGTGAATCACGTTCGTCAGGGTCTTGCTGAGCTTCGCGAGCTCACCAGGGTCGAGCCCGAGGAGCGGCTGCTCGATGTCTCCCGCCACGAACCGGTACTTCTTCCGACTGGCGCTTGGAATGAACAGGCGATCCAGCAGGATCTCTCCGCGCTCCTGCGGGCTCAGCACCCGAACGACCTCCCTGGTCTTCGGGTCGCGCACTGTCTCGGGGCGGACCACCGCCACCAACTCCTCGATTCGACGATCGGCGGCGGCCTGGCAAAGCAGCTCCTTCCCCAGGAATCCGGTGGCACCGGTCAGGAGAACCCGGAGCTTCGGACTCTTCCCGCGAGCCTTCAGAGCCGCCGACGCCTGCTTCTGCAACCTCTCGATGCGACTCCGTACCTCACGCTCCGAATAGTGCGTCGTCTCCCGGAAACGGAATCCGTAGTCGCGCGCGGTCACACCCATGGCCTTCTTGGCATACTGCGTGAGCAAAGGACTCCCGAGGAGCGACCCGGCGGTATCGGCCGTCCAGCCTGCGAAATCGTTCACGAATCGGAGCCCGCCTCGAACGGCCTGCTCACGACCGGTAATCTGAATCAGACGGCTGGCGAGAAACTGAGCAGCGACTTCTATGGGGTGATGGTCGCGGTGTGCATGGACCAGCAGCTCGTCGGGTTCCACTCGTTCGTCCAGCTCCTGGCCCGTGGACAAGCTGACTCGAGCAATGTAGCGCGCCGGGGAGTTGTCCGTTATGTCGTCGGCGGACGGAGCGGGGTCAACATCGGCAACCGGGGTCTCGATCCTAGTCATGGCAATCTCCTGAACTCGCACTAGTCTACACGAGAACTCGGGTCCACGGCACCAACTTCCGGCGATCCGGCGCTGGGGCGTGGTCGCGGCAGGATGTAGGAGCCGAGTCGGACGAGACCGTTCCGCACGGAACCGCAGATTGCAAAGATTGGGCAGATTGATCTTGCTGTAGGCCGACGAGGCACTTCCTCCTTACTCCCAGGTCGGCGCGAAGCCATCTACGAAATCTGTGAAATCTGCGGTTCGCTCGGGACTTCGACGTGATACTGTCCGCCCCGCGTCAGGGTTCGTACGACCGCACGAATGCTTCCTGCGCCGTGGTCTCGATCGCGCGGCGGGTGCGGATGCGGCGGACCTCGGCGATGGCCTCCGATGGGGAGAGGCCCAGGCTCTTCAGCCAGCAGGCGGCGGCCATGCCGGAGCGGCCGAGGCCGCCGACGCAGTGCATCGCGATTGTGCCGCCTTCGGCGAGGCGCGCGCGTATCCACCCGGTCAGATCGCGCATCTCTTCGGCGGTGCTGACCGATTGATCCAGGATGGGCAGGTGGTGCACGGTCATGCCGGCGTTGCGGTATTCTTCGAGCAGCGCGTCGACTCCATATCGGTGGAATTCCGGCATGGAGAGGAGGCAGACGATGTGGCTCACGCCCTGGTTCCGGAGTGTTGCCAGGTCGGCTGCGATACCGCGACCGCCGTCCCGGCGTCCCGGAAGGATCGTGATACCGAGTCGCCCGGGGGAGGTGTGCCGGGGGTCAAACCAGTCGAGGCGCAGCGGACCGCGCCGGGCCAGACGTTCGACAATCATGGCTCCGCATCGCGCTCCTGTGTACAGCGCCCACTTCTTCTGCCACTCGTTGGATTCGTCGAACGAGAGCGTGTGCATCGCGTACCGCATCTGAGCGATCAGGAGCTGCAGCGGGTCGCGATCGTGTTGGAGGAGGGAAGGGTAGAAGGACCGGAGCAGAGCGATTGTCCGCCAAGCGCGCAGGAGCTCCGGTCTTTCCAGACCGGTGTCCCCCGCCGAACACAACGGTGCCGCGAGATCCTCGACTCCGAGAAGGCGATCGGTCAGCCGGAGCGCCTCGTCGAGCTCCGCCGAATCGCCCACCGGTGTGAAGATGTAGAGCAGATCGTTCTCGAGCTTCGCGAGGTCTTTCAAAACGTGCCCGCGGTGGGTGTGGAAGAAGTCGATGAGCCAGACATTCTCCTGAGCGTCGATGATGATGTTGGCGCCGTTGAGATCGCCATGGACATACGAGAACCAGGCCGAGCCGGAGGCAGTCGGCATGATTCGCGCCAAGTCCTCCTCGTAAAAGTGGCAGACATTCGGGAACTGACGCCCGCTCGGGAAGGAGAGGACGGGCTGTCCCGCCGGCTCGCCGAGCAGCTCCTCGACTCGCTTGCGCACGCCCAGGGCAAGCTGAGGGTTGAAGCAGTAGTACTCCATCAGGTTGCACTTCTCTACCTGTGCAGCCTGATAAAACTTTCCGAGCTGCTCGATGAACACCGATTTGAGATACCTTTCGATTTTCTCGTGCGAGAGGCCGGCACAGTATCGCTTCTGAAACGTGGTGGAAAACCCGCCGCCCATCGCAGCGTATCGATACTTGATCCCGCCGCGATCCCGGTAGTCGGCAAAGTCGGTGATCTGGGGCGCGTTGTTTCCCAGGACGGACTCGACCCTCTCGAACGACGCCCGCTCTTTCCCGATCGGAGCCTGCGACCCGATCTTGACGACGTACGGAACCTGCGGGTGGCCGTAGAGATCGACACTGTTGCTCCCTAGAACCAGGTTGCCGGAAAAGCCGCCGTCGAGGCATCGGAGCTTCACGCTGCGAGCGTCCCGGAAAAGATACCGGATCAGGTGGTGATCCGTGCCGCCGAGCTCGCCGGCTCCTTCGATCGTGATCTCGGGGTGGGTGATGTCGGCAGGGATCGGGAGAGGCACCTGCTCATGCGCTCCGCCGAGGAGCTCGACGAACTCGCCGACAGATGAGAAGACGACGACGCCGAGGAGCTTGGCGAGCTGGTCGAGCGCCTGGAAATGGTGCGCGCGCGAGGAGCTTGCCGTCAAGGCCGAACAGACGGCGATCTCGAAATCCGGAAACCGCGTCCGCAGGTCGTACGAGAGAAACGTTACTTTGGCCTCCGTCCAGACGCCGATGATTCCGACTCTCGTTCTTGTACCTCTGTAAGGCTCGAGGACGGTCTCGAGTCTGGTGCCGACGAAGTCGTTGAGAGTGAGCGAATCGACGACATCGATACGTTTTGGATTGTTCGGAGGCTCGGGGAACACGAACGAGGCCCCTGGAGTGTCCTCCACGCAATGCTCACCGAACTGCCGCAGATGCGAGGCCTGCGAGATGTCGTCGGGACTGTGCCAGTCCCTGATGTGAACCAGATGAAGCTCGTCGTCCGGTTGCTGGTAGGCCCACCGCATCACACGCGCAACCGCGCCGTTGGCCGAGTCCTCGCCCATGAGCCGCCGGGACTCCTCGTAGCCCACGTGCAGCAGATTCGGGAGCGGATCGTACTTGCCGATGGGCTTGACGAAATCGTTCTGGAGGCACTGCGTGATCAGGATCGACCGATGCATGCGACGGAGGTCCCGGCTACTTCCTGCTCTTGAGGGCGACCTTGATGGCGGCGGCCATGAGCGGAAGCATGATCTCGTGCGCCCCGACGATGTTGAACGCATCACCTGAGCGCAGGTGAGGACGGCGCAGGACGTTTTCGAGCGGCCGGTAGTGCGTGAGAAAATCCATGTTGACGGTCGTGAAGTTCCGCAGCCGCACGCCCTGATTGCGCGCGAGCGACACCGCCTTGAGAAACACCTCGGGCATCATCACCGAGGAGCCTATATTGAAGAACACGCCGCCGTCGCCGAGCGTCCTGACGATGTGAGAGAAGATCCTGAAATCACGCAACGACCCTTCACCCAGCGCCTGCCCGCTCGCCTGCGGATGCATGTGAATCGTGTCACATCCGATCGCCACGTGAACCGTCACGGGAATCCCCATCGCGTGGGCCGCGGCCAGCAGGCTGTACTCCTTGTAAGGGTAGCTCGATTCGTCCAAATGTTCGGCGATCGTCTCGCCGAGACCCGCACCGGTGGCCAGGCACTGCTTTGCGACGCTGTTGAGGATCTGCCCGGTCTCTCTCGTCATGCCGAATGATCCGTCCTTGATCCCCTCCTCGACCCACTCGGACGTGCCCCCGCCATATGCCAGCTCGAAATCGTGGATCACCCCGGCGCCGTTCAGGGCGAGCGCCGTGACGATTCCATGGTCGATCAGGTCCTTGATGACCGGTTGCAGGCCGCACTTGATGACATGAGCCCCCATCGCGAAAATCACCGGCTTGTGCCGGCGATGGGCGCGCCCGACGCGCTGCGCCACCTCACGAAGATCGTTCGAGCTCTGAAGATGCGGCAGCGATTCGAAAAACTCTCCCAGCGTCAGGCTCCGGATCGGCCGGCCCATCGCCTTCAAACCAACTTTGAACCGCTTGCGGGAAAACGGAACCGTCCTGACCGCCACGGGCTCCGATGAGATGCGCTTCTTTCGCACGGATCACCTCTAAGCAAAGAATGGAGACGACACAATACAGGAGAGCGCGCAAACTCGCCAATGGGGATTGCCGGGGAACGTTCCCCATCTCAATCTGGACGAAAGCAACTCTGGTCCGGACTCGCCCAGTCTACCCACAACCCTGAATGTCCCGGACCACGCGCATTCACAGATCTCCGAGCCCCTAGTCCATAGTCCCTAACGCGGCAGAGCCGCAACCAAACAGGCAAGACCCAGGCACGCTGCAAGACCTTTCCGAGCACCTCTCAGGAACGCAGGAAGTTAGGAAGGCAGGAAGGGGTCTGTTCGATGCCACCCTGAGCTCCGGAGATGACTGCCCCGTTCCTGCATTCCTCCCTTCCTGCTTTCCTGAGAGGGGGTTCGGAGGATCTCGCGCTCTCGAGAGTCTTGCCATTTCGTGTCAACACGCAACTTCCAAGACACTAATCCCTCCCCATCAGAATCGCGACTCAACAATCTCCGCGATCAAGTGCCCGATCAGGAGGTGGATTTCCTGTATCCGTGGCGTACTCGTGGATTCAACGGCGATGAGGAGGTCGGCGCATCGCGCGAGCTCGCCGCCGCCCCGCCCCGTCATCCCGATCGTGGAGATGCGCAGCGAGCGGGCCGTTATGAAGGCGGCGCGAACGTTGCCGGAGTTGCCGCTGGTGGAGAGCCCGATGACAACATCTCCAGGCTTCCCGAGTGCTTCGACCTGTCTTGAGAATACCGACTCGTAGCTGGTGTCGTTGGATACGGAGGTGAGGATCGACTGGTCCGTTGTCAGGGCGAGCGCCGGAAGCGCCACGCGGTCCTTCATGAAACGGTTCACGAACTCCGATGCGATGTGTTGAGCCTGGCTGCTCGATCCGCCGTTCCCGAAGAGCATCAGCTTGCCGCCGTGTCTGATCGCCTGCTCGATCCGCGAAGCCGCCTCCAGCACGAGAGGTTCGAGGCGATCGATTCCGCCAAGGATCCGGCTCAGCTCCGAGGCGGCCCCGGCGATCTTCTGCGAATCCCTGGCGTCCATGCCTCAGACAGCGAACCCGGCCACCTGAGCCTCCTGGCGCACCTGGCGCCACACCGGGCAGTTCACCCGCTGGCAGGCCGCATGGAGGTTCTTCGACGCGACCCCCGCCCGGATCTCCTGCTCGAGATCGCTGTTCCAGATCTCATCGAGCGATTGCGTCTTCAGATTCCCGATCGGTTCCTGGTGGCAACAGTTCCGCACGGAACCATCGATCTTGACGAACAGGTTCACCCACGGATACGCGCAGATGGGCTCGTTCGAGGTCTGCGCCGCCCGAGCAGGCGCGGCCGGGGCCGGCACTGCCGGGGTCGGCACTGCCGGGGCCGGCACTGCCGGGGCCGCCGCGGCCGGCGTCTCGACATGCGCAGGATAGAACTTCAACCCCACATAGTTGTCGATCGCAAACGGCCACTTCCTCGCCTCGATCTGTTCAATCATCCGTGCGACGTCGTCCGCCCCCAGGTGCTGCTCCTTGTAGACGAACCGAAAATCCTTCCGCGTCTTGACGAAGTCGTAGCTCTCGGAGAGCTTGATGAAGATCACCCGCGACGCACCGACGCTCTCGGCCAACTCGAGGAACGCCCGCACCTCATGCTTGTTCATCTGCATGACGGTCATGTTCATGTAAAGGTCCATGTGGCTGAGCTGTCGGATCTTCCTCATGTTCTCGACGACTTTTTCAAAATTCGCGCCGCGAATCAGCTTGTAAGTCTGGGCCGTGGCGGCGTCCAGAGACACGTTGATGAGCCCCTTCTTCTCTTTGAACAGCACGAGGTGCTCGGGCTTGAGCGGCGTCAGGTTCGAGCTGAAGTGGATCTGGGTGCCCTCGGGCAGCATGCTGATCACTTTGAAAGTGCTCGGTGAGTACAGTGGCTCGCCGAACCCATGGAGGCTGATCTGGTTGAGTGACTCGAACCAGGGCGCGACCCGATCGACGACATCGTCGGTGAGCTCTTCTTCGACAAAGTCATCCAGGCGCGGGCATTCGAGGCAATCCAGGTTGCAGCGCGTGGTGGTTTCGAGCTCGAGAGCGTAAGGCCGGGAGGCCAACACTGCCTTGCCCGCATTCCGTTCCTGGTAGTTCAGCTTGTAGTTTGCCTCGATCGGGTCCGGCTTCGGGACGTCGGCCTGATGGAAAACGGTGTGTTTTATTTTATCTACGATCGTAGTGAACATCCGGGTTCCTTGTTCTGTGCCGTGAACTCGACATGCGGCGGAGGCTCGACGCTCCCCCGCGGTTTCTACCTCTCCTGCCGGCTGCCTTCGCCGATCCCCCCGGCGAACTGCCAGAGGACGCGCGGCTCAGGGACCGTCACTCCGTCGACCGGAGCGGGGATTATATCAAAGCCGTGCATGCATTGCAGGTAGTCGTAGTGATACTGCGCTGGGGAATGAATGGCAAGATCCATCGCGTAGTGTCCCGGCGGAAGGAAGTCCGTCGGCAGCTCTATGGTGACGACTCCTTCCCCGTCGAGGGACTGAATATCGCGGCCGTCCAAGGCCGTATTGGTCCCGAAGAGCCGGCGGCCCGAGTCATGGTAGAGCGCGATGCCGACGACGGGATGGGAGATGCGCGTCCAGGACCTGCATGCCAGTGTGATGAAGACGTCCTCGCCGCGTGTGAACCTGCCACACGCGGATCGGTCGCCCGCCGTGATGAAAACATTCTCGATCCGGGCCTCGCCGCCTCCCCACCTCTTCGGATCCCGAATTGCATTCTGGACCGTGGTGCTTTGCGAGTAGTAAGGACAGTGACTGCAGGCGCGCGGCAAAACGTCCTCCATCATCTCAGTGCGGAGCAAGCGGGCTGGCTCGGAATTCCAAACCTCGTCAAATGTGTTCACATTGAGGTTCCCGAGAGCCAGATGCGGCTCGGCCAGATAGCAGCAAAGGTAGACGGTGCCGTCTTCTTTCACGAGCAGATTGTTGAAGGGTTTGTTGCAGATCACGACGAATGCCCGTGCTGAGTACTGGGTGCTGCGCGCTCTCGCGCTGCCATCCCCGGGCAGCACCCAGCACTCAGCACCCAGCACACTGCTTCGATCAGATCAGGGTTATGCGGCAGCATGGAATACACGGCTGACAATCGCACTCTGAACTATCCTCTCAGTAGTGTTGCCTGTAGACGAGCGGTATGCCTGCCTCAGCCGCGGCGGCATACGCGGCTTCGATGGCGTCTCGATGCAGCTCCGGGTAGTTCTGCAGAAGCTGGCTTCGATAGTCGAACACCCAGCCATTGCTCTCGATCGGTGCGGCGATGGCAGTCTGGAGGTTCATCTGCTGGAAGATGATCTGGTTCACGCCGAGCTCGGCGCCGAGCCTGACGAAGGCCGGCGCTTCCGCGATGTTCTCCTTCATCAATGTCATGTTGATGAACACCTCAGGGATCTTTCGATCGCCGCGCGCCTCGATGAGGCCTCGAATGTTCGCCATCACGCGTAAGAAATCGTTGCGTCGGATTTTCCGATAGGTTTCGGGCGTGGCGGCGTCGATCGAGACATTGAGCCACCCGAGGCCGAGATCGACCAGCCGGGCGGCGACCGAGCGAGTCAGCATCAGGGCGTTGGTGTTGAAGCCGGTCTTTGATCGATCCGGGACCAGCGCGATGATCGACATGAGGTCTCGGTTCATGAGCGGCTCACCGATGCCGTGCAGGAGAATCTGGGTCGCGCCCGGAAAAAGCGGGGCCAGCTTCTCGACCACCGTCAGCGGGATGTCGAAAGCTTTCCCCGCAAGGTCGATATCGCACATCACACATGCGGGGGTGATGTTGCATCTCGAGCTGACCTCGATCTCGATCACGCGCGGTCCAAGGGTTCGCCCCGATCCCCAGCGCCCCGTCGCCGCCGCGAGCTTTCGGGCTATCTCCGCCTCTCCCCCGAAGGCTGCCTCGTACTTGCGCAGCAGCTCGACGGCTTCCGGGGACTGCTCGAACGCATCCTGTAGCTTTTCTCGACTGAGCGCACCGCTTGCGAGCAACGCCACATGGTGGCTGAGCCCCGCCTCGTCCGGCGGGCGCTTCAGGACAGAGTAGTACAGGCGGCGTACAAACTCGCTGTCACTGATCTCCATTTTCTGCCTGACGAAGGGGAGAGGCTAGCAATGGGGGCGGAGAGTGTCAAGGCGGATGTCGGCGGAGCTGCCTGAATCCGCGCGTAAGACGCGCGGATTCAGGAATTAAAAATGCAAAACCAAAAATGCAAAAGCGGGGGGAGCCTGAGTGACGGGCCTAACGCGGCGGAGCCGCAACCAAACAGGCAAGACCCAGGCACTCTGCAAGACCCTTCCGAGCACCTCTCAGGAAGGCAGGAAGTTAGGAAGGCAGGAAGGGGTCTGTTCGAT
>JACPPM010000283.1 GCA_016191015.1 Acidobacteriota bacterium | reverse complement strand
GTCGCAGGACAAGGCCGCCGAAGACGCGCTGGCGATCGCGCGCGCCGTGCTGCCCGACGGCTATCGCGCCGTCGTATCGGGGAGCACTCGCGCCTATCGCGAGTCCTTCCAGTCGCTCTGGTTCGCGTTCGTGCTGGGTCTCATGGTCGCCTACATGGTCCTCGCCTCGCAGTTCAACGCGTTTTCTCATCCGTTCACGATCCTGCTGGCCTTGCCCTTCAGCATCAGCGGAGCCCTCTTTGCGCTCTGGGTCGCAGGCCAGAGCATGAACGTTTACAGCATGCTCGGCCTGATCCTGCTTGTGGGCATCGCCAAGAAGAATTCGATCATGCTGGTTGACTTCACGAACCAGATCCGCGCGCGAGGGCTTGAGCGCCATCAGGCGTTGCTCGAGGCCTGCCCGATTCGCCTGCGCCCGATTCTAATGACATCGGTAGCGACGATCGCGGGAGCCCTGCCGCCAGCCTTCGCCATCGGCCCCGGCGCCGAGCTCCAGCGACCGATGGCCCTCGCCCTCGTCGGCGGCATGGCCGTCTCGACCCTGATGACGCTCTTCGTCGTCCCAGCCGCCTACAGCGTCCTCGACGACATGATCGAGTGGAACAAGGCGCGGCGACGCGAAGGCGTAGGCCTCGTCGCGGCGCTAGCACGACCGCGCCGGACGCAGACCATCGCGGACTGAGTGGGTTCCGTACCCCTGAGCTGCACCTTGCCGCTCACATCCAGGCCCGCGGTCTTGGTCTGGGTGGCACATATGGCCGCGAGCGAGTGTTTGAGGCTCAACTGCACCGGGGCCGGTGCAGGGGGTGGTGTGGGAGGCGAATCGAAATAGCGACCATTCAAGTACGGTGATTCTGAATGAGATTTCTGACATACTTATGGGCGTCTAATCTTCGATGACCGGTACGCAATCGGTCAAACTGAAAGAGAGCAGCGTGACGACATGCCAACAGCAGATCAAGTAAAGGCGCTCATTCGAAGCCATGCGCATGGCGACGACACGCGCTTCTATGCGATAGCCATGCAGATGGCAGCGCAGGCAGCGAGGAACGGGCATGCCAAGTTCGCACGGGAGCTCCGTGACCTGGTTGACCAGGCGCAGCTCCGCGCGAAGGCTGAGTCAGCTGGTCAGCGAACCAAACCGGTTCCCGTCGTTCAGCCGCGCGGGGAGCTCGCCGGTTTGCTTACCGCTGCGTACGCGAAGACCCGCCTGGCCGACATGGCACTAGATGAGACAGTGCGATCTCGGATCGACCGCGTTCTCCTCGAACAACGACAGCGCGCGCGCATCAAGGAGCACGGCTTCGCCCCGCTCCGAAAGTTGCTCCTCATTGGTCCTCCGGGAACAGGCAAGACGATGACGGCAGCAGCATTGGCAGGTGAGCTAGGCGTGCCACTCTTCACGATCCAGCTCGATGGCCTGATTACGAAGTATCTTGGCGAGACAGCGGCGAAGCTCCGCCTTATCTTCGACACAATCCGGCAGACGCGAGCCATCTACCTATTCGATGAGTTCGACGCGCTGGGCAGCGAGCGGGCAGCGAAGAACGAGGTCGGAGAGATTCGCCGCGTGCTGAATTCGTTCCTGCAGTTCCTTGAGCTGGATGACTCGGACAGTATCATAGTTGCGGCGACCAACCACCACAAGATCCTCGATCACGCACTGTTTCGGAGATTCGATGGGGTGATCGAGTACGTGCTTCCAGCACGCGAGATCATTGAGAAGGTGATGCGCGCGCGACTTTCTCTCCTCGACACGTCGCGTGTCGATTGGCCTGAAGTCCTCGGCGCAACCGAAGGCCTCAGCCATGCCGACGTCTCTCGAGCATGCGAGCACGCGGCGAAGAAGGCGATCCTCGCCCTTTCCACTCGCGTGGGTACGATCGATCTCATCGATGCACTTGGTGAACGGCGTGCGGCACAGAGCTGATCGCCCAGCTCGGTGAATGATGGCGGAACCTCGCAATCGTAGACACATCCTAGTCCCCCACTCTCCATTGACGGAAGCTTACACGCCTCATCCGAGAAAGATGGTCGTGCCGCCTGTTCAGGGGCCGCGCGACCGGCAGCAACATGCGCGTGCACTCAAATCCGCTCTGGTGATTGCAGAACGCGAGAGCAAGCGGGAGCGCGATGGCATCAACATCACTGTCCATGGCGCCGAGCCGGGGTTATACGTCCAGTTCGCGAGCCCGCCCGGAGTGGAGTTGAAAGTCGAGTCTCTCGAAGATCGGCGCAAGGGCATTGAGCTCGTCGCCGTCCAAATCGTCGACCGACCCGGACACCCGACGGTGCAGCTCGCGACCGTGTTCGTCCCCGAAGGCAGGCTGAAGCACTTCGTTACACGATTTGAGCAGTATGCGAACGAAAAGACGAAAAGCGGCGAGCCTCGGCATAAGGACCTCGTCGACCGGATAGCGGGGCTTAAACGTGCGACCCTCCGTGCGCTCTGGACAGACTCCGGTGAGGTGTGGCCGGAGAGCGACGAGGTTATCTGGTGGGAGGTATGGCTTCGGCGCCATGACGGCAAGGAGCTCGAGCGGCTACTCGATTTTGCCGAGCAGGTCAGACTTACCGTGGGCGAGCGACGTCTCGCCTTCGACGATCGGATCGTTGTGCTCGTGAGTGGAAGCGCCGCGCAATTGTCCACATCCCTCGACGTTCTCAATGACGTCGCGGAGGTTCGCCGAGCCAAGGATACCGCCGCTTTGTTCGTCGATGCTCCGCCCGGGGAGCAGGCGGACTGGGTGGCCGATCTGAAACGAAGGACGACGTCCCCCTCAGCCTCCGCGCCTGCTGTCTGCATCCTCGATACCGGGGTCACGCGCGGGCACCCTCTCCTCGCAAACGTGATCGCTCCGCGCGATGCAATGGCGGTGGACCCGACGTGGGGCGCGAACGACGACGGTGGTGGCATCGGCAACATGGGCCACGGAACCGAAATGGCCGGCCTTGCCACCTACGGTGACTTGGTGGCTGCTCTGGTATCCCGCGCGCCAATTGCACTGCGGCACAGAATCGAGTCCGTGAAGATTCTTCCGCCGACGGGAACAAACCCTCCCGATCTTTACGGGGCGATCACCGCACTGGCAGTGGCCAGGCCTGAGGTTAACGCACCGCGTCGCCTTCGCGCCTTTGCTCTTGCGGTGACGGCCACCGACACTCGTGACCGCGGCCAGCCTACCTCATGGTCCGCAGCGGTCGATGCGTTGGCCGCGGGTCGCAGCTTCGACACAGCCACGCAGGGTCTCGTTTATTTGGACGAGTCCAAGGGAGCAGCCTCTCGCCTCCTCGTGGTCAGCGCCGGTAACGTAGACAACTTGGCCGTCGCGCACCTTGATTGCAGCGACCTCGAAGCCGTGCACGATCCGGCGCAAGCCTGGAACGCACTCACCGTGGGTGCCTTCACTGAAAAAGCCGTGATCAACGATCCCGCCTGGGACGGGTGGTCGCCGCTCGCACGACCGGGCGAGCTCTCGCCATGGAGCACGACCTCTGTTCTGTTCCTGGAGTCCTGGCCGATCAAGCCTGACGTCGTCTTCGAGGGTGGAAACATCGCCTACGACGGTTCCTCAATCGATTTCCCGGTTCCAGACTTGTGCTTGCTCTCGACCTACTACAAGCCTGGCGAGAAGCTGCTCGTTCTCTCCTGGGCGACCAGCGCCGCGACCGCGCAGATCGCACGGATGGCCGCTATCGTCCGCGCCGACTACCCTGGCCTTTGGCCCGAGACGGTGCGGGCGCTCATCGTGCATGCGGCGCGGTGGACGCCGGCAATGCAAGTGCATTTCGACGCCGTCAGCGGCAGGCGTGCCCGTGCGAAACTCGCTCGCAGGTACGGCTATGGCGTCCCGAGCCTCGAACGCGCACTGCGAAGCGCCAACGACGCCGTCACCCTTGTCGTGCAGTCCTCAATCCGCCCGTTCTCCAAGGGGAAGATGAACGACATGCACATACACGAGCTTCCCTGGCCGAGGGATGTGCTCCGAGAGCTTGGGCACGCCTCCGTGCAGCTCCGCGTGACGCTCTCGTACTTCATCGAGCCAAACCCAGGCCGCCGCGGTTGGAAGAAAAGGCACCGGTACGCTTCCCACGGATTACGTTTCGATCTGAAATCTCCAACGGAGAGCATCGACGAGTTCCGCAAGCGGCTGAACCAGCGGGCGCTCGACGAGGACGAGGAACGGCCGAGCACTGGCGACTCGGAGGGCTGGTTCCTCGGTGAGCAAGCGCGCAGCAAGGGATCGATTCATTCGGATGTGTGGACTGGCACTGCTGCCGACCTCGCCGAGCGCGGTGTTGTTGGAGTCTTCCCGGTATCCGGTTGGTGGAAGGATCAGCCTAAGAGAGACCGTAGCGAACAGGGGGCGCGGTACTCTCTCGTTGTGTCCATCGAAACACCGGAAATTCAGACCGACGTCTGGACGCCAGTGGCACAGCTGGTGGGAGTGCCGATCATCATCGAAACATAGAATCAAGCGTTCTGCCCTCTCCCCCAACGTCGTGCCACCTTTCTCAACTGACGGTCTTCATACTGGGCCAGGTCATGGGGTGGTGTGAGAATCGAGCAGGACGGGGCCCCCACGACCACACGGAGGAGTTGTCACCAAGTTACTGAACCAGTACAGGTGATTGAAGTTTCGGGCGCGACACTCTATGATGTACATGGTTACCCTTAGTTCATAGCGCACACTATGCGACAGCCGGCCAGGATGCTTGTGCATCGTTCCCCGTGTTTGACAGCCGATTCGTGTCTAGATCACCAACGAGTTGAATGTGCATCCGGCTGCGATTCGTATCTCGAGGGAGGTGATTAGATGGGATCCGTCTCCCGCGATGCCCACTACCTCCTGGCCCAGGCACGATCTCTGTGTCAGGGCTCGCCACACGGCTTCCGACCCTGGAAAGGGCCAGAGATTTTGCGGGTCATCGACCGCGCGACACGCCAGCCGTCAGACCACGGGGCGTTTTACCTCGAGTTCATACGGCGGTAGGGTCGGGGGCTGGCGCGTTGGTACGGTCCGCCACGTTTCCAGCCCCCGCCGCATCGAACGGAGCGTGCGGGTTTCCCGCACTCCGCTCTCCTGATCGCTTCGTGCCATGGGTTATGT
>JACPPM010000293.1 GCA_016191015.1 Acidobacteriota bacterium | reverse complement strand
ATCACGAGCATCTTCATCGCCCGCGAGTATCGCGGGCGCACCTGGGCTGTCGATCTGTGGATCGATCCGGATCACAACTGGCGCCGGATTGTCGAAGCCGGCTGCGGAGATCGCGTTTGCCCGCTGCGGGCCGAGGCGCATGCCCTGCCTTTCGCCCAGGGGTTCTTCGATGCCGTGGTCTCGATCGATGTCTACCACTACTTCGGAACCGATGAGCTCTACCTGGACTACCTCAGCCGGTTCCTTCGGCCGGGCGGACAGATCGGAGTGGTGGTGCCCGGACTCACACAGCCGCTCGGCGGTCAGATCCCGGAGCATCTCGCCCGAGCCCAATCGAACGGCAAGATTTTCTGGGAGGACGCCTGCCGCAGCTTCAAGACAGCCTCACACTGGCAGGAGCTCTGGGACCGTAGCGCCAAAGTAACTGACGTCGAAGTAGACACGATGATTGACGGCTGGCGGCACTGGCGAGACTTCGAACGCGCGCTCGAGCTCACCGGCAAGAGTACCTTTCCATCGGATGCCGAAGCGATCGAGGCGGACGGCGGCCGGTTCCTCGGCTTTCACCGCCTGATCGCGAGACGCACTGACGCCACTGACGAGAATCTATACGACCCCAGCCTGGGGCTTCGGGCGGGAGTGGATACATGAGCTCGACCGGTCAGGCGCCTGTCGTTGGTCTGTCCGTGCCGACAGATGCCGACATTCCTCTGATCGCCCGTTGGCTTCAGTCCGACCACGTGCGCCACTACTGGGGGGATCCAGAAGAGAACCTCAGCCTCATCAGCGATCCTCGCTCTTCCAGCCATCGCGCCCTGATCCTGGCCTACGGCCAGAAGGTCGGACTGATTCTGTGGCAGCACCCGAGCCGTGAGGAGCTCGACGAAGCTGGTCTGAACGAGGTACCCACCAGCGTCATCGATATCGATATGATGATTGGCGACGAATCCGCTGCGGGGCGTGGAATAGGTTCGGCCGCCATCCGCCTCGTGGCCGAGCTGGCGCTGGCCGACAGCGCAGTCCCCTACGTCATCGCCGCCACATCGACATCGAACACCGCATCACGCAAGGCACTAGCAAAGGCCGGATTCGGAGAGGCGCGGGAGTTCGACGACCCCATCTGCGGGCGGTGTGTTCTCATGGTGCTTCAGAGATCCGGCACCGTTCTGCCGGAAGGCGATATGTCGTAGCGTGCGCTGAGGTTGATAGGCCACTGGAACTCCGCTCGGCCAGCTCGGTATTGGTTCGTGCCTCGGCTTCAACGACTCGCACCGCCATGCCACTGCCGAATGCCGTCGGCCGTATCTCCTTTGAGCAGCCTCGAGATCGAGCTGAAGGAACTCCCGCGCGAACATGACTGCTCGGCGTCATCATACGGCACGCTTTCGTTGACCATCCGGGGTTGTAATCTCGCGCGTCGCTCTCTACTATTTCCCGGAAGCCGCCATGTTGACCAGGAGCCGCAGGATCCAGGCCGCCACCGTCATCGCGCGCAACCTCGTGCCAGTGGCCGGGATCATCATTCTTGGATGGTCCGCCAGCAACCTGCTCGTCGCCTATTTTCTCGACACCCTTCTGGCGTTCGCTGTTCTGTTCGCGCTTGCTGGAACGCAGATCATTCCCTACCACTCCGATCCGATGATGCGCCCGCTGGGGCGGTTTCAGTACGCGGTCGAGATCGTGATGCTGGCCGCGGCCGCGACTTCGATCGTGGCCATCCCGCTCGGCATGCCTCTTTACATCTTCGTCGCCAGTCACAGTTGGCCGTGGCAGGCGGCACTCGCCGATTTTTGGTTCCGAATCGCGCTCGGGCTTCAGGCCGGCACGGCGCTGACCGGCTTCGCGCGGATCTTCGGCGAGCTGCGCAGGCTGCCCGACGCGCAGCGCCACCTGCAGCGGCGATTTGGTTTCCATTTCATCCGCTGGTTTCTCGTGATCGCCGTAGCGATGACAGGGCTCGGGATGCTGCCTGGGTTTGTCGGCGGCTTCATCTTGGTCACCACGTATGCAGTCGCAACGATCTATCTCGAGCTGGCACCGGATCGGGTCATGCGGCTGTTTCGTGTGCAGCCTTGACGGGTCGATGGCGAGCGTCACTAGCTAGATTAAGGTGTGACATTTAGATTTAAAATGATGACAACAAGGTTGGTATTGGTCTATTAGTGCTTACCATTCAGCTTTTTGCCTTCGCACTCTAGATTTCAACCACTCCCCGTAGCTTGGACTCCACCCGCGGCCAAAGCCGCGGCTCTTGACAAAGGGCCGCGATTGCATTATGATATCATCATGATATTGAGACTACTGGTGCTCAGAAAGGAAAAGAGTCAATGAACACCGGGACCGTTAGCGTAAACCGGGAAAGGGTCGTGGAGGTGAAGAGCGGCTGGATCATGCTGCCCCTCCTGATCGGCTTTCTCCTCGGAGACATCGCGTTGCTCGTCTATTCGATTGGAGAGGGGGAGCGGACTGTTGGGCACCCGATCCTGGGTTTGTTCATTCCGTCACTGCTGCTCGTTCCCGTCACTATTTTGATGATGACAGGGTTCTTCACGCTTCAGCCTAACGAGGCACGCGTGCTGATCCTGTTTGGCGCCTACAAGGGGACGGTTCGAACGAGCGGTTTCAACTGGGGAAACCCTTTTTATTCGAACGGCCCCCAGCAGACCTCTTCGCTGGCCGATCTGCGCGCCAAGGTGGCGTCCCTCAAGGCCGAGGCGGCGAGCCCCGCGCGGAAGTTCCCGACCCGGCACAAGATTTCACTCAGGGCACGGACCTTGAACGGCGAGAAGCTCAAGGTGAACGACAAGCGAGGGAATCCGATCGAGATCGCCGCCGTCGTTGTCTGGCGTGTGCAGGATACGGCGCAAGCTGTCTTCGATGTGGACGACTACAACAACTACGTGTGTATGCAGAGTGAATCTGCGCTCCGTCATATGGCCAGCGCCTACGCGTACGACCACGGCGAGGAGGATGAGATCACTTTGCGCAGCAATGTCGATGACGTCTCCAAGGCTCTCAGACACGAACTGCAGGAGCGCCTGGGCAAGGCGGGAGTCACGGTGGACGAGGCGCGCCTGACGCACCTTGCGTACGCGCCGGAGATCGCGCAGGCGATGCTGCGCCGCCAGCAGGCAGAAGCCGTGATCGCCGCTCGGCAAAAGATCGTTCATGGTGCTGTCAGCATGGTGGACATGGCCTTGAAGGAGTTGGCGGAAAAGCATGTGGTGACCCTTGACGACGAACGGAAGGCAGCGATGGTCAGCAATCTGATGGTGGTGCTTTGCGGCGAGTCCGAGGTGCACCCGGTCGTCAACACCGGCACGCTGTATACGTAGGAGAGATCAGTCCACGGCACGGCCTGCGCGAGGTGTACGAAACGAGACGCCTGAAGCACTATGGAGCCGCGAAAGCCCTTTCTCCTCCGGATCGACCCCGATCTGTGGCGGGATCTGGAGGCGTGGGCACAGGATGAGCTCCGGAGTGTCAATGGCCAGATCGAGTATCTCCTCAAGCAGGCCGTGCTCAAGCGCAAACAGGGCCGGCGGGTGGAGTCTCAGCCCGGCGGCAGCGAGGAAGGCTGATAGCAGATTGTCGATGCGGCCGACCCCGGCAGGTTCCGATCAACGTCAGGCCCGCTCAAGACGATCAGAATCTCCTCAAGGAGCCTTCTCGCTGTCCGAAGTTTTTGACACGACCGAGGGGGTGGTCTACTCTGCGTCTGTGATTCAGCAGCACTCCGCCAATAACGCCGTGCCGTGGTCACCCCGCTGCCACCCCCCCCGGGCAGACCGCATCATGGCAGGGATCATCCGGCTGGCGCAGGATTACTACAACGGTGGTGTCGTCAATGGAGGTCGAAGGAGTCAGTTTCTATGTCCTATCCTCTTTGTCATGGTCTCATCTCTAGTCGTCATCTTCAGCGCGAAGACCGTGGGGACTGGGCGGTCTTGTTCTTCCTGAACCTCTCGCAACGATCGAGTTGAACATGAGCGGTGCGAAGCGATACCACGACCTGTGCCTCAACTGCAGCGCCCCGCTCTCGGGCGCCTGGTGTTCCCAGTGCGGGCAGAAGGATCCGAGTCCGCACCCGCTTCTCGGAGAGTTGGTGCGCGAGGCTACGCATGAACTGGCCCATTGGGACGGCAAGTTGCTTTCAACCATGCGCGAGCTCGTGCTGCGTCCGGGACAGCTCACGGTGGATTTCCTCGGCGGCCGCCGCGCACGGTGGCTCCCCCCGCTCCGCCTCTATTTGATCACCAGCCTGGTCTACTTCCTGATCGGGCCGACCATCGGCGCCATCACCCACCGCGATGAGCGAGTGCAAATAGTCCTTCCGAGCTCGTTGGCTGCTCCTGGGGCTGAGCGCGAGGCGCAAACACAGGTGCTGAAGCCCGAGGTGGCGACGGCGATCGACAACTCGAGCATCATGCGCATCGTGGGGTCCCAGAAACTGCAACGTGCAATCGAGAATCCGAAGGAGTTCGGCGATGCCATCAGCCGGACCTATCCCAAGGTCATCTTCCTGCTCATGCCGGTGGTTGCGCTCCTGCTCTGGGGTGCCTATCGCTCAACCGTTCCCGGCTACGTACCGCACCTGTATTTCTCGCTGCATCTGCACGCCTTCGGATTCTCGGCATTCGCGGTGTTGCACCTTTTGCGCGCATTCCTGACCAACAAGTGGCTGGCACTTTCCTTGGGGATCGCCGCCCTGCTGACTCTGGTCTGGTACGCCACGGCGGCAATGCGGCGCGTCTACGGCGGCTCGTGGGGTCGGATCGTCGGGACCGCGGCGGTTGTCGGAGCCGCGTATAGTGTCATATTCCTTATCGCCATCTCGTCGGCTGCCATCGTTGCACTGGCATTGTTCTAGTCGGTCGGAGGCGTCACCTCGATGATCCTCTGATGACGCCGCTGGATCGAGGAACGGATACGGAGGGCCGATGTGGCGACCACGCGCGCCACACCGCCGCGTCCGAAGGATCGTAACCGGTCCGGTCATCGGGTCGGCGCGCGGAATTCCGGCCAGAGCGACAGGTCAATCTCCGGAAACAGCCCGGCAAACGCCCTCACGTCATCCGCAAAATATCTCGCAAGCCGCACGCGCTCTTCCGTCTGACACTGTGGCACGACATACGGCCGCACGTTGACGCGCTGCGGCAGGTTGGGTGGAATAAAAGATTCTTCCAATCCGAGAAAGCGGTACGTTTTCGCTATCTCGATCCCAGGGTCGTTCTTGCATTTCTCATACTGCAGCACGAGCAGCTGCTCCCGATCAAACAGGCGGAGCAGCCGACAGGATGATTCGTACCATCGGCTATGGGAGATCGCTGCGGGAAAGAGAGAGAATTTCCTCAGAACCGCCGCACGGTCTCCGCGCAGCCCCAGAAACGGGGCGTGCACCGTCAGAAACTGATTCAGGCTCGACAAGAACCGATCCACCGGATTGCGCACGATGACCAGGATCTTCGCCTCCGGCGCAGCCTCGGCGAGATAATCAACGGCCAACGGAAACGCCAGATAGCCCGGCGACCATTCCCCGCAGAGGCTGCCCTCGGGTCCTGCGAACGCCTGCCGATATGTGCTGATCGCCTCACTGTCCAACCCCCGGTATCCGTAATGATAGAAGTAGCACAACTCCTTCTCCCGCAACCGATTTGGTTTCACACGCGGGTGCGCGAGCAGCAGGGTGTACCACCAGCTCGTGCCGGCCTTGCCCGAGGCGACTCCGACGAACGCCGGCGGCCCAGTCTTCCACCCTCGGGGCAGCGGGTGCATGTCCCCCGTGACGAACGGCCGCAGCATCCGCGGGCTCAACCGCTCGGGCCGGGCACGACGGAGGATCTTACGAACAATGTTGCGCATGGTGCCCGGTGACGTGCCCGGCAGGAGCTCCCTTGCGGTCTCGGTCAAGGCAGCACTCTGGGCAGAAGCTCGAGGGCCTTCCGGTCCAGCTCCTCGTAGCTCATCTGATACAGTGCGCGTAGATCCCCGTGAGATTGATCCATTCCCAACGCGGCGGTGCCTCAACCTGCATTGGTTGCGTCTCCGCCCCGCGTGAGAGCGTGGAGCGTGGAGAGTGAGAGCGTTCTTCCGAGCCACCCCGATCGGCCGAGACGACCGCTCCGTTCCTGCATTCCTCCCCTCCTGCTTTCCTGAGAGGAGTTCGGAAGATCTAGCCGCCTCAAATTTCTTGCCATTTTGCGTCAACACTCAACTT
>JACPPM010000004.1 GCA_016191015.1 Acidobacteriota bacterium | reverse complement strand
TCCATCGCGGGTTGGATGCATCCGCGTGATCTGGTGGAGGGTCCGTCCAACCACAGAGGCACCGAGGGCACGGAGAAGCCCAAAGAGGGCTCCCGAACGCTGCGGATCCGCTCGTGAGAGCGTGGAGCGTGGAGAGTGAGAGAGTACTTCCGAGCCACCCCGATCGGCCGAGACGACCGATCCGTTCATGCATTTCTCCCCTCCTGCTTTCCTCCGAGGAGTTCGGAAGATCTAGCCGCCTCAAATTTCTTGCCATTTTGCCTCAACACTCAACTTCCTAGTCACCAACGACCTGTGCGAGTGCTTCAACGTACAGGGTCATTCGCTTTTCAGCGACCAGATGGGGAAGCTTTCAGGAGGGTTCTCTTCGTGGATCTCTGTGTTCTCCCTGTCTCCGTGGTGAACGGCGACGGTTTCCGGTCGCCTCACGTTCTCCTCCGTAACCGGGACGTCGATGAGACTGAGCACCGAAAGCGTCGAGCACCCAGACGCCCGACGCTCTCGCTCGCAGAGAAGTGTCAACCCGTTTGGTTGCGTCTCAGCCGCGTCGGGAACTACAGGGGCGTGGCCAGAAGCGTTTCGAGGAATCGCGAGCTGGCTCCCGCCAGATCGTCTCCGGCGGTCAGGCACACCACTCCCCCCGGCTCGAGCCTCATACCCAGGACCCTGACTGTCTCGAGTATGCGATCGGGCGCGAGCTTCGGCACTTCGGGGAACCTGAACTGCACCTCGCCGCCGCTCAGCTCTATCGATCGCACGCCGGCTCGCCGTGCCAGTGCCTTGATCCTCCCATAGAGAAACAGCGCATCGAGCTGCGACGGCATCCGGCCGTAGCGGTCGACGACCTCGGCCTTGAGCTTCCCCAGCTCCGGCTCGCTCTGCGCCGACGACACGCGCTTGTAGATCTGCAGCCTCTGGTTCGTATCCGGGACGTACTCATCAGGTATCCTGATGTCCAATCCCAGGTTGATTGTGACCGGCGCCTCCTCCTCGATCTGCCTCCCGCTCCGGAATTCCTCGACGGTCTTCTCGAGCATCCGGCAGTACATATCGAAGCCAACGGCCTCGATGTGGCCGTGCTGGCGGTGCCCGAGGAAGCTGCCGGCGCCGCGCAGCTCAAGGTCCAGCGCTGCAATCCGGAATCCGGCGCCGAGATCGCTGAACTCGCGCAGCGCCGCCAGCCGCTTTCGCGCCACGTCAGTCAAAACCGCCTGCGGGGGAACCAGGAGGTAGGCGTAGGCGCGGGCGGAGCTTCGGCCGACGCGGCCGCGGAGCTGGTAGAGCTGCGACAACCCGAAGTGATCGGCGCGGTTCACGATGAGTGTGTTCACTCGGGGAATGTCGAGCCCGTTCTCTACGATCGTAGTAGAAAGCAGAAGGTCCGTCTTTCCCTCCACGAACTCCTGCATCCGTTCCTCGAGCTCTCGCTCCCCCATCCGGCCATGAACCATCGAAATATGCGCCTCGGGGCACAGTTTCGAGAGCCATGTGGCGAGCGCCGGCAGAGGCTCGATCCTGTTGTGCACGAAGAACGCCTGTCCACCCCGGCCCAGCTCGAACCGGATCGCAGCCTTGATCACATCCGCATCGAACGGCACCACCTGGGTGTGGATGGACAGCCGATCGCGCGGCGGTGTTTCGATCACGGACATGTCCCTGATGCCGGCGAGACTCATCTGCAGAGTCCGCGGGATCGGCGTGGCGCTCAACGCCAGCACCTCCACATTCTTTTTCATCCCTTTGAGGCGCTCCTTGTGCGTCACTCCGAATCGCTGTTCTTCGTCGATGACCAGCAGCCCCAGGTCACGGAAGGCAACATCTTTTGACAGGAGCCGGTGCGTACCGATCACGATGTCGACGGCTCCGGCGATGAGATCGGCCACAGTCTTCCCCTGTTCGGCCTTCGTGCGGAACCGGCTGAGCAGATCGATCCTGACGGGAAAGGCCTCGAATCTCCGTTGAAACGTCCGCCAGTGCTGATAGGCGAGGATCGTCGTCGGCGCCAGCACCGCGACCTGCTTGCCCTCCGTGACCACCTTCATCGCTGCGCGCATCGCAACCTCGGTTTTGCCGTATCCCACGTCACCGCAGATCAACCTGTCCATCGGCTGCTCACCCTCAAGATCCCCCTTCGAATCGAGGATCGCCTGCATCTGGTCCTCGGTCGGCTCATACTCGAATGACTCCTCGAACTCCTTCTGCCACGACGTGTCGGGACCATAGGCATGCCCCTTCACCAAGCGGCGTTCCGCGTATAGATTCAAGAGCTCGACGGCCAGCTCCTCCACCGCCTTCCTGACCCGCGTCTTCGTCTTCGCCCAGCCGGTGCCGCCGAGCCGGTCCAGGCGGGGAGCGGCGGCGCCCCCCGACGCGCGGTACTTCTCCACCAGATCCATGCGGTCCATCGGCACATAGAGCTTGTCGCCGCCCTCGTACTCGATGTGCATGAACTCCTGCTCATGCCCCTCGATCCCCATCCTCACGAGCCCGCGGAACACACCGATGCCGGCCTCCACGTGAGTCACATGATCCCCCGGACGGAGGTCCCGCAGTTCAGTCTGGAAGGCAGCCCCGCCTTTTCGCCGCGACACCGCAGGGGCCGTCGGGAGCGGTCCGAACACATCGATTTCGCTGTAGACCTCGATGCCCCCGTCAGGCCACTCGAACCCCTTCTGCAGATGCCCTGCTGCGACGGTCACTCGGCCGGGTTCGAGCCCGGCTTCATGCGTGCGAGCCTCGACGCCCCTCTCGACCAGCAACTCCCGTACCCTGTCGGAGAGACCGCGCGACTGCACGATCACGAGCACGCGGCGACGTTGCGCGGCTCCCCTCCTCACCTCTCGGACCCATTCCTCGATCAGACCCTGGTAGGAGCGGACCGGGCGCAGGCCCGTCTCGAACCCGGTGGGTGCGAAGGTTTGTAAACTGAGAGGATGTGAGCGAAGAAGGTGTTCGAGCTGGTCGATGCCTTCGAGGAGCCGAGCCAGATGAGGCGAGGCGGCATCGTCGAGATCGAGATCCGTCGCGAGATCAACCTGTCGCTGCAGACCCTCGCGCCACTGCTGAAGCTCCCCCGCAATCTGATCGGGCTCCTCCACAACCACGCGGAAGCCGGGCAGATACTCCAACACGTTTCCGTGCGCCGAGGTGCGCTCGTGAAGCGGAATGACCGAAATCCCCTCGAGCGGATCCCTGGAGAGCTGGGTGAAGGGATCAAACGTGCGCAACGAAATCACCCGATCGGCTTCGAACTCGATCCTCACCGGCAAGTCGTGGTACGGCGAGAAGACGTCGACGACAGCACCCCGAAAGCTGTACTCCCCGGGCGCTGTGGTCAGATCCTGGCGCAGGTAGCCGAGCGCGTGCAGCCAGTCCTGGAGCTGGTCTCGGGTGATTTCGTCGCCGTGCTTGATCTGCTTGATGCGATCGATCAGCCCGAGCGGCTCGTCCACGGGGGTGATGAAGCTCTTCCACTCCATCAGGGCGATGTGCGCGCTGCCGTCCAGGCATCGCATCAGCCCCTTGACCCGCTCGACTTCGGCCTCCGGATGCGGCGGTATCTTGAGGACCGGGGCTTCGAAAAGCGGCGGCAGGTAGGCAACACCGGCTCCCTCGGTGAAGTATTCGAGATCTCGAGCGCGCTCGGGCGTGGCCGTTTGTCGTGTCCCGATGACCAGGATCGGTCCTCGGGGCAGAAGGCAGGCGAGGAGCGCTGCGCGTGCCCCCTCGGGTGTGACCACTGCACCGGTTTCAGGTAGAGAAATCGTCTCGAGTCTGTCGAGCAGAGATCGGACGATGCTTATCTGCATCGGAGGAGTCGTCGCCGTCGAGTCGCTTCCCGGGCCGGCAGCCACCTCTGGCCGGCGTGAGCCCTGATCGGAGGCGGCGGTCTCCATCAGAGTCGGCGAATCTTCCCTAACAAGTCGCTCGTCGATCGCCCCGCCAGCAAGCGGACTCTCTTGACCCTCCCGCCAGTGGCCCTGACGAGACCGGCGCCGACGATCTGATCAGTCCGATAGTCGCCCCCTTTTACCAGCACATCGGGCCTCACTGACTTGATGAGGTTGAAAGGCGTGTCCTCCGCGAAGGCGACGACATAGTCGACACAGCCGAGCGCGGCGAGGACCGTGGCGCGGTCGCGAGCAGGCACCACGGGCCTGCCCTCGCCTTTCAGCCTCCTGACGCTCGCATCCGAGTTCAACCCGAGTACGAGGACGTCTCCGAAGCCCCTGGCGCGCTCAAGCAGGCGAATGTGGCCTGCGTGCAAGACGTCGAAACATCCATTCGTAAAGACGATGCGATGGCCTGCCCGCCGATGCCTGTCGAGTCGCCGGATCAGCTCGTCGCGGCCAACTATTCTTCCCATCGTCTGCGCTACAAGCATAACGCAGCCGGAGGGGAGTCCAAAATCCAGAGTCACCGGGCGCTCGACCGGCATTCGTGCTCATCGACGGGCAAAGCGGCCGCGTGACAGAGATCAGTGCTTCGCCGCGGGAATCTGTGGCGTGTTCTCCCCGCGACGTTGATCGTCCTCGCCGGCTGCCCTCGAAAGCTCCGCTTGCGCGCCGAGCCGGCAGGAGCCCGCCCCGCGCGGGCCCCTGCTGGCACTATTCTTCCTTCGTTACTTCGGCCACGATGCCCAGACTGCGCACATCCCCGCGTGATCGGGCGGCAGCGGCGCGTGACGAATGCCGGCGTACCGCGGATTCATGACGGCATTCGGCGGCGGGCCGAAGTGGCCGAGCTCGAGTGAGTGTCCGTTTTCATGCAGACCAACGGTCTCGACATCGATTCCAGGCAGGACAATGTCGATTCCCCACGGATTCCCAGCACGGTCCCCCGCAGGGTCACCGAAGTTGTCGTTGTAGTACACCTCGTTCAGTGCTGAGTCCAGGTAGTTGTCGCCATTGATGTCCGTGGGCTCCCCCGTCGATGGGTCGATGAATATGAACGTTACCGAGAAGGCGAGAATTCCCCGTCCTCCGCCGGGTCCTCCCACTGCCTCGAAGAACGCGCGCGGCAGCCATCCGGCATCGACGATGTCGGCCAGGAATGGATCCCCGAATCCACCGAATCCGAAGAAGGAATCGAAAATGTCAGGATCGGCTCCGCCGTCCGCGCGCTTCACAATGTCCACCTTCTTGAGGCACGAATCGGCATCCCATGTGTTCAGCGCGCTGTCGATCGCCGCCTCCGTCTGGGCGCTCGTCACCCCGCTCGCCGTCGCCCCGTCGCTCTGGTCCACGAGATACGTAATGTTGTCGCCATCCGCAAGGCGGCGCGGATCGCCGGCAACCCAGCGGAATGGTTGTTGATGGATCCGGTTGCTCGGCCTTCCTTCGCCGATCGTGAAAAACTCAATCTGCTCGACCGCGAGGTTCGTACCGGTTCCGGCGAGCTGCTGGTTGATCTGATCCATCAGGGCGAGAACTGCCGGGTCCCCCTCGGCCGCTCCCGCCATGCCCACCGTAAACGCCACGAAAATCGCAGCTACGATAATGCTGCCACGCACACATCTCAAGGCCCGATTCATCGATTGCCTCCCTATTTAAAAAGCGAATCGTCGCGAGACGATCCGCCTGTCCCGTTTCTTCGTTCTGCCCCGGAGCACAACCATGCCCGGCACTCCCCAGCCCAACGTCCGGACACACGCCCCTTCAATTACAAAGACTAACCCGCCCGCGTCGCAAGCTCAAGGCCGAGACAATTGCCGGCACCGTGACGGCAAAGTCAGGTCCATCGAACGTTCGGGTTGATTCGTACCCGTGCCCCTTCCCCTACCCGTACCCGAGCTGTTTGGTCCCAGGAACGGGTACCAGCGTCGCGCCGGATTGCGTTGCGATTGTGAACCAACAATCCCTCTTGACAATAGTCGTGATAACGATTATATTAAGAACTATGAGCGGACGGGTGAGAGATGAGATCAAGCAGCGAAAGCCGTTCCGGATTCCTGAGGAGGAGGCATTCGTGACCTTGCAGCGTACGGCCGACGCGCTCATGCAGGGTCTTACGGTGGTGCTCAAGCCGGCAGGTCTGTCCCCGACGCAGTACAACGTGCTCAGGATTCTCCGGGGGGCGGGGGCCGAGGGGCTCCCCTGTGGGGAGATCGCATCGCGAATGGTGACCCGCGATCCCGACATCACGCGGTTGCTCGACCGACTGGAAAACCGCGGACTGGTGTCTCGTTCGCGCGAGAAGAGGGACCGGCGAGTCGTTACGACGCGGATATCCCAGGAGGGACTGGGGTTGCTGGCCGAACTGGATGATCCGGTGCTTGATGTCCATCGCCGGCAACTCGGCCATCTCGGTGCCCGAAAGATCGCGAGCCTGGGTAAGCTGCTGGATGCGGCTCGGGAACCGGTCACGTAGGTTTCTTTTTGGCACAATATCAGTTAGGACGACTATCGTCATCACATATAAGGAGGAATAGGAATGGCACATTCTGATCCGTCGCGTTTGAACGGGTGGGGGCTGTGGGTCCTCAGAATCACGGTGGGGGCGGTTTTCCTGGTCCACGGCCTCCAGAAGGTTTTCGTTTTCGGGCTCGGAGGGGTGGCGGGATACCTGGCTCAACAGGGATTCCCGGCGCCGGGGCTCCTGGCGTTCGTGCTGAGCGCCGGCGAGCTGGCAGGGGGTGTGGCCCTCCTCCTTGGTCTGTTCACTCGCTCTGCGGCAATCGGGTTGGCGATCACGATGTTGCTTGCGATCTTCACGGTCCACCTGAAGAGGGGCTTCTTCATGCCGGCAGGGTTCGAGTATGCGCTCGCCCTGCTCGGTGCGAACATTTCGATCGCCCTGACCGGCGCGCGGACCGCCGCAGTTGACGTCCTGATTCGGCGGCGCTCTTCGCGCTGAACAAGAGATCTCGATAGGAGGATGACGTGAAAGCAATCAAGATTCAATCTCACGGAGGCCCCGAGGTTCTTTCCCTGACAAGCCTGCCCGACCCGGTGCCGGGGCAGGGCGAGATACTCGTGCGCGTGAAAGCCTCGGCAGTCAACCCGCTCGACGGCATCGTGCGGATGGGGTATTTCCCGATTGCCAAGCAGCCGCCGCTGATTCTCGGCGAAGAAGCTTCTGGCGTCGTCGAGAGAGACGGTGGTGGGTTCATGGCAGGAGAGACCGTGATCGTCTATGGCGGCGGGCTCGGAGTCTTCACCGACGGGACGTGGGCGGAGCTCATTGCGGTCCCGGCTGCGAAGCTTCGACGGATTCCGGCGGGAATTGCGATCGAGGAGGTCGCAGCACTGCCAAACGCCGGAGTGACAGCGTACGGTGCGCTCAGAACGGCCGAGCTCAAAGCGGGCGAGCGGCTTCTGGTTCTCGGTGCGACTGGGGGCGTCGGATCGGCGGGTGCACATATCGGCCGGGCTATGGGAGCCACCGTGATCGCTGTGGTGTCGACGCCGGAAAAAGGTGCCGCACTGGCTGATCTCGGCGCCAACCACGTGGTTGCGCTCAACCAGGGGCCTCTCGAAGAGCAGGTGCGGAAGTTGACCGATGGTCGCGGTGCGGATGTGGTTCTGGATCCCGTGGGGGGCGAACTGACCGGGCGGGGCATGGCTGCGCTCGGAGCATCTGGCAGGCTGGTCCACCTCGGCTATTCAGCGGGAATGAGCCTGTCGATCAACTCGCTCGACCTCATCGCGAAAAAGACCGCCATCCAGGGGTTCAACATATTTCTGGTCGATCCCGACCGCGCGGCGCGTGACCTCGACGAGGTTGTCGCACTCATCGCACAACGGAAATACCGGGCCATCGCGGTGAAGACGTTTCCGGCGTCAGAGGTTGTCGCCGCCACGCGCTGGCTGGATGAGAGAAGGAGCGTCGGAAAAGTGGTCCTGGCCTTCTGAGGGCGGGGATTGCTGCCGGTTCACGAAGCCACAGGCAACATCCCGTTCATGGGCGACGTGGATGAGGGGGTAGGGCAAATCACCGAGGCACCCGCCGCAGCAAGGTGTGAGGGAACGCTGCGTGGGTGCCTCGGTGTTATTGCGGATCCGGACCGCACCGTAACCGCGCTTGGGCGCCTTCCAGGGGAAGTCTCATTTCCTCATGTAGTTCGCCGCCGCTTTGCCACCTCCCGGATTCACGATCGTGACGCGGGTCGGGACGCCGAGAGGGAATCGGGATTTCAGGGATTCCCCGCCGCCCAGGAGCACCTCGGAGGCGCTCACGTATGTCACGTTGGCCCAGGCGGCGAAATCGCCGTCGACAAATGATTGCAGCCCGCTCTGGAAGCGGCTGCCGCGGAGACGGAGCCGGAAGCCGCCGGTGCCCGAGGAGGCCGTGATCTGGGTAATGGACGGGCTCGATCCGGCGGAGCTGAGCTCGTAGGCGCCGATGTCCGGTTTAGCATCGCGATCGCCTTCATCGAGGTCGTCGGTGGGCGCCTGCGAAGTCGTCCCGCGATCGACCGCGGGGCTGCCGGTGCGGAGGTGGCCGTTGTATGTTTCCATGTTGGCGTTGAGGATCTTTGGATCCTTGTTACAGATGTCTTTGGACCCCGAGCACGGATTGTCCTTCGTCTGCCATACCAGGTTGTAGTCCATGTCCAGCGGGTTGGTGGGCAGCAGCGAATCGTCGTACCAGACGAGGCAGGTCTTCTCCCACGACTGGCGCCAGTCCGTGTTCCCATCGAACAGCGTGTTGCGGATAATCAAGCTTTCGGTCCCGTTGCAGTTGGGGTCCGCATCGTCGGACATTGAATCGTTGCAGCCCGCATCGACCAGGCAATCGCCCTGACCTGTGACGGTCGAATTGAGCATGATGACCGTGTCGCCCCTGTGAAGATCTACCGAGAACGCGCTCCCGCCTGCGCGGCATAGATCTCCCTCGGCCATGAGGGGACTCTTATCGAAGAAGGAGCAGTTGCTGATCAGGAGAGAGTTCTCGATCCAGGCCGGACCGCCTGTCTTGAGCTGGTTCCCGGCGTTGCCTTCGGACACGAGCCGGCGCACCTCGATCGATGAGTCGCCTTTGACATAGAGCATGTCGACACCGTCCGAGGTGTTGTGATGCACGTAGCAGTCCTCGAAGAGCCAGTGCCCTCCTGTGTAGCCCGTGGCGAATCCGTCGCCGTAGCCTCCGGCTTCCTGCCCCCAGCAGGTGTCCGGATCGACCGCCTTGCCGGGCCACGTTTCTCCACATCCGTTGAAGCTGATCTCCACCTGCCGGAACTCGAGGTCGCCCGAGCTGTCGTCACCCTCGTCGTCCCAGAGATCGCCATCCCACCCGACCGACCCATTCGCATGGATCCGTACGTGTTCCACTTTCCAGTCACGGATCCTACCGGCGTGAACCCCGCCTGCCGCGAGGCCGTGGATGTTCAAGTCGTGGAGATACACGTTTGCCGAGTCTTCGGCACTGATCCCGTATGTTGCCCAGTCTCCGAACGGAGGGTTGTCCCGCTCACACGGCACATCACACCCCGAACACGGGAGCCCGGAGCCGTTGTGGCTCTCGATGCACGGCGAATGATCGGTGATTTCCAGGCAACCGATCTCGACGTTAGATGAATCGGTTAGGTTGATGACATACCACGGCCGCTCCGCACCCCACAGCTCGGGCGGATTCGTGCACCCTGCATTCCACCCCTCTCCGAGGATCCGGGTGCGGTGGGTGGCGTCCGGCCCCGATGGAATGGCAGGCATGACGCAGTCATAAGAGCCCGCCTGATAGCAGTCTCCGGCGCCGGGCGCTCCAAGACCCATCCTGTAGCTCCCCTTCTTGATGATCAGCGTATCGCCGCCCTTGATACGAGGCTTCCCGTCCGGTGGGAGGGCCTGGAATGGATGATTCCACGCGCAGGGCTTTTTCGATCCCGAGCCAGGGTAGGGCGCATCGACCTTGCCGGTGCACTGACCGGCAGTACCACCATCGGGACGGACGTAGTAAGTCGTCGCCAGCGGGTAGTCCGGCGACGAAGTCGGCAAGGCCAGGAAAACAAAGAGGACCCAATCGCACATCGTTGCCTCCTCTCGATATGGGAAAAACCAGGCGGGGTGTTCCGCGAGATTTCAGATCTCCGACATCAGCCGCACCGCCCCACAACGAACTCGCGTAGAGAGCACGGTACGCCTGCGCGGGGAAGCGCATCGCAGACCACCCAACGCGGCGGAGCCGCAACCTGCATTGGTTGCGTCTCCGCCGCGCGTGAGAGCGTGGAGCGTGGAGGGTGAGAGCGTTCTTCCGAGCCACCCCGATCGGCCGAGACGACCGCTCCGTTCCTGCATTCCTCCCCTCCTGCTTTCCTGAGAGGAGTTCGGAAGATCTAGCCGCCTCGAATTTCTTGCCATTTCGTGTCGACACGCAACTTGTAAGAGACTAAGCTCATTCGACGGCTGCGCCTCGAACGAGAGGCTCGCTCCACTCGCAGCCGAGATCCGCAATACCACCAAGTCACCAAGACACCAGGACCCACCAAGCG
>JACPPM010000286.1 GCA_016191015.1 Acidobacteriota bacterium | reverse complement strand
CGACCCGAGAGTGAGGAGCAAGTTGCTCGTCGGTTGAATGCTGGAAGTATCTGCGTAATCTGCGCGGAAATCTGCGCCATCTGCGGTTTCGCACGGAACGGCCTCGCCCGAGTCGGCGCCTCGACTTTGCCGCAGCCCTGGTACACGAGACAGGGCCCACGCACGGCCACGTCATCGGCGGAAGCCGAGCGCTCAGCCGAGGTCTCGGGCGTAGATCACTTTTGCATCGCCGGGCTTGTAGAAGTCGGCGATGCGGGCGGCTTCGTGGTAGCCGAGCCTCAGGTAGAAGGCGCGCGTCGGATCGTAGACCGGTGTCGAGGATGTCTCGATCATCACCTTTCTCGCCCGCCGGGCCTCCAGCGCGTCCTCCATGAATGCGACGAGCTGCTTCCCGACACCTTTACCTTGAGCCCCCGGAGACACGGCAATCCAGTACAGATCGTAGACGCCCTGCGTCAGCGGGACGGGCCCAAAGCAGATGTAGCCCAGGACTCCGCAATCGTCCTCGGCCACGTGGATCTCATAGTCGCGCTGGGCAGGGTTGGTGATGGCGATGTCGAGCAGCTCGAGGGCGATCGCGACCTCCTGCTCGCTGAAGACGCCGGTCTCGCGAACGATCCGCTCGATCTCACCCCTGTCCGACGGCCGAAGCTTCCTGATACTCATAGGCACTCGATCGCGCCAGAGCCAATGCGACGATCCGCTCGATGAGCTGGGGGTAGCTCATCCCCGCCACCCCCGCGGCCCGCGCGAGTCCGGCCTTCGGTGAGATGTCCGGATTCGGGTTCACCTCGAGAACATACGGAGTTCCCTCGGCCGAGAGCCGGATGTCGACGCGACCGTAATCCCGCACTCCTAACGCGCGGTATGCCGTCAGGGCGGTCTGCCGGATCCGTTCCTCGACGGCCGGTTCGAGCTCCGCCGGACACTTCGGCACCGTTCCACGGTAGTACGCGCTGTTGACGTTCCACTTGGCGTCGTACGAGACGATAGGGGGCAGCGACGGATCCAACGTGCTGAAATCGATCTCCGAAACGGGCATCGCGACCGGGTCGGAGTCTCCCAGGACAGCTACGTTGAATTCCCGCCCCTCGATGTACTCCTCGACCAGCGCCGGCTGTTCGTGGTTCCGCAGGATATAATCGACCTGCGCCTTGAGCTGCGCGAATCCCCGCACCACGGAATCCTTGGTGATCCCCGCGCTCCCATCCTCGCGGCTCGGCTTCACAATCATCGGAAACGGAATGCCGCGCGGCTTCTCTTTCGGCACCTCCGAGAGCACTGCGAACCGCGGATACGGCACGCGGTAGTAGTGAAGGATCTCGCGGGCGCGCCCTTTGTGGAGGGCGAGGCCCAGAGTGAGCGGCGCGGAGCCGGTGTAGGGGATGCGGAGCATTTCGAGCATGGACGGGACGCACATCTCGAGGGTGCTATCGCCCTGCAGGGATTCGCACAGGTTGAAGACGAAAGAGAGCTTTCTCTTGGTCAGGGTCGCGAGCAGACCCGAGACGTCATCCCAGACTTCGATGACCAGGGGATTGTATCCCAGCTCGCAGAGGCTCGCCCGGATCGCCTCCACCTCGTCCCGGACCGCAATCTCGGAAAGCAGCTCCCTGTCCTCGGCCGTCATCTTCTCGATGACGATCTTGTTGGCGACGATCGCGCAGTCGGGCGCCTTCAGGGGGCGATACCGTAACGTTCGCATGCGACCTCCAGAACTCTGTTCATCAGCGTGTCGTAGTCCATGCCGGCGGCGCGGGCGGCCTTGGGGAAGCATGAGTTGGACTCCGGCTTCGGCAGGATGCCCGGCAGCGGGTTCAACTCGATTACGTACGGATTCCCCTCTCCGTCCAGACGCACGTCGATGCGGCACCAGTCGCGACAGCGCAGGACCCGGTACGCCTTGATGCAGATAGCTTCAATCTTTGCGCGGGTTGTCGAATCAAGCTGGGCAGGGCACTCGAAAATGTCGAGCGGCTTGTCGTCGCGGTCCCAGACCCATTTCGCTTCGAATGAGTAAATCGGCGTCGCCCCCGCAGGCAGTGAGCCGAATTTGATCTCCACGATCGGGAGAACGGTGATGTTGTCGCCGTTTCCGACCAGGGCAACGGTGAACTCCCGCCCCGTCAGATAGCGCTCGACGAGCGCCGGCTGCTTGTAGGTGTCCAGCACCCATTGCACCTTCGACCGCAACTCCTTCGTGCCATTCACCACCGAGTCGTTGAAGATCCCCTTCGAGGAGCCCTCGAAGAGCGGCTTCACGATCATCGGATAGCGCAGGCCGTTGCCATTGCCGTTGAGGTAGGTGAACACCTTGAAGCTCGGCGTCGGAACGCCGTTGAAAGCGAGGACCTCCTTCGCGCGGCCTTTGTCGAGGCAGAGGGCGAGTGTGAGCGGGTCGGAGCCGGTGTAGGGAATGCGAAGCATCTCGAAGATCGCCGGCATCTGCGCCTCACGGCTCGCGCCAAAGGCGCCTTCGGCGATGTTGAAGACGATGTCAGGGGGGGTTGTTCGGAGGGTGTCGTAGGCGTGCTCGTCGGCCTCGATGAGGGTGACGGAGTGCTTCCTGCTCAGGGCAGCTCGTATCGCCTCGATGGTTTCCGGTTCGTCCCACTCAGCGTATACGTCGCTGCCGACCGTACTTGGAGGATGCTCGTCTCCCTCGCCCGAGCAATCCTTCTTCACGTTGTAGGTCAATCCAACTCGCATAATCTTTCTCCGCGATCTCCTTCCATCCAGGACTTGCGTCCATGTATTCAATTGAAATATAGGTGTGAGTTCAAGGTTTGTCAACAAAAAAAGTCATTTCGCTCACAGCAACCGCTAGATTTAGACACACATACGCAGGCCATACTAGATGTAGTGGGACTACATTTTGTGGTCTCTCGAGGGTCCGATCGGAACCGGCCGCCGACTAGGCCAGCGCGGTCGCGAGGTCGTCGACGATGTCCTCGGCATCCTCACAGCCGACACTGAGGCGCACGAGGCCGTCGGTGATGCCGAGCTCCTCACGCACCTCCGCGGGCACGATCGCGTGAGTCATCATCGCCGGATGACAGATGAGCGTCTCGACGCCGCCGAGGCTCTCAGCCAGCGTGCACAGCCGCACGGTCTTGAGGAGCTCGCGCGCGCGCGCGCCGTCTCCGACGTCGAAGCTGATCATTCCTCCGAAACCACTCGCCTGCCTCCCGGCCAGCTCGTGCTGCGGGTGCGATGCCAGCCCGGGATAGTTGACCTTCGTCACCGCCGGGTGCTTCGCGAGAAACTGCGCGACAATCATCGCGTTCGAATTGTGCTTCTCCATCCGCAGCGCCAGTGTCTTTGTGCCGCGGAGCAGCAGCCAGCTGTCGAAGGGCGAGAGGATGGCGCCGCTGCTGTTCTGGATGAACTTGAGCCATTCGTAGTGGGTGGCCTCGTTGCAGACGATTGCCCCGCCGATGCTGTCGGAGTGGCCGTTAAGGTACTTCGTCGTCGAATGCACGACGATAGCGGCGCCGTGGTCCAGCGGTCGCTGGAAATAGGGGCTCATGAACGTATTGTCGACGACGAGGATGAGGTCGCGTTCGCGGGCGAGTCGCGACGCCGCGGCGAGATCCGTCAGGACCATCGTGGGGTTGGTTGGCGTCTCCACGTAGAGCATCCGCGTCTGCGGCCTGATCGCGTCCGCCACGCTCGCAAGGTCCGACGTATCGACCCAGGTGAAGGAGAGGCCCTGGCGTGTGAGGACCATGTCGAAGAGGCGGAACGTGCCGCCGTAGACGTTGCGCGATGCGATGACGTGCTCTCCCGACTTCAGCAGGCTCATGACCGCCGTGATCGCAGCCATCCCCGAAGCGAATGCCAGGCCGTAGGCTCCGTTCTCGAGTGCGGCGATGTTGCGCTCGACCGCCACCCGCGTCGGATTGATCGTGCGCGCGTAGTCGTACCCCTTGTGCACGCCGACCGCTTCCTGGATATATGTCGACGTTTGGTAGATCGGAGTGATGATCGCGCCGGTCGTCGGGTCAGGCTCCTGCCCGGCGTGAATCGCCTTCGTCGAGTACCCCTTCACGGTCGCTCGCCGGGACGCGGCCAAGCCGCACGCCGCATTCGAGTCGTGGCAGATGAGCTCCGGCACATGACTAGGCTCTGCGCTCCGAGGACCCTTTTCCGCGGCCGGCCGCCTGGACGGCAAATTTGTAGCCGACCTGGCGGACCGTGAGGATCAGTCGAGCATCGTCCGGATCGCGCTCGATCTTCCTCCTGATGTTCATGATGTGCATCGCGACCACATTCGTCATTTCGTAGAGATCCGGGTTTCGCCGGCTGATCAGATCTCGGATTTCGTTTCTCTCGAACGTGCGCCCGGGTTCGCTGGCAAGCAGCCGCAAAATCTCGAACTCGCGCAGCGTCAGCTCGACTCGTTCTCCGCGCACGAACACGTCGTGAGAGCGTGGGTCGATCTCGACCTCACCGGCCACGATCCTCTGCTCACCGCCACCGTGCACACGGCGCAGGACGGCCTGGATCCGCGCCACGAGCTCGGGTGGATAGAACGGCTTGTCGATGTAGTCATCCGCACCGACACTGAACCCTTTGACGCGATCCTCAGGGTTGTTGATGCCGGTCACCATGATGACCGGCAGAGCTTCGGTGCGTGGGTCCCTCCGGATCTGACTGCAACAGTCGTACCCGCTGAGGCCCGGCATGTTGAGATCGAGCAGGAGGAGATCCGGTGGGTTGGCGAGGATCTCCGGCATCGCCGTGACAGGGTCAGTGAAGAGACGCACGGCATCGGTGACATCCGTCAGAGTTCTCTGGACCGTCTTGAGAACGCCGGGATCATCGTCGAGCACGTAGATAGTCGGCTTCACGACGAAGACCTCCTCACCCATTCGAGATACGGTTCATGCCCGCCGATCACCGGGATCACGATGATCTCCGGGATTTCATACGAATGCTGCTCTCTGACTCGTTCGACAGCCTCCGCCGCTTTGGCGGTCTTCGCGAGGAGCAAGAATTCGGTGTCGCGGCAGATCTCGCCTTTCCACCGGTAGGTCGAGGAGATCGGGAAGGTCTGGCAGCAGGCTGCCAGTCGTCCCTCAACCAACGCCCCCGCAATCCGCTCAGCCTCTTCCTCCGAGCCGACGCTCGTCATGATCACGAACACGTCACGAGCCGCCGCACCCTTCGTCGTCTCAGACATCCTGCCTGTCTCCACGTCCCATGATCCTCCACCGCCCCTCGCGCCCGGCCACGCTGACCCTACGGCGCGGGCTCCTTTTCATCCATCCACGGCGCCTGGGCAGGAGCCGGCCATCCCCATCGGGCTGCCCACGCCGCTTGTCGCTCATCGTACTCAAATTGCCCTTTCTCCTTCAACTGCCGGTAGGAGAAGATGAGCGATTCGTCATTGTCGCGGAGAATCTCCTCGGATCTCAACCCGAGCTCCCGGGCCATCACCGCCTGGTTCCATCCCTCCTCGTAGTGCTCAAGATGAAGCTCCACCTGCGAGAGGAGATAGCGGAGTGTCCCCGATGTCGGGGTATCTCCAACCATCGACCGCACTTTCTTGTCCAGACCGTCCAGAATCTTGGTTCGCGTCTTGGATTCATCCTCGCCGGAAAGCTGACCGAGTGTGAGATCGACCCATCGCGCGGCCGCGACTTCGAACAGATCGGGCCCCGCCTTCTTCGCCTTTTCCAGGGCAGTCTCGCACAACGCGGCCGCTACGCTGTCCATCTCCATCTCTTCGTAAACGGCAGCCATCCCCAGGAGGTGCGCTGCCTGCTCCCAGCCGGCATCGATCCCGATCCCACTCTCCCGCGCGCGCGCGAAACTCCTCCGCGCCTCTTCGAAGAGCCCAAGCTCCACTTCGGCTTCGCCCTTGATCAGCCACGCCTGTGGGTGGCCGCTGAGCTTCGCTGCCTCGCTTTGCGCCAGCTTGAACTCGGCCGCGGCTGCGGCGCGATCCATCCGATCCACCAGCTCGATGCCTCTCAGATAGTGTTCCTTGACCTGCTCGAGCCTGTGCGTCGCGCAGGCGCACGACAGGACGGCAGCGAGGAGGACCGCCCCAACTCGGCCGAGCCACAAACCTTGAGGTTGCAACTCGGCCGCGCGTGAGAGCGTTCGGCGCGCTTCGCGCTCCTGGAGCGTGGAGCCGGAGCCCTGAGCGACGCGAAGGGGTGAGAGCGTTCCGTGCCCCTCTGCGCTTCCGAGAAGACCGGCCCGCTCCTGCCTTCCTCCATTCCCGATTTCCCGAGAGGAGGTCGGAAGATCTCGCTGCCGCGAGCTTCTTTGCCATTTCATGGTCGCGCTCAACTTCCTAGACCCAGAGGATGCGATTCATTTCCGGCCGGCTCCGAGAAACCGCTTCGCACGAGCGATGATGAGATCCTGGATCTCCCGCTCGCGGGCCAGGTCGACGGTGAGTCCCGCGACGGTTTCGACGAACGCGTCGAGCGCTGCCCAGAAATCCGGGCTCGAGCGGGGAGCCGGTATCTGATCGAGGGCGGCCCGGACCCTCCCATCGAATTCGTCCACGATCGTCTGCAGGTCATGCTGGTCCAGCCGCTCGCGGAACAGAGAGACCAGGAAAGGGTCGCGGAGGCCGAGGATCGGGTAGAGGCGGCCAAAGATCTCGCGGCGACGACGAGGGTCGGGCTCCTTCAGCGCGAACGGGGCCTCGCGCTTCAGGAAATCGTCAACAAATTTCGGCGGCTTGTTGGCCACCCTGCGGGATCTGGGGCCGGCCGGCATCGCACGGACCGCCTGCCGGTAAGCCGATCCTTTTCTGATGAAGTAGAAGAGCGAAGAGTAGATGATCGGCAGGAAGGGGAAAGCCTTCAGATTGACGAGCCGCCCGATGACACGGAGGAGCTCATCGACAGCGGACTGGAACTTCCGGACATCCATAAGGGTAGTGCCTGTTGGGGCAGTATACATGAGGGGCCGCAGCGCTCAAAGCGCGTTGCCCTGCGTTGTAATCATGGGCTGGAAATGGTAGCATGCTCGCTCCGAGGAGGGGTGGAGTTGGCGAGCGAGTATTCGTTCGATGTGGTGTCCAAGATCGATCTGCAGGAGGTCTCCAACGCGGTTCAACAGTCGGTCAAGGAGATCCAGACTCGGTTCGATTTGAAGGGGAGCAAGTGTGACATCCAGCTCGTTGAAGGTAAGATCGTCCTGAACGCGGATGATGAATACAAGCTGAAGAGCATCAAGGATATCCTCGAACAGAAGCTCGTCAAGCGCCACGTGCCGCTCAAGGGATTGACCTTCGGAAAGCTGCAGGAAGCCCTCCACGGCACGGTGAAGCAGGATTGCGACCTGCAGCAGGGGATCCCTCAGGAGAAGGCGAAAGAGATCGTGAAGCTCGTCAAGGGGACAAAGCTCAAAGTTCAGGCCTCGATTCAGGGGGACCAGGTTCGTATCAGCGGTCGCGACAAGGACGCCCTGCAGTCGACCATGCGGATGCTGCGAGAGAGCGATCTCGGCATCAACATGCAGTTCGACAACTATCGATAGGCCATGCCTGCAACCTTGACCCTCCAGGAGATCTACCTGCGGGTTGCGCCCCAGCTCCGCGATGTGGAGGAGGAGTTTCGCCAGCAGATCGACAGCGACATCGAGGTCATCCGGAAGGCGAGCCGATATGTGATCGAGAGCGGCGGAAAGCGGATCAGGCCCGCGTTGCTCCTCCTGACCACGCGGCTCTTCAACTATTCGGGGCATCTCGCCACGGTGTTCGCATCAATCGTCGAGCTCATTCACACGGCCACACTGATCCACGACGACATCGTCGACGAGGCGGACACGAGGCGCGGGCAGCAGTCGATGAACCGGCGCTGGGGAAACGAAATCACAGTCCTGCTGGGCGACTACCTCTACATCAAGTCGATGGCGCGCGCGCTGGACCAGAACAACCTCCGGCTGCTCAACATACTCTCCCGCGCAACACTTCGCATGGTCGAAGGCGAGATCGCTCAACTCACCCGCAACGGACGCCTCGATGTGACCGCCGACGAGCATCTCGACCTCGTTTCCCGAAAAACGGCCGGCCTGTTCTCCGCGTGCTGCGAGATCGGGGCAGTCGTCGCGGGGGCGCGCGAGGAGGAGATCGAGGCGCTTCGGGACTACGGCATGGATCTGGGCATGGCGTTCCAGATCATCGACGATGTGCTCGATTTCACCTCCACCCAGTCCACTCTCGGCAAGCCCGTCGTCAACGATCTCAAAGAGGGGCGGTTAACCCTGCCTCTGATCTATCTCCTTCGCAAGGACGACGGGGAATCACGGGCCATGATCGGAACGGTCTTGCGCGAGCGTGGCTTTGTCACGATCAGCAAAGAGCGCATTCTGGCGGCTCTGGCCGAGCACCGCACGATCGACGAGACCCTCGACCTGGCGCGGGCTTTCGGGCACAGCGCCCAGAAGCGGCTTGCGATCTTCCCCGATTCCGAAATCAAGGAAGCCCTGTTCAGCCTCCCCACGTTCATCATCGAACGCGACAGGTAGTTCTAAGAAGTTGAATGCCCGCAAGAGATGGCAAGAATCTCGACGTAACCAGATCTTCCGACCCCCTCTCAGGAAAGCAGGAAGGTAGGAATACAGGAACGGACCGGTCGCTTCGTCTGATCAGTGGGGCACGGAACACTCCACGCTCCCACGCTCCAGGCGCGCGGAGCGCGCCGGACGCTCTCACGCGCGGCGACGCCGCAACCTGTTTGGTTGCGGCGTCGCCGCGTTAGGCGCCTCAGCTCCGTGCGACCGCTCAGTGGCTTTCCGTCAGGCCACCGGGAAATCGAGATCAAGATCGCGATCACGAACGTCACCGCGATGAAACGGAAGCTCCGCACGGCCGGCTTCAGCCTGGTGCGGCGACGGATACACGAATGGAACCAGCTTTACGATTTCCCCGATGCACGTCTTCGGAGGACGGGCGACGCCCTCCGACTCCGTCGTGCCGGGAATGTCGCAAGTGTGACGTACAAGGGCAAGCGCCGTCTGACCCTCGGAATGAAGGACCGTGAAGAGATCGAGACCACAGTTTCGGATGCCGGCGCGGCGGCAATGGTGTTCGAGCGGCTGGGGTTGCGACCCACCTTCGCGTATGAGAAATACCGGACTACCTACGGCAGAGGTAAGCTGGCTGTGGTCGTGGACGAAACGCCGATCGGCGACTTTGTCGAGATCGAAGGTGATCCCGCTCGGATCCTTCGTGCTGCTCGCCGTCTCGGATACTCCGATTCGGATTTCATCACGGAGAGCTACGTCGAGCTCTACCGGAAGCGGCATCGCGGCGACATGGTCTTCAAGAAAGAGCTCATCCGGTGAAGGCGATGGTTCTGGCCGCCGGCCTGGGCACCCGTCTTCGCCCGCTGACGAACCTGGTCGCCAAACCCGCCATACCGGTCGGGCCACAAACACTCATCGAGTGGATCCTGATGCATCTGGTCTCTCACGGGGTTGACGAGGTTGTGCTCAACCTGCACCACCTTCCGGAAACCATTCGCCGCGCGGTGCGCGACGGCCGGCATCTCGGGGTGCGAGTTGCTTACACCGAGGAGGCGACAATCCTCGGTACCGGCGGCGGCCTTGCCAACGCAGCGCGTCATTTTGCCGGGGAACGGGACCTTCTCATGGTCAACGGCGACAGCCTCTGCGATTTCGACCTCCGTGCCGCGGTAGCCTTTCATAGAGACAAACGCGCTCTGGCCACCATGCTTCTCATGCCGGCCCGGCCGGGCTTCTCCGCGGTGGAAGTGAAAGATGGTCTGGTTAAGCGAATTGCGGGGAGGCCTGAATCCGGCGCATCGGGTGATGCGTACATGTTTACGGGAGTGCATGTCATCTCCGGGCGTCTCCTCGATCACCTCCCGCCGGGGCCATCGGAGATCAACCGGGAGATCTACCCGTCACTCATCGCGACGGGCGAAAGGATTGCCGGCTGCGTCGCCAGCGGGAGCTGGTATGAGCTCGGCGATCCGGGCTCGTACCTGCGCAACGCCCGCCACTTTCTCGGCCTGCGCGGCGCACTCACGGGGGGTAACGTTCTCGGGACGGGTGCCGCGATCGAAGACGGCGCGCGCGTCACGGACTCCATCCTCTGGGATGGTGTGCAGGTGGTCGATGGAGCCCGCGTGGAGAGATGCATCATCACATCCGGAGTGAGAGTCAGTGGCGGACTGCACAAGGACCAAATCATAATGGATGATCGGGTTTTGACCCTGTGATCACAGAGGAGATATCCGTCTGGCTGCGATCCGTGACCGGATGCGACCCGGATGCTGTCGAGCTGGCCGGCGACGCGTCCACAAACAGTTTCTTCAGAGTCCAGGCCGGCGATAGGCGGCTGGTCCTGCTCATCAGCTCGGATCCAGACCGGCTCTCCCCGCACATTCACATGAACCGTTTCTTCACCCATCTCGGCCTGCCGGTCGCGGGCATCCTGAAAGCCGACGACAGGCTCGGTGTGCTCTTGATGGAGGACCTCGGCGACCGACAGCTGTGGCAGGCAACCGCGGGGGAACGGGACGAGCTCTATCACGACGCCGTCTCGTTATTGATCAAACTCCAACGCGGGGCCGGCCCGTATCGGGCGATCGTCGTCACCGAGGCTGGTCCCTATCGACCACCGGTGCTCGGTCGCAACCGTCTCCTGTGGGAGCTCGAGTTCTTCGCGACACACTATGTCGCCGGCCTGATGAAAGTCGATCCGGACGGTGTCCGTGCCGAGCTCCCCGGGCTGCTCGACAAGATTCGTCTCGATCCGCTCGCCTATTGTCATCGCGACTATCACTCGCGCAACATCATGCTCAAGGACGGCTCACTCCACCTGATCGATCTCCAGGACGCCCGCTGGGGTCATCCCCTCTACGATCTCGCCTCGCTTCTCTCCGACAGCTACGTCGATCTGGACACGGGCCTTGTTTCGGTATGCAAAGAGCAGTTTTACGAGGCGACGGCGGGGCTGTGGTCAGGAAGAGACGACTTCGATCGCCAGTTCGACTACGTCGCCGTGCAGCGCAATATCAAGGCGCTCGGCACTTTTGCCGCGCAGGCACGGATGCGCGGAAAGATCGAGTATCTCGGGTTCGTGCCTCGCACGCGGCATCTGCTCGAATCACGATTGCGGCGACCTGAGCTGGAGAGCTTGCGGTCGGCACTCGCAGCGGCCGGTTTTTTCAGCCACGCTGGCCCGCCATCCGCAGTATGGTGAAGCGCGGATGAATAGAAACGTAGAGACCGGTCTCGATCGCGTGGCCAGGGGGCTTCCGAAGCGGCTGCGGGGAGCGCGGCTGGGAATCGTTGCTCACCAAGCCAGCGTCGATAGGAGCCTGCGGCACATTTTGGGTGTCTTTGCGGGACTCGGCACGGATCTTCGCGCCGTATTCGCGCCGGAGCATGGCATCTCGGGGACAGAGCAGGACCTGCAGCCGGTGTCGCACGGCCAGGCCGGCTCTGTTCCCGTCTTCAGTCTCTATGGCGAACGCCTCGGGCCGGCCCCCGCGATGCTCGAGGGGCTCGATTTTCTGATCTTCGATCTGCAGGACGTCGGCAGCCGATACTACACATATATCTCGACGATGCTTCACTGCATGCGCGCATGCGCGTCGACAGCTGTCGGCTTCGTCGTGTTGGACCGGCCAAATCCGATCGGTGGTGACGTGGTGGAAGGCAACATCATCGAACCGACTCATCTTTCGTATGTGGGGATCCACCCTCTGCCGGCGCGTCACGGAATGACAGTCGGAGAGATCGCGAAGATGATGCAGTCGGAGCTCTCGCTGGATGTTGACCTCACGATTGTGCCCCTCACCGGCTGGCGCCGCCGGTGCTGGTTGGATCAGACAGGACTGCCATGGGTCCTGCCATCGCCGAACATGCCGACTCTCGACACGGCGACCGTGTACCCTGGGATGTGTCTCCTCGAAGGGACAATCCTGTCGGAGGGACGCGGGACGACGCGCCCGTTTGAGATATTCGGAGCCCCCTGGCTCGATGGCCGGGGTTTCGCCGATTTCCTGGGGACGTGCAGGCTACCCGGCGTGGTGTTTCGGCCGCTGCAGTTCAAACCGACGTTCAACAAATACGCGGGCGATGTATGTCAGGGGTTCCAGATTCACGTCACCGATCGCATGCGTTTCAAGCCGTACCTGACGGGGTTGGCGATTGTGCAGGGAGGGATCCTGTTGCATAGAGGGCGACTTGCCTGGCGGCAGCCGCCCTACGAGTTCGAGACCGAGAAGCTGCCGATCGACATTCTGCTCGGCAGTACCGCAGTTCGTCTGAGGATCGAACGGGGAGACACCGTGCGAGAGATCGAACGGGGATGGAGTCGGGAGCTTGTGTCCTTCGGACGCCGTCGAGCCCGATTTCTACTATACTAGCGCCTGTCCGCGCGATGAAGCTTCAGCGTGGCGATCAGATATCACGGGGGCACGGCAGCAAGGAGGAGTACCGATGGGAGATCGAGAGGACGCGAAACAGGCACAGCCGGTGGAGATCAAGGTTGACGAGCAGACGATCAAGGGGAAGTACGTGAACCTCGCACACATCGTGCACACGCCCGAGGACTTCACGATCGATTTCATCTACGTCGCTCCCCGCCCGCAGGTGGGGATCCTCGAATCACGGATCATTCTGACACCCGCCCATGCCAAACGGCTCCTCGCCGCTCTCCAGGAAAACATCAGCAAGTACGAGACCACGTTTGGCCAGATCCCGCCAGCTCCAGAACCGATGATCACGCCCGGTGCCGTGCACTAGCCTCTAGCCATTAGCTCGGAGGGAATAGTGTGGTCTCAAGAACTGGAATGGCATCGGCGGGTCGCAAGTCCACATGCCCCGGGCCATGCGGAATCCACGCCTTGTTGAACCCCCAACTCCGATCGGCTAACGGCTAAGTGCTAAGGCCTAAGGTACCTGCTCAGGTCAGCGAGAACCCACCACAAGATGCACAAAATGCGCAGAAGTCACAGATGTTCAAGACCTCTTTTTCATCCATTCCTTTTGTGACTTTTGCGCGTTCTGTGCCTTCTGTGGCTAGCCTGCCTGAGTAGCTGCGGGCTAAGCACAATTGGCCCACCTTCCAGGAGATGTCTCATGAACTGGAGAATCATGCTCGCGACGTTTTCGACCCTGTTTCTGGCTGAGCTCGGGGACAAGACTCAGCTCGCCGTCATCACGCTGACTGCAAATACACGCCAGCCGATCCCTGTCTTTGCCGGAGCCGTTACGGCACTGGCAGTGGTGACCGGCCTGGGCGTGCTCTTTGGTGGAGCAGCCCTTCAGTTGGTTCCCGAGGCCGTTATTCGGAAGGTGGCCGCCGGCGCTTTCATTGTGATCGGCGTCCTGATGTTTTTTGGCAAGGTCTAGGCTGGTCGCAGGACCACGCCTGCGAGGACAGGTCGCGTTGCGGCAGCCGGAAGTCCGCAGGGGGCATCCGCAGATTGCGCAGATTACGCGGATTCCCCGGAACACCGATCGCGAGGCCGCCAATGCTCAGCGGATGAATCTGTGAAATCTGTAGAATCTGCGGATGTCCGGCTTCGACCTGGTTTGATCTGACAAGCAGTTGGCAAGGAATGGGCACACGCGGCTAACGCGGCCGATGGCTCGCCCTACGCGGCCTGCTCCTCGTCCCACGGCGGGAGGAGTTTTACCAGGCCCCAGAGAATGACGAAGGGCAGGATGAGCAAGAGGATCGACAGTCCCATCCCCTCCCGGCCGGCCAATCCCATCTTGTAGGTCGTGTATCCGAGGAAGCTCTTCGAGAACAGCTGGCCGCCGATCACGACGTTCCAGCGCATGGCGAAGATGCCGATGAGTGTGAGTATTCCCGACAGCACGTATGTGCCCTTTCGCGCCATCTCGCTGACGCGAACGATCTGGATGGCCGCGAGCAGTCCTATGGGCACGACCGTTCCCAGGATGATCTGGAGGATGATCTGAGACGTGTACAATCTCGTTTGCATCATGAAGTTGAGGGCGTGGAAGGACTCGTCGGCCTCGTAGGTGCGGTGAATGAGGTCGAGCATCTCGAGCGTGAAGTCGATGATGAAGGCATAGAACAGGTATCTGCCGATGGTATCGAGGCAGTTCATGTCCATGGCGTGCCCCTTGAGCCAGCTCACCAGCATGTACATGAGCATCACGAGGGTGATTCCTGACACGATCGCAGAAAAGAGGAAGACGATCGGCATCACCGGCGTCGACCACCACGGATTTGCTTTGATCGATCCGAAGATGAAGCCGACGTACCCGTGGAGCAAGAAGGCGGATGGGATACCGACGATCGTCAGGAAGCGGCCGACCTTGTCGTCGATCGCGAGCGATCTCTCGCTGATGTTGTCCACACCGAGTGTCATCGCCTTGTAGATCTTCCCGAGGTAGCCGGTCTTCTCGCGCGCCATCAGGACGATCTCCTTCCGGTAGTCGAGCCAGATCTCGAGGACGAGGACGCCCATCAGATACCAGAGGTAGATGAAGCCGAACATGGCCATGGCCGAGGAGGTGTGCGGTGTCAGGTACATTTCGAACGAGCGAGCCGGGTGCCCGAGGTGAAGTTGGAGGGGCATGGGCGCGACCAGCAGGAAGGCGAGCGCGGTGAGGAGTGCGAGCCGGTAGGTCGGGCGAACCGCTTCGACGTTGAACACACGTTCGAGCGACGCCAGGATGAATGCCCCGGCCACGAGGCCGGTGATGAAGGGGTAGAGGACGATCAGCACGCTCCACTGCAACTCGACCTCATTGGGATACATGTAACCTTGAACGCTGTTGAGAATGCTTTCCATTTCCATATTAGTAACCCTCAGCCATCGGCCTTATCTGACCGAGCCGTCGAGGCCGTTGTAGTAGAGTTTGCTGCCAGTCGCCATGTGCGGCTTGAGCACCTGCGTCTTGTGCGTTCGCAGGAACTCATGAACAGGATCGTTCGGGTCCTTCAGATCCCCTATCTGTCTCGCACCCGTCGGACACACCTCGCAGCACGCCGTCGTCAACCCCTTCCTGATTCTGTGGTAGCAGAGTGTGCACTTGTCCGCCACCTTCTTGTCCGGATCAATGTATCGGCAACCGTACGGGCACGCCTGCACGCAATAGCGGCAGCCAAGACAGTACTTCTTGTCGACCAGCACCACGCCGTCGGGACTTTCAAACGTCGCCCCCACGGGACACACCTGGGTGCACGGCGAATGAGCGCAGTGGTTGCAGAGCTTCGGGACGAAAAAGCTCTTCGAGCCGTCGTCGCCCCGATATTTTTCGGGGAATCCGTCGATTCCCCCGTTGGGTGAATCCACGTCCGGGAGCTCCGGCTCCTCCGGGCGAACATGGTACCGTTCAACCCAGGTTCGGAAGTAGTACGGCTGTCGCGACACCCCGTTCTCTTCCTTGCACGCGCGCGCACAGTTGCCGCAGCCGATGCACTTCTCGATGTCGATCATCATCGCCCAATAATGGTCCGCCACGGTGTAGCCGGGTGCCTCCTCGGGAGTCCCGGCGAGCACATACTCGAGTGCCGCCGCGGCCGAGGAGGTGAGAATGAGCAGCTTTCCGGTCTGCAGAAGAAACTCTCGCCTGTCGATCGTCATATTGATTCCGCTCCTTCAGGAGATCTCGGGGTGGTGCGCAGGATGGCACGAGGTGCAGGGATCATCTGTCGAATGATCTTTCAGCGTGATCTGCGGGAAGGACACCGGCCGTGCCGGGTTCGCCAGGTGGCAGCGCAGACAGATCTTCTCCCCATCCGGTAGCTTCGGCTTCAGCTTCTCCGGCTCGGCAACGTGTGCCGCCAGCGGCCCGTGGCACGCTTCGCAACCGATGACAGCATGCTTACTGCCAGTCCGCGCCTCGTCAATGTCTGAATGGCAATCAATACACGCGCCGCGGCCCGCATACGCAACCGGCTGTGCCGCAACCTCAGCCAACGAATCCCCTCGGTAGTGCCCGTAGAGTCCGAAGCTGTTGGGTACCAGAATGATCTTCATGAGCCCAAACAGGAGGAATCCGATCCCGAAGAGTCCGACCATCCGTACCAGGTGTTCTTTGTCTTTGAAGAGTTCTTTCATTAAATCCCTCTCAGCGCGATGATGTTTGGGCGAAAGTGGAGTGGCTGCAAACGTATGACAATGCTTCCATAGACGGGCGTCAAGGTCCTTCCGCAACCCCTCCCCATCCCCGGCTCATCGGCCCCGCTAGCGTGCATAAAAAAGGATCATATGACCATCAGATCCGATTGTCAATAACACCGAAATCGAGGGCGATTCGGTATTTCACTTGGCGGAAGTCGCGTTTGACAAACCATCATGAGGCAGGTCGGAAACGCGCCGGAAGATCACCGCGAGGCGTGCGATCCGCAAGCTGCAGGTTGGTGTTGAATCACCGGGTCCGCCGAGCTGGCGAGATTGCGGCTAGGCCGGAGCGCTCGGCGAGGCTGTGGCTAGTCGAAGATCGGACCGGATTTCGATGCCTCGAATACCCAATGCTTCGTGTAGCCTATCATCTCCACATCCACGGCCCAATGGGCCTTGATGGAGATGAAGTTGACGGTCCAATTGATCGTGATGTCCTCGGGTTTCAGAGGGAGCTCGAGCTCCTTCGCGCGATTCATGAGGGTTCCGCGCATGTTCTCGACTTCGATGGACCGACCACTCGCGAACTTCACCTGCTCCTCGACAATGTCCTGAAACTTGTAAGCCGCGAGCTTGTGGGGAAGCAGCTTGTAGGCGAGATACATCCCCACGACGATGAGGACCATGATCACGAGGGGTCCGAAACGGATCTCGCCTCGCTGATTGCGCCAGTTTGTCCTTCCTGTCATCTGTCCCTCCCGAGTTGAGTGTGAATAATCTTATTCCTCAACTTTCAAAATGGCAAGGAAAGCCTCTTGAGGGATGTCCACCGTTCCGACGCGCTTCATCCGTCTCTTGCCCTCTTTCTGCTTCTCGAGAAGCTTCCTTTTCCGGGTGATGTCGCCACCGTAGCACTTGGCGAGCACGTTTTTCCGCAGCGCCTTGACGTTCTCGCGCGCTATGACGCGGCTCCCGACCGACGCCTGGATTGCCACATCGAACATCTGTCGCGGGATCAGCTCGCGAAGCTTGCTGACCAGCGCTCGGCCACGCTCGTACGCCCGCTCGCGGTGGGTGATCGTCGACAGCGCGTCGACGGCCTCGCCGTTGACGAGAATATCGAGTTTGACGAGATGACTCTCGCGGTACTCGGCGAAATGGTAGTCGAGGGATGCGTAGCCGCGCGAGACGCTCTTGAGCCTGTCGTAGAAGTCCATCACGATTTCGTTCATGGGGAGGTCGTAGACGATCATGACGCGCTTGGGCGACAGGTACTCCAAGCTCTTCTGTTCGCCTCGCCGCTCCTGCACCAGCTTCAGGATTGCACCCACATACTCGTCCGGCGTGATGATCGTGGCCTGAATGAACGGCTCTTCCACCGATGCGATCTCGGCGGGCGGCGGCAGCTTGGCCGGGCTATCGATTTCGATGACCATCCCGTCGGTTCGCGTTACGCGGTGGCGCACGCTGGGCGCCGTCGTGATCAGATGCAGCTCGTACTCACGTTCCAATCTCTGCTGGATGATCTCCATGTGGAGAAGCCCGAGAAAGCCGCAACGAAAACCGAAGCCGAGTGCGGCGGAGCTCTCCGCCTCGTAGTGAAAGGAGGAATCGTTGAGGCGGAGCTTGTCGAGTGCGTCGCGAAGCTCCTCGTATTGATGGCTCTCGACCGGGTAGAGGCCGCTGAATACCATCGACTTCGCCTCGCGGAAGCCAGGAAAAGGGGTCGCCGTCGGCCGAGCGGGGTCTGTCAGCGTATCGCCGATCTTCGTATCCGCAACGTTTTTGATGTTGGCGACCACGAAGCCGACTTCGCCCGGGCCGAGCTCCTCCAACTTGATCTGCTTCGGTGTAAACGTACCCACCTCTTCCACCTGGTAGACCTGGCCAGTCGACACCATCATGACTTTCATCCCGGGAGCCAGCCGACCGTCGATGATGCGCACGAGCACGATCACGCCGCGGTATGGGTCGAACCAGGAGTCGAAGATGAGCCCCTTCAGAGGGGCGTTGACATCACCCTTCGGAGCAGGCACACGTGCAACGACCCTCTCGAGCAGCTCGCGCACGCCCGTCCCCTCTTTCGCGCTCACCAGCAGGACGCCGCCCGTGTCGACTCCGAGCAGATGTTCGATCTGTTCCCTCACCTTCTCCGGTTCGGCGCTCGGCAGATCGATCTTGTTGATCACCGGGATGATCTCGAGGTCGCCTTCGAGCGCGAGATACGTGTTGGCCAACGTCTGCGCTTCGACTCCCTGGGTCGCGTCGACGACCAGTAGAGCCCCTTCGCAAGCGGCCAACGACCGGCTGACCTCATAGGTAAAATCCACATGCCCCGGCGTATCGATCAGATGGAATGTGTACTGCTGTCCGGAGATGCTGCGGTAGCTCAGGCGCACGAAGTGCGCCTTGATCGTGATCCCGCGCTCGCGCTCGAGGTCCATGCTGTCGAGCACCTGGGCTTCCATCTCGCGCTGCGCCAGCGCCCCGCAGATTTCGAGAAACCGGTCGGCGAGTGTGCTCTTCCCGTGGTCGATGTGCGCGATGACCGAGAAGTTGCGGATGCTCTCGGTGTTCACTGGATCACTCCACGGGCCATCAATCCCGCCCCGACCATGCCGGCGTCATTCTGCAGCGTCGCCTCGACAATCCGGGTCGAAAGAAACGAAGCGCGAAATGCACGCACCCCCGCCTCAACCCGCGCCGGCCCGAGCAGCAGCTCGCCCGCACCCATGACGCCGCCGCCGACGGCAATGACCTCGGGGTTGAGCAGGTTGATGATGGCGGCCAGGCCTAGTCCCAGGTCCCGCCCGACATCGGCCAGCGCCTCCACCGCCGCACCCTCACCCCCGTGGGCACGTCGCGCCACCTCTTCCGCGCTCGCCGCCCTGCCACCGCGCGACTCATAGGCGGCGACCACGGCGCCAGCTGAAACCCGAGTCTCGAGGCAGCCGCGCCCACCGCAGTTGCACGGACGCCCATCCCTTTCGATCACCACGTGCCCGGGCTCACCGGCGAAGCCCCGCGCTCCGTGCCAGAGCGCCCCGTCGAGGATGATGCCTCCGCCCACCCCCGTGCCGATCGTCAGCAGGACGAAGCTGCCGGTGGTGCCACGCCCGGCACCCGCGACGAACTCGCCATACGCGCCGCAGTTGGCATCGTTGTCGAGCGCGTATGGGAGCGGGCAGACGTCCTTCATCAGATCGTCCAGCGCCCTGCCGTCCAGACAGTGCAGGTTGGGCGAGTTCATGATGACGTGCGTACCGTGGTCCATGATCCCGGGAATCCCCAATCCGACGGCCACGAGGCATCTGTCGATGTCGCGGCACGCGCCGACAGCTTCGCCGACCGTCTTGAAGACTTTCTCCGCGCTCGAAGGATCGACCGCGTACCGGATTCGCTCGAGGATCGTTCCGTCCTCGGAGACCACCCCCGCCTTCAGGAAGGTGCCGCCGAGGTCCAGGCCGATTGTGTGGGTGGTACTCATGAGCGTGACGCAGATTGGGCGCGAATGCCCAGCGAGCCGAGGTGGAGGCGATCGCGCGTCTATGTGTTAAGCAGATCCTTGAGGTTCTTGCTGGCCGCGAACTTCGGCTTCTTGTGCGCAGGCACCTGGATAGGCTCGCCCGTCTTCGGATTCCGCGCCATGCGGGCTTTGACGTCCGCGACCGAAAAGGCGCCGAAGCCGACGAGGGTGACTTTCTGTCCCTGCTTCAAGCTGTCGATGATGTACGCGATGAAGGAATCCAGAGCGGTCTCCGCCTGTTTGTTCGTAATCCCCGATTCCTTCGCCATCTTCGACTCGATATCCGATCTGCTCATCACTTACCTCCCATGATGTCTGAAGGAGTCCATGATATGGAAGCGAAGGAAACGGTGTCAAGCGGACCAGAGACCACCAGATCCCGCGATAGGGGCGGATCTGGGTGGGAGAGCAGAGCTGCACTGATCGCTGCCAGGTCTCGTGGAGACTGGTGGAGACTGGTAGAGACTCCCGAGAGGAACAATGGCGAGCTGCGAAAACGGGGCTGCACCGAGGGCTGCGAAGTCTCTACGCGTCTCAATGAGTCTCTACGAGTGTCTCTCCCTCGTATGTGAGCACCGCAGCGCCGTAGGCGACGAAGCAGATGTGCCTTGTGGCAGCACCCAGCACCCAGCACCGGTTCGGTGCGTTGCATTTGAATTTCGGATGGATGAGAATGGTGGCGTGGGAGCGGGAGGAGTGGTTTTCGTCACGGGCTACCCCGGGTTCATCGGGAAGCGCCTGGTCCAGCAGCTCGTCTCTCGGGGTCGCACGGTGGTGTGTCTCATCGAGGAGAGGTTCCGGGATGCCGCTACGGCGCACATGGCGCCGCTCCCGGCGGGGTCGGTGCGGCTCGTCGCGGGCGACATTACGGATTCGGCGCTGGGTCTGGACCCCAAGACCCGGAATTCCCTCCGCAAGTCCGTCACGGATGTCTACCACCTCGCAGCGATCTACAATCTCTCGGTACCGGCTGAGGTGGGGGAGAGGATCAATGTGGGCGGAACGGCTCATGTGTTGGATTTCTGCGCCTCACTGTCGAAGTTGCACTGTCTGAGTTACGTCAGCACATGTTATGTTTCGGGCGACCGGACAGGGTTGGTATTCGAGGACGAGCTGGACAAGGGGCAGGGCTTCAAGAACCATTACGAAGAGACGAAGTTCCGCGCCGAGGTGTTGGTACGCGAGCGGCTCGGTGAGGTCCCCGCCGTGATCCTGCGGCCTGCCATCGTTGTTGGCGACTCGCGGACCGGCGAGACGGACAAGTTCGACGGCCCGTACGTGACCTTCGCGGCGATCCGGAAAGGGCTCATGCTTCTGACACCGGGCTCGGGTGAGGTTCCGCTGAACCTTGTCCCTGTGGACTTCGTGATCGACTGCATGGTGACGATTCCAGAGATTGAGGGGACGATCGGCAAGACCTTTCAGCTTGCCGATCCCGATCCGCTGACGGTGATCGAGGTGGTGCGTCTGGCCTGCGACAGGTTCGGGGTGAGGAGGCCGATGGCGAGCTATCCTCTCTGGATGCTCGAGGCCGCCCTCTCGCTTCGCTCGGTCCGCGAGCTGGTCGGCGTACCTCAGCAGACGGTCGCTTATTTCAACCATGCGGTCGTCTATGACTCGAAGAACACGCAGGATGCGCTGCGGGGCACATCGATCCGTTGTCCACTCCTCAAGAGCTACCTGAACAACATTCTCCGCTTCTATCTCAACCTGAAGTAGCTCCTGTATGCAGCGTCGACCTCTGTATCTGCATCGATGCTCCCTCTGATCTATTCCGAGAAGTACAACTTCAAAATCGGTGCGCACGTCTTTCCGGCGCGGAAGTACGCGGAGATTGTGCAGCGTCTCTGCCGCGACGGGATCACGACGACGAGAGATCTCCTGACCCCCAGCCCTGCGGACGACGTGGATCTCCTTCTGGTGCACACACCCGATTACCTCAAGAAGCTCAAACACGCCATGCTCACTCAGGAAGAGCGCTGGCGGCTCGAGATCCCGTACAATCTTGAGCTTTTCGACGCCTTCAGAACGGCGGTGGGGGGGACTATTCTGGCCGCACACAGAGCGATCGAGCACGGCATCGCCGTGCACATCGGTGGCGGGTTCCACCATGCGTTTCCGGACCATGGCGAGGGGTTCTGCGTGCTTAACGATGTGGCGATCGCGGCTCGCAAGATCCTCGCAGAGAAACGCGTGAAGTCGGTTCTGATCATCGACTGCGATCTTCACCACGGCAACGGCACGGCGACCATTTTCCGTGATGATCGGCGCGTCTACACGTTTTCGATTCATCAGCAGGACAACTACCCGTACGAAAAGCCACCCAGCTCGATGGATGTCGGCCTCGAGGATGGTGCCGGGGACGACGAATATCTGGCGGCACTCACTGTGACTGCCGAAATCATGGACGCTTTGAAACCAGGGATCGTCTTGTACCTCGCCGGTGCCGATCCCTACCAGCACGATCAGCTCGGCGGACTCGCTCTCACGATCGACGGACTCGCCCGCCGAGATCGTCTGATCATCGAAGAAGCGCGAACCAGGAATGTGCCTTTGGCCATTGTTCTGGCAGGGGGATACGCCTTCCGCATGAGTGATACGGTCGAGATTCACGTCAACACAATTCTCGAAGCCCACAAGAGGTCCGACGCGGGCCTTTCACGCAAGGAGATGGAATGAGCAAAGCAGTTTTCATCGGTTTCTGCATGCTGGTGGCAGCCATGGTATCGGCCGAGCCGGTCAAGCAGTTGAAGAATCTGGTCACGATCGAGACCGCCAAAGGGAGGATCGTTTTTCAGATGTTCCCGGACGCAGCTCCGAAGACCGTGTCGCGGATTTCCGAGCTGGTCCAGAAGGGATTCTACGACGGTCTGAAATTTCATCGTGTGGTCCCCGATTTCGTCATCCAAGGTGGGGACCCGCAGGGGACGGGGGCAGGTGGCACAGGCGTCAAGATCCCGGCTGAGCACAACAACGGAAAGAAGCACCTGCTCGGCACGGTGGCCATGGCGCGCCGCGGCGACGACGTCAATAGCCAGGACTGCCAGTTCTACATCTGCCTGGCCCCGCAGCCGGGTCTCGACGGCAAGTACACGGTGTTCGGTCAGGTCACCGAGGGGTTCGAGGTCATCCAGAAGATTCAGGTAGGCGATGTCATGAAGAAGGTGACCCTGGAGTAGACGACTGACGCGCGACTTCGTTGTCCGAACACAGGAGCAATCGGAGCGTGGTTGAGCTCGAACCACGGCTTCAGACTACAGGCTTCAGCCGGTGCCGCGGACCCGGACGGCTGATGCTTCAGTGTCTAGGAAGTTGAGTGTTGACAGGAAATGGCAAGAAATCCGCGGAGGCAAGATCTTCCGAACTCCTCTCAGGAAAGCAGGAAGGGAGAAATGCGGGAACGGAACGGTCGACTCGGACAGACAGAGTGGCTCGGAAGAACGCTCTCACGCGCGGATCCGCCGCGTTGGCAGGAGGTGAGGTGATGGGCCAGGATGTATGGAGTCCGGCGCAGTACGAACGGTTTCGGGATGAGAGGGCGCAGCCGTTCTTCGACCTCATGGCACTCGTGCGTCCATCGCACCGGATGAGTGTCCTTGATCTCGGATGCGGAACGGGCGAGCTGACTCGCCTGCTTCATGAACGGCTCCAGGCGCTCGAGACACTCGGCATCGACAACTCCCCGAAGATGCTGGAGAAAAGCGAAGCGCATGCGGCCGATGGGCTGACGTTTCAACTGGGGGATATCGCCGATTTCCGATCTGCTCCCCGCTTCGACCTGATCTTCTCGAACGCGGCGCTGCAGTGGGTGCCCGGCCATGAAAAGGTCCTCGACAGCCTGACCTCGAGTCTGCGAAATGGCGGCCAACTTGCCATCCAGATGCCGGCCAACTACGACCACCCATCCCACACCGTGGCGGCGGAGGTAGCGGCTGAGGAGCCTTTCCGCGAGGCTCTCGGCGCGCACGTCCGTAGAAGCCCGGTGCTGGAGCCAGAGCGTTACGCACTTCTGTTGGATCGCCTCGGCTATCGGGGCCAGCATGTGCAGCTCCACGTCTATGGACACCACCTCGCCTCCCGCGAGGAGGTGGTCGAGTGGGTCAAGGGCACTCTCCTGACGGATTACCAGCGCCGCCTCCCGGTCGAGCTCTACGACGAATTCCTGGCAAGCTACCGGGCTCGACTTCTCCCCCGCCTCGACGACACGCACCCCTATTTCTTCATCTTCAAGCGAATCCTTCTCTGGGCCGCCCGCTGAGATACGTCAGGAAGTCCAAGCTCCAAGGTCGCCGGGCCGTGGGTCACTCCCATGCGAGCACCCAGCACTCAGCACTGCGTACCGGCTCCCCGAGCGGGTCGCGGCTCAGGGTTCTTTGAGATGCAGCAGGCCTGATGTGATCAGGCCGTAAAGCACCTTGCTCACGTCGAACAGGCTGAGGCTACAGTTCTTCGCAATCGAAGGGATGGACCGCTCTCCGTTGATCTGCGACAGAATCATCCATTCGCTCGTGTTCAGATTGATCTGTCTGCGTTCCTTCCGGTCGAGGATGACGAACTCAGGAACCATTTCGAGATTGGGAATCTTCTTCTGCAGAACTCGCCACTCATCGAGCCGCCGGGCTGCTTCCATCAACAGATTTGTATTCGACTTGTTGATCGTCCTCTTGTCGGTTCTGACGTCCGGGTCGAACTTGAACTCACCCTTTGACCAGATCGCGAGCGAGTAAACGGCCTCCTCGCCGACCTGATCCTCAAACTCCGAGTGGACGATTCTCCCATCCTGAAGGTAGATCGTGCCCGTCTGGTTTCCATTGGTCAAAACGAACTTCCCGGTCTTTCCGGAAACCGAGACGAGCTGTATCAGATCTGGAAGGTGAAGTTCCTCAAGCGACCCCTGAAACGCCATCTCTACTTTCTACCGATCCCACGGCACTCTTGGCACACTGTGAACGAATATTAACATGACACTTCCGAGCGGGTCAATCGCATGCGGATACCGGAGACTGCTCCTGTCCGTGCCCGCCGCTCGGAGAGGATGTGAGCAATGCAGAAGTCGGGACCGCGATCGGAGATCGGATAGAGATCAGGAGACTGGGAGACTGCCCGCTGGGCGTCGCCGCGAGCATGAGAGCGACGATCTTCCGATGAATCTCTCTGAGTCTCCACCAGTCTCCGCCAGTCTCTCGCTCTATTGCTCCAGCTCGGCGATCTTCCGCTCGAGCACCTGCGAGGGATCAAAACTTTCCAACTGCAGGAAGTAGTCAGCCGTTTCCAGGAGCGCGTCCTCGGGGACGAGCCCCACGATTTCAGACGATACCACATTGACCCCGTACCGCTGTGCCTCCCGCTTGACGGTTTCGAACACTCTGAACAGCGGGGACTTCTTGTAGTTGACCATGTTGATCGATACCTGGACCAGCCCGCGATCTTCGAGGGCGACTCCCATGGCGCGGACGAACCGGTATCCGCCACCGATATGCCTGATAGCCTTTGCGATGCGGTCGGCCACCTCGACCCTGTTCGTTCCCAGATTGATGTTGTACGCGATGAGGGGCGGTCTCGCGCCCACGACCGACGCTCCGGCGCTGGGGTGCGGCTCGGGAGTGCCAAAGTCCGGCGCCCAAGCGGGGTCCTTCATCTTCTCCGCGAGCCCCTCGAACTGCCCCTTCCGGATTGCCGGCAGCTCCTTGCGATCGGGTCGCGATGCGGCATCCTCGTAAAGGTAGACCGGCACACGGAACTTCTCCCAGATGATAGAGCCGGCTTTCTTGGCCAGCTCCACGCATTCCTCGGTCGTTGCATTGCGGATCGGGATGAACGGCACGACATCGACGGCCCCCAAACGCGGATGCTCCCCGGTGTGACTCCTCAAATCGACGTGCTTCAGCGTCACCGCGTAGAGCTCCTCCAGACCAGCCAGCAGGGCGTCTGCGTCCCCCGCCAACGTGATCACGGTGCGATTGTGGCTTCCGTCAGGCGACATTCCGAGCAGCTTCAAGCCCGCGGTCCGCTCGAGGGCCCCCTTCACCTCCTCCAGCACCTCGCTCCGCCTTCCTTCACTGATGTTGGGTACGCACTCGATTATCTGTGACGCCATGACGCCTCGCTTTGAAAACCCGGATTATAGCACGGCTTTTGATGAACATCGCGTCGCGGCGGTCATAGGGCCACACCTGATTTGACCCTTCGCCGGATCTTTGATAAATTCACGAAAACTCTAGAGTTGCTGCTTGATGGAAGACAATCCGTTTCTGAGCGCGCAAACCGGCATCGATGAGATCAGGAGCCTCTTCGGCGAGCGGAGGTTCCAAGCGGTCATTGAGAAAGCATCGGCATTGCTCAAGGATAACCCGTACATGGACGATGTGCGCTCATACTATGAGCGCGCTGTTGAGGCTCTCAACGCCGAGCCGTTCATTCTGGAGCAGCTCAAAGTGGCCGAAGAGCACTTCGAAAAGGGGGAGTATCTCAAGGCTATCCCGGCTGCGCGCATGATCCTGGATCTCGATAGCGAGCATCCCCGCGCGATCGAGATCATGGAGGCCTCGCAGCAGAAGGTCGAGGCCGAGCCCTTCGTCCGGGAGATCACGGTTCGAGGCCTGGAGTTGTTTGAACGCGGTGAGTTCGAGAAGGCGCGCACCGAATGGATCAAGATCGAGACCGTTGACCCGGGAAATCGCGATCTGCCCGAGCTGCTCAAACGATGCGAAACCGTGCTGTTCTCGAAACGGTACAGCCCCGACGTGGAAGAGACGATCGATCGCCTCATGCGAGAAGGACAGGCGCACTACGATGAGGGGCAGTTTCAGGATGCTGCCAATATCTGGAGTCGCATTCTGGTCATTGATGAAACTCACCAGCAGGGCCAGGAGGTCGTGGCGAGGGCCCGGCGCGCTGTGGAAGAACAGCAACGTGAGATCGATGAGATGCTCCACCGCGCCCGGGATCTCCACTCCCGAGGTCTCGCTGAGGAGGCCCTTGACCTTCTCGACTCCGTTCTCAAGCAGTCGCCCGCGCAGCCGGAAGCGCAAACGCTGTCCGAACAGATTCGTTTTGAGATCGAACAGACCGAGCTGCGCAGGAAGATCGACGCGGTCATTGGGGAGGCTCGCAGCGCGATCTCCGAACGCAACTGGTCCCGCGCGATGGAGAAAGTCAACGAGGCCCTCAGGCTCCAGCCGGGAAACAGTGAAGCCGTCGCGCTCTCCGCCGCGATCCAAACCGGTAAGACAAAAGAACGAGCTGAGGCACATTACAGGCATGCCCTCGAACACCAGCGCGGCGGCAATGCCTATCTGGCGTTCAATGAGGTCAAGAAGGCCCTCGATCTGGACGCAGAGCACCCCGGGGCCGCCGGACTTCTGAAGGAACTGGAAGCGCGGCTCCAGGCAGAGGCGCCCGTCGAGGAGGAGCTTGAGCTCGAGCCGGCCGAAGAGCCGGTCTCTTTCCCATCCACGCCATCCCCGATCCCGGATCAACCGACGTCTCTCAGAGATCCTGCCGAACTCGCAGTCGCGGCCGCTCGTCCCGCGCCGGGTTGGAGATTCCTCGTCGTGTCCGGCGTGATTCTCGCCATCGGCTCGGTGTTGTTGATCTTCTTCTACCTCAACCTCGACACTATGTTCGGATCGATCAACGGCTCAGCCGCTCTGCCCGAGGACAGCGAGAACGCGATGCGCGGCCCGCTGCCCCTCCCTGCGCCGGGAGAGGGATACCTCCTCCGTGGGACGCAACTTCTCGAGAACAGCGAACCGCTCGATGCCATCTTCTATCTGCAAAAGGTTCCCCCTGATTCGCCCCTTGCGAAGAAGGCATCGGCTTTGATTGCGAAGGCGCAGCAGGAGCTCCTCGAGTTGCCTCCCCCGACCGAGGTCCCGCCGCCAACAACAGGTCCGACTCCGGCTGTTTCCCAGCCGTCAGCCAACGCCGAAATCAGAAAAGCCATGGCGGAGGGACGAGCGAGCTTCTCTTCCCGCAATTTTCAACTGGCGGCCCAACGCTTCTCGCACATCCTGGATCTCGATGCCGAGAACGTCGATGCGAGGAGCTACCTGTTGAAGACGTATTACAACCTTGGGCTCCTCGCACTCCGCGATTCCAACATGGGACAGGCTGACTCGCATTTCCGGAAGGCGCTGGAATACGGCCCTGATGATCAACCATCCCAGCGCCAGCTCAACGTGATCCGCCGCTATCGAAACCAGCCGGCGGACCATAGCCTGCAGGTCTACCTCAAGCTCCAGCAGCTCCGGGAGTAGATGAAGCAGGCGCGCGAAGGGCAAACAGTGGGAGAGACCGTGCGTGGGAATCATTTCCAGGCTTCCGCCTCCAGGCGACGGACTTTCTGCGCATGAAATGTCCACACTGCGGCTACGTCAGCTTCAGCGAGACAGACAAGTGTAAGAAGTGTGGGAATTTGCTCCCACGCGAGAAACATCCGGAGAAAACCCCCCACCCTGCCGAATCTGTCGAACTCAGAAAGCACGCAGCACCGGCGGGATCGGGCGGGGATCTGCCGCTCAATCGGGTCGCTGAGCGCGTCGCCCCCGCTGGGGAGACCGCGATATCAGCGCCGGCCGCCTCGGCACCACCGCCACCAAGCGCACCGGTCGCGGAACAGGTTCCCACTATCGTGCCGGCCGCCTCGGCAATTGAACCAGCGATGAAACCTCCATCGAAGCCGTCGCCGCCTCCCGCCTCGGGGACCGAGTGGAAGAGTGCAGTCAAGAAGAGGGTCCAGGAGCGCTTCGAGAAGTCCACGCCGCGAAATGCCGTTCCAAAGGTCGCGCCGCCTGTGGGAAGGGTGGATCGGCCGGTCGAGGCACCCCCGGTGGGGGCGGCGTCCAGGGTGCCGCCGGCCGCACCCGCTCAGCACGAGACATCCAGAATTCCACAGATTGCGGGTCCGTACGATACGACGGTCGAGATGGGTCCGGCGCGCCGGATGGCTTCAAAAGAAAAAGACGCCGAACCGCCTGCCAAGAGGGTTGACCAGATCCCGTTGTTTCCGGAGCAGGTGGACAAGCCGGCACTGCCTTCGCGGAAGGGGGCAGGGCATCTGGCCGACCGACCGATTCGGCTTGGGGCGGAGGCATCGGGTGAGGAAGAAGGGGAGGCGAATGAGCCACCCGCGGGACGGAAGGCCGCCGCCTGCATTCTCGACGCACTGCTCGTGGCGATTCCGTGGGCCGTCGCGCTCTTCTCGGTCGAGCGGATGCTGGGCACGGGAATCTGGCCGCTGCTTCAGCAGAGCTGGATCCCGTTCGTGATCCTCTTCGTCTTTCTGCACATGATGTATGCCGTTTTCTTCATTCCGGCACTCGGCGAGACGCCGGGCATGGCGGTCTCGGGCATTCGCCTCACCGGCGACGGCAGGATGCGGTGGCCGCGAACGGTGATGTTCGCGCTGGTCTGTCTCCTATCGTTGGCCGCAATCGGGTCGGGGTTCATCTGGGCCGTTTTCGATCCGGATCGGCGATCGTGGCCTGAGCTGGCGTCGAACGCGCGTTTCACGCGGCGCTGAGGGAGCAAGTCATCTGCACATCGCGGGACTGGCTTTGCCGCGGTCCCGATCGAGGCGGGGCGGATTGCGCCGACATCTTATAGTATGATTCCGGAATGGAACTGGAACCTGTCATCGGTCTCGAGATTCACGTCCAACTGAAGACGCGCACGAAGCTTTTCTGTCGCTGCGAGGCGGCTTTCGGTGACCCCCCGAACACCCACACCTGCCCGGTGTGCCTCGGGCTTCCCGGGGCGCTTCCGGTGCTCAACACCAAGGCGGTCGAGCTGGGCGTTCGCGCAGCGTTGGCGATCAACTGCACCGTGAATCGCGCGTCCCAGTTTGCGCGGAAGAATTATTTCTATCCCGATTTGCCCAAGGGGTACCAGATCTCGCAATACGACCGTCCCCTCGCTTCGAACGGACACCTCGATGCGGGGGAACCAGCCGTGCGGGTGCGACTCACGCGGCTGCATCTCGAGGAGGATGCAGGAAAGAGCATGCATGAGGGGTTCCCGGATTCGGATGTCAGGAGCTACCTCGACCTCAATCGCTGCGGCGTGCCGCTGGCGGAGATCGTGAGCGAGCCGGACATCAGGACACCGGGGCAGGCGCATGATTTCCTCACGCACCTGAAGACCACGCTCCAATACGTCGATGTCTCGGATTGCAACATGGAAGAGGGCAGCTTGCGGTGCGACGCGAATGTCTCTCTGAGGCTGCCGGGCGGGCCTCTACCTGGGTACAAAGTTGAGGTCAAGAATTTGAACTCGTTCAGAAACGTCCAGCGTGCGCTGGAGTACGAAATCGAGAGGCAGGGCAAGATCCTGAGGGACGGTGGGGAGATCACACGCGAGACGCGGCTCTACGACGCCGACCGCGGCCTCACCAGCTCGATGCGCTCGAAGGAAGAGGCGCATGATTACCGCTATTTCCCCGAACCGGATCTGTTGCCGCTGGAGGTGACGGAGGAGCAGATCGAATCGATACGGGCGACGATTCCGGAGCTTTTTGCAGAAAAGTCGAAGCGATTTGCCGACCGGTATCAGCTCCCGGGCTACGACGCCGCCATCCTGGCCTCATCGAAGGCGCTCGCGGACTACTTCGAGGAATGCGCGGTCCAATCCGGGAATCCGAAGGCGTCAAGCAACTGGATCATGACGGAGATGATGAGGGAGCTGAAGAATCGCACGATCGACGTCCCGGCGTTTCCCATCTCCCCGGCCAGTCTGGCGTTGCTGATCCGACGAATCGACGACGGAACGATCACGGGGAAAGCTGCCAAGGAGGTTTTCGCGATCCTGTGCGAAGGAGGCGGCGACGTCGACGGGATCATCAAGGAAAAGGGCCTCCTTCAGATCCAGGATGATTCGGCCATCGAGGCCGCAGTCGCTCAGGTGATCCAGGCGAACCCGAAGCCGGCGGAGCAGTATCGCAACGGCAAGACCGCCACCCTCGGGTTCCTTGTCGGGCAGGTGATGAAAGCCACGGGTGGGCGGGCGAATCCGCAGAAGGCCGGCGAGCTCCTCAAGAGGGCGCTCTCGTAACCGAGCGCGGCACGGCTCCTACGCGGCGCGCGCGCCGGGCCACCATCGCTGGACGCGCGGCGTGATCCACATGATCCATGGCAGCAGCATCGCGCCGGCGATGAGGTCGACGACGTAGTGATGCCGCAGGTAGACGGTGGACAGAAGCAGGCCGATGACGAACGTAAGGAGAATCCAGAAGAACCAGCGGCAGTGGCGCCAGGCGTAGTAGAGGCTGACGCAGCTGATCCCCGCGTGCAGGCTCGGGAAGGCGGCGCGGGCCGCGTGGTTGGGCATCATCTCGAGCAGACTGCGTTGGAAGTCGGCGATATAACCGCCGTGGAGATCGACCGTGAACATGTGAAGAGATTGGAGATAGAACCGGGGCGGCGCGGCCGGGAAGATGATGTAGAGCAGGTAACCGGTGTAGAAGCACAGGATGATTCCGAGCAGCGTTTCCCGCGCTTGCGGCCGCTTCTTCGAAAACCAGAGCACGATGACGACTGAGGGAGCGACCAGATAGAAATTGGCGTAGAAGAAACTGAAGAACTCGGTCCTCGCCGGAGTGATGTAGGCTTCGGCCCAGACCGTTGGCTGGCCGCCGAATATCCATTGTTCGATCGCCACCAGTTTGTCATGGATGTCGTGCGGATTCACGAAGCGCACCGTGTCGTGCAGATTCGTGTAGACGGCGATACAGAGAAGGAACGGGAGGATGGTGCGGAAGAACTCCGCCGCCTCATGCACCCACTTGCTGCCCCCGGGGCGGACACGGTAGCGTTCGAGGTAGGGGATCGTCGCCGCGAGCAGGGTCGCGATCAGCAGCCGGAGGATCCCGCCCTGGATCTTCCTGGACACGATGCCGCTTACATACATGTGGTAGTTGGCCCAGATCGTGACAACGCTCGACGGAATGAACCCCATGAGAAACAGCGCCTCTTCGGGACGCATCCGGGCAAAGCGCGAGCTCATGAACCAACCCGATCGAGCGGCGGATCTCTCCCCGCCGGCTGCGACATCCGGATTCACTTCCCCTTCTTTCACACTCGATGCATCGACCCCGTTCATTCTCTGATCCCGCGGCAATCTATTGTCCCCGCCGCAGACTGTCAAGCTACCCTCGTCATCCTGAGGAGGCCGCTACCAGCGGCCGATGAAGGATCTCATCCCGGCAGCGGGATCATGAGATTCTTCGGGCACCTGCGGTGCCCTCAGAATGACCTCATGCGGGTCGCTGGTGCCGGCATTGGCCAATTGACGCGCCCGCACGCGCCTCGCTATAGTGCGGCGTTGTTGCGGTGACATGAACTCTCTCGGAGGTTGAGCTGATGTTGAGTGAGAATGCGCGAACTGTCTATCGAACGACGATCAGAGAAATCACGGAAGCCGGTCTGAGGAAGGATGAGCGGGTCATCGTTTCGCCTCAAGGCGCGGAGATCAGCGTTCAGAGAGGTGACGCACGCGACCGGGTTGTCAACTTCTGCGCCAACAACTATCTGGGCCTCTCCTCTCACCCGGACGTCGTCAGGGCCGCGCACGACGCCCTCGAATCGCACGGGTTTGGCCTGTCCTCGGTGCGATTCATCTGCGGCACTCAGGATTTGCACAAGAAGCTCGAACGCCGGATCTCCGAGTTTCTCGGAACGGACGATGCCATTCTCTACTCCTCCTGCTTCGATGCGAACGGGGGTCTTTTCGAGACGCTGCTCGGAGAGGAAGACGCCATCATCTCGGACGCGCTCAACCACGCCTCGATCATCGACGGAATCCGGCTGTGCAAGGCCGAGCGTTACCGGTATGCGAACGGCGACATGGATGAGCTCGAACGGCATCTGCAGGCCGCGCAGTCCAAGCGGATCCGAATGGTTGCGACCGACGGCGTGTTTTCGATGGACGGATACATCGCGAAGCTCGACAGGATCTGCGATCTCGCCGACAGGTACGACGCCATCGTCATGGTCGATGATTCACACGCCACCGGGTTCGTCGGCGCGACGGGGCGCGGCACACCCGAGCACTGCGGGGTCGCGGGGCGAGTCGATATCATCACCTCGACGCTCGGCAAAGCGCTCGGGGGCGCCTCCGGCGGCTTCACGACGGGACGCACGGAGCTCATCGATCTCCTCCGGCAGCGTTCCCGCCCGTATCTATTCTCCAATACGCTCGCACCCGGGGTCGCGGGAGCCTCGATTGCGGTTCTCGAGCTGCTTTCGAGGACGACCGAGCTCAGGGACCGGCTGATGGCAAACGCGGCGCACTTCCGCGAATGCATGTCGGGCATCGGATTCGAGATCAGGCCGGGCATCCATCCGATCGTCCCGATCATGCTCGGCGACGCGCGCCTCGCCCAGGAGATGGCCCGCGATCTGCTCGTGGAAGGAATCTACGTCATCGGGTTCAGTTATCCCGTCGTGCCGAAGGGGCAGGCCCGGATCCGCGTCCAGCTCTCCGCCGCACACAGTCGGGAACAGGTTGACCGGGCCGTCGATGCATTCGCCAAGGTCGGCAGGGCGAGGGGCGTCGTCTAGATCGACAGGGAATCCTGCAGAGCGCGGACGCGGTTGCGACTGACCGTGATCTCGCGCTTCCCGGATTTCAGACTCAGCTTCACACGACCCCCGAACCACGCGTGGAGCTCGCGGATCGCGTCGAGGTTGACGAGCGATGACCGGTGCGTCCGAAAGAACCGCCGCGCGCCGAGGCGGGTTTCGAGCTCGTCGAGCGTGTAGTCGACGGGATACTCGCGCTCTCCGACGAGCGCGAGCGTCACCTTGTTGTCGGCCACGAATGCCGCGATGCCCGAGAGATCCAGGACAAGGGTGCGATCGCCGAGCTTCACGGTCAATCTCTGTGAGGCGCGCGACGCGCCGGCAAACTCCTCGATCCGCGATGCGATGCGATCGAGCCTCCCCATGGGGTCGTCACCTTCCGCTCGGGACCGCCTCCCAAGCCGATCCAGCTTTTGCAGCGCCGCGTCCAAACGATCCTTCGAGACGGGCTTGAGCAGGTAGTCCACCGAGTTCTCTTCGAAGGCACGCAAGGCGTATTCGTCGTATGCGGTGACGAAGATCACCGTCGGCATGTGAGTGACCGCCCGCAGGACGGCGAATCCGTCCATACCCGGCATCTGGATGTCGAGAAAGAGCAGATCGGGTCTCTCACGATCGACGACCTCGACCGCTTCCCGGCCGCCGGCTGCCGTTCCGACTATTTCTACCCCCGGATGATCGCGAAGCAGTCGCGCGAGCCGGCGCGACGCAAGCTCCTCGTCGTCTACCAGGACCGCGCGCCATGGCATCTGCTTATCTCCATGAGGGCCAGACGCGGCCCGGCGGCTGAAGAACCGTACTCGCAATGGCAACGCGAGATTGTGTCACGGCTCTAGTGTAGTGTCCGGCTACGAGCTTCGCAATCACGTCCCACTACCGGGCCGTGCTCTGATCGAATGCCCACCCCTTATCTCGCGTCGTCGAACCTGCTAGCCTCTGTGGGTGAGCAGAATCGTCCGGTCGCTCTGTGTTCTGGCCCTGATCCCGGCTCTTGGGCATGCATCCGGGCAGCCACCCTCGGAGCCGGACGTCAATCTCTTCTTTCAGGCTGCTGCGATCGACGAGAAGCAAGCGAGGCTCGCGCTCGAAGCCATCGCGACCGGGTGGAGGGACGGGTATGCAGCAATGCTCGTCGACCTGGCTCGGCTTCTGCCAGCAGCCCGCGACCGTGCCCCTCTGTCGTTGAGGCCCGACGACGGAGGGCCCGACCGTCCCGACTCGCCGTTTGCCGGTCTTCCCGAGCCACCCGCGCCTCTCGATCCGCGAACTGAAGCGCGACAGCGTGTGGTGCGGTTTCTCGAGAAACAGACTGGCGAGCGATTTGGAGACGACCTCAACCGATGGCGGCAGTGGATCTGGAGCCTACCGTATGAGCCTCACCCTGACTACGCCCGATTCAAGGGCGCCCTTTATGGCGCCATCGACCCACGGATGCGCCTCTTCTTCCCTGCGGGTGCTCAATCCCGCATCCGTCTCGACCAGGTGGACTGGGGCGGAGTTATTGTTAACGGCATCCCGCCCCTCGATCACCCCAGAACTGCTCCTTCTCGCGAGGCCTCGTATTTGAAGGACAGCAACATCGTATTCGGGCTCGAATTGAACGGTGATGCACGCGCCTATCCGAGAAGGATCATCGCATGGCACGAGCTCGTTCGGGACCGGTTGGGCGGAATCGAGATCACGCTCGTCTACTGTACGCTCTGCGGAACGGTCATTCCATACAGCAGCGAGGTCGGTGGGGTGGTGCGCCGATTCGGTACCAGCGGGTTGCTCTATCGCTCGAACAAGCTCATGTTCGACGAAGAGACCAACAGCTTGTGGTCCACATTCGAAGGGAAACCGGTCATCGGGGCGCTGGCCGGCTCGGGGCTCGTCCTCCCGACCCATCCTCTCGTGACGACGAGTTGGGGGGAGTGGCGGGCAGAGCATCCGTCGACCAGCGTCCTCACGCTCGACACAGGCTTCAAGCGCGACTACTCTGAGGGCGCCGCGTACCGCGACTACTTCTCGACGGACCGCCTCATGTTCCAGGTATTTGGCCGCGACGACCGGCTGGGAAACAAGGACGAGGTTCTGGTCCTGGAACCAGGCCCCAGCTCGACCAGCCGGCCACTCGCGATCGCCGTCAGGTTCCTCGAATCGCACCCCATCTATCACACGCAGCTCAGCGGACGCGATCTGGTGATCGTGACGAGCGCGGGCGGAGCCAACCGGGTTTACGACAGTGGTAGTATTCGCTTCGTCCGCCGCGTGTCCGATGGCAGTATTGTCGACGCGAACGGAATCCCTTGGCGTGTGAATGAGTCGGAGCTCGTGAGCACCGAGCTCCCGCCGCGCATTCTCCCGCGCGTCCCGGCTCACCGCGCCTTCTGGTTTGGCTGGCGCGCCCAGCATCCCGATACTGAGCTGATCAGGTAGTGCACCGCAAGTGTCGCGCGGAGCTCCACCGCGCATCACGCCGTAGCGTACGCCCTGCAGCATGGCTCGCGCTACCCGGCCAGATGCTCTGCGTTCACCCCCGCTCACGAATCAACATCAGGCGAGAATCATGATTCCGGCCTGCGTCCCGGAGGCAATCCGCGTGTACGCCTCAACGATTCGACGAGGCTCCCCCGGCGAAGGCCGCGCCTCAGCGCCTCCACCGCGAGCGGATGCATCCCGAGCAGCGCCGCCGTACGCCTCGCCAGGGAGACCAACAGGTTCCTGAACGCGAAGCCGGGATCGGCGGTGTCTCTGGCCACGCGCGCCCCCAGCGTGAGGAGCGCGTCGAGAAGCAGGCGCTCTCGGAGCCCGGGCTCCTCGATCATTCTCCGCCGGAGCTCGGCGTTCTCCTGCCACTGCCGCTCGGCGTAGACTCCAGGCCTCGAGCCCGATGGGACGAGTATGGCGGTGAGCGCCCGCACCATCCTTATGTCTTTTCCGGCGCGCCACCCACGTCTGAGAAGGTCCTGCGATGGACTGAGATGCAGCCGGCGGTAGGAGCGCCATTCCCCAATCTCCTCCAGAACCTCACGCCGCAATACCCAGAGCGTGGCCGGCACGTGTTTCCCGTATCGCGGATGGTACCGGCCGCCGGGCAGGAGTCCCTCAATCGTCGACTGGCCGGACGGGAGCACGGTGAGGCTGAGGGTGAAAACCCAAGCCGCGCCGGTCCTTTCCAACTCGGCCACGGCCTTATCGAGGTGGTCAGGGAACCACAGGTCGTCCTGGTTGAGATAGGCGATATACCGGCCGCGCGCCGCACAGAACCCTTGGTTGTTCGGGCCCGACTGCTCACCGGTGTTCCTCGGCAACGCGATGAGTCGGATACGTGGGTCGTTGAACGAGGTAACCAGCTTCCGTGTGTCGTCCGTCGACGCATCGTCGACCGCGAGGAGCTCCCAGTCGGAAAAGGTGTTGGCTAGCAGGCTCTCGATTGCATACCTCAACACATTGCTCCTGTTGTAGGCGGCCGTGATCACGGAGACCATTGGTGCTCCGGGGGAGGGGTCATTCATCGGGACGCCTCCGTTCATCGCCATCGGAGCTGATTGCTCATGCACGTTCTTAAAGAATGTGTGGGAAAGAGAAATGGTTGGAGCCGGCACCGAGGAGGCTCTCCACCGACGACTCTGGGCTCCTCAACAACTGCTCAATGTGGTGGCTGTAGAGAACGCCTCGATGCAAACCCGCTGCCGCCGTGTACTCAGCGCCTCGCACTGAGGCGATCCGGCTGAGGCGATCCGGGTCCTGCAGGAACCCCGGCTTCATTTTCCCGAGGACATCCGCAATGGCGAAACGATCCTGATATTTTACCTCCGCTCCCAGGTAGTTCTTCCCGTCCGCTCCGACAACCATGAGGAAGTGGGCGGCGTGATACCCTGAAAAGTCCGGCCTGATGTTGTCATATCGTGCTTCGAGGTAATGCACCCCGAATTCCTGCGTGCTCGACAGGACGAGGGATCTCAGCACTGCGGGCACGCCCGTCTGGTCCATTCTGGCGACGTTGCCGTCTTCCCAGCCATCGCACATGGGATGGAAGTAGATCCAGTGAGCGCCGGAGCTGCGGACCCTTCGGGTCAGATCGCAGAGCCGAGACGCCCGGTCGCTGGAGGTGAGAGCGCTGATTCCGATTTTCACCATCGCCTCTTCCACGTCGATGTACTTCCGCAGCCCCTCCACTCTCAAGAGCGTGTCGTCGATCGCTCTACACGAGCCGCGATCCCAGTCGTATATCGAAACCCTGATAGTCGATGCGTGCTCCGCAAGGGCTTGGGCGACCTCTCGCTTATGGAGCAGGGATCCGTTCGTGACGACGGCGATGTCTTCGAATCCCCGATCACGCGCAAGTGCAAGCACAGCCGGGAAGTGCGGCGACATGGTCGGCTCGCCTCCGGACAGAAGCAGACCCCGTGTCTGCCCCTCGAGCGACGCCAGGAGCTCTTCTATGAAGGGGAAGCTGAGCGAGTGTTGATATTCACTGCGAGAGCTCGGGCAATGCTCGCAGACGCGCGTGCAGTGGCTCGTGATGTCCAGTTCGAGGGTCACCGGGAACACGGGTTCGCCCCCGAGGTACGACGCGAGCCTTTCGGTGTGATACGCGACCTTGCGCGCGGACGCTACCTGATCCATCTTCTCTTGCTCCTCCCGTTTCCTGGGTCCTGATACGAAGGCGGGAACGCGCCGCAGCACCGATAGCAGGCCGGGAAAAGCCCGACGCGCCTCAGTTCTCTCCTGAAAGTCTTCATGCGGTCGCCCCTCCAGACAGTGAGGAAGGGGGCGGTGGTGACGTTGCCCGTGAGATACGGAAAACACCGGTTGTGGACGACGACGGATCCGTCGGTCAGGATCGTCGAGCTGAACCACGGCACCAGGCACCTGCTTCCTCTCATCGGCCGATCCGGGTCCCTGTAGTAGTGCGCGAGCGACTCCCTCGTGGCGATCCGAGGAGTGAGTGTCACCCTGTCCGACGGGAAGCGGCGGCGCAGCACCGAGAGCTCATGGGCAAGTGCATCCACATCCATGCTGATTGGATCCACACCGCCAACGTTCACCCGGGAGGACATCCCGATGTGCCCGTAGTCACGAGAGTGTGCCTGCCCGGCCTCTTCCGAGACGAAATACATGTGCGTGACGCTCAGCCTCTCGGCGAGCTTGTCCGTGAGGATTCGCTCGGCCAGTTTCACCACCTCGCCCTGATTCAGTGGAGTGATGCAGAAGCTGACGACGACCCCGGGGCCGCCTCGCTCATCCTGCCTCCGCTCTTCGTGGAATCGTCTGAGCCCTTCTATCACTTGATCGTAGATTCCGGTCCCGCGCACCGCGTCATGCATTTCGCCGACTCCGTCCAAGGACACGACGAGCGAGGTCAGACCGGACCGGGCAAGCGCGGGGGCCCGGGCCAGCAGCAGGATGCCGTTCGTCACGAGGTGCGTCTCGAGCCCGCGGGTTGCGAACTCCTGGATGACGCCGCCGATGTCTCCGTGAAGCAGCGGCTCGACCCCGCACACTTGAATCCGAGGTCGGAACGAGGCAAATTCCTCCGCCAGTCGCCAGCAGAGTGAAACAGGCATCTCGGGAGTCCCCACGGACGCCTGCCTATAAAAAGTTGAGCTTTCATCACGCCGGCCGAGATCGCACATGAGACAGCGGGCATTGCAGCGATTGGTCACGTACAGTTTGATGACCGACGGCGGACAGAACCCGGAGATGTCGCCCAACCGCCCGGAGAGCCTGCCGATGGCTCCGGTTATTCGCGGCAGGATGCCCGCCCGAGACCGGATGCGGCCGGCGCCGCGATGCGCAGATTCACATCGCATGACCGCCCGCTCCGCCCGCGCATGCCTGCCTGTACCAGTTGATGAAGTCCGGGATGCCGTCGCCGAGCGAGATCCGGGCACTATACCCGTAGAGCGCTCTGGCCTTCTGGATGCTGGCAATCAACGATACGGGAATACCGTCCGGTGTCGGCACGTTCTCGACGCGGACCGGTCGCTCGAGTGATCTGCCGATCACGGCCAGGAGATCGGTGAGCGACGTTGAGATCCCTGTCGCCAGGTTGACGATTTCAGACAACGCAGGCGGTTTCTCGACCGCTCGCAGGATCCCCTCGACACAGTCGTCGACATGCAGGAAATCACGACGCGCGTTGCCCTCCCCATACACCGTCACGGGCTGCCCCGCCCATATCTTGCTCACGAAGGTTCGAATCGCCATCTCGGCGCGTTGGTGGGGGCCGTAGACCGTGAAAACCCTGAGGATGGTGGTCGGGCATCCGCGACGATCCGCGTTTTGAAGCGCGGCATCCTCGGCCAGCCTCTTTGTCTCGATGTACGGGTTCGACGGCGGCGGCAGCGGGAAAGTCTCCTCCACCGGCTCGGAAACATCGCCATAGATCGAGCCGGATGATATCAGCACCACGTGGCACCTCAACCGCCCTGCCGCCGCGAGGACGTTTTCCGTGCCGCGAACGTTCGTCGCGTAGTAGCCGGCCGGATCCTTCACCGATCCACGCATGCCCGTGCGGCCCGCCACATGGACAATCGTATCCGGTGCCTCGGCTTCGACGATGCGCGCCACCTGCTCCCTCTCCCGTATGTCGCAGCGCAGGATGAGACCGGGAAACAGCGCGGACTCCGAAACGCCCGGTGCCGCGGCAGATTGCGGAGGGAGAACTGTGTCGAGCCCCACGACGCGACCCCACCCACGCGCTGCCAGCCCGCGGGCCAAGGCGGAACCGATGAAGCCAGCCGCACCGGTGATCAACACGTGTCTCGTCACCTCGACCGCCCTCCAAGTCCGCCGTCACCGCAAGCAGGCGATCGGATGGAGATTTCACGCCTCGTTCCGCACATAGTCCTGATGATACCCAGCGTCCCGCGGCCATGATATCACGAGGTGTCGGCGGCGGTCGCCCGTTCTTTGACTGCTCTGGCTTGACAAAGCTGCCGATGTGCCGTTACAAACGCGGTGAGGTCACATGGTTTCTCGTCCCATTCCGGATTCGTCCCGGGAAACTCGAGCTCGCGATCGGGCGCGACTACGACCCGCTCTCACTACCATGCTTCTGCTCGCGTCCTGCTTCGCTCCCGGCCCGGCCTCAGCACTCGATCCCGGCCGCGCGCTTTCTCAGTATCCAATTGACTGGTGGGGGACCGACAACGGGCTCCCGCAGCGCTCGGTTCATTCAATCCTCCAGACGCGGGACGGCTACCTCTGGGTCGGCACCCAGGAGGGGCTCGTGCGGCTCGACGGCGCCACAGCCGATCTGTACAACCACGACAACGTTGACGCTTTCGACACGAATCACGTCGAGGCGCTCTGTGAGGACCTGAACGGTGATCTCTGGATCGGGACGGTCGGGTACGGGATCATGCGGAGGCAGGGAAGGCGCTTCGAACGCTTCGTGCCCGGAGGCGAAGGTGATCAGATTCGCGACGTCGTGACGCTCGCGGCGAGCCCCTCCGGCGTCCTCTGGATCGGCTGCATGGGGCAGGGTCTATGGAAACGATCTCCGGACGGGAAACTCGAACGCGTCCTCGGCGACAAGCTCCCAAGCGGCCGCATCAACAGCCTCAGCGCGCCCGCCTCAGGCGTCCTCTGGATCGGCACTGACACCGGGCTTTCAACTCTGGGGCCTGCAGGCCTTCACAACTTCGGTACGCCTGACTCGCATCCATCGACGCACATAACGGCCGTCATTAACGACGGGAGCGGGGGGGCTTGGGTCGGTTCGAACCGAGGTCTCTTCCGATTCCGGGACGGACACTTTGCCCCAGCAAGCGGCTGCGAACACTTTCGCGAAGACATCGTGCAGGCACTTCTGCTGGATTCGAACAACGATCTCTGGGTCGGCACCAACGGAGGCCTCCACCGGCCGCGCGGCCTCGCCTGCGATCACCTCGCCAAGGAGGACGGCTTGCCCAGCGAGAATATCGTCTCTCTCCTCGAAGACCGCGAAGGCAGCCTCTGGATCGGATCCGACGGCGGCGGTCTCGGGCACCTCCGCGATGGAAAGCTCCTCAATCACGGTGCGCGGCAAGGGATCGTGCCGGATGACATCTACGCCATCTGCACAGACACCGATGGGAGTTTCATCCTGGGCACGGATGAAGGCGGACTCTTCCGATACTCAGGCGGTAGTGTCGACACGATCATCGTACCCAATACGTTCGAGAAGACTCCCATCAGAACGCTGCACGTCGACAAGCAGCGACGGATCTGGATGGCGACCCGGCTGGGGTTCTATCTGTACGAAAAAGGTCGGACACGGAGGCTCAGTGAAGTCGAGGGTATGCCGGGGGTTCCGGTCCGATGCATCATCGAAGATCGCGCCGGGCGGATCTGGCTGGGAACGGACGGAGAAGGCGTCTACGTGCTCGACGGGCAGAGCGTTCGCCGGCTTACACATCACGACGGTGTTGCAGGCGATAACATCAGGGACCTGTACGAGGGAGCCGACGGCTCGATGTGGATTGCCGCGTACGGCGGGCTTTCCCGATGGCACGACGGCGCCTTCACAAACTACGGAACCGAGCAGGGGCTCTCTTCCAACCTGACTCGATCCATCTATGAGGATGACGAAGGCACGGTTTGGATCGGCACCTATGGCGGCGGGCTCAACCGCCTTCGAGATGGTCGCATCTTCTCGTTTCTCCCGCGCGACGGTCTCTTCAACGGCGTGGCTTACGAAATCCTCGAAGACGATCAGGACCGACTCTGGATGAGCTGCAACCTCGGCATCTATTGCGTGTCGAAGGCCAATCTGAACGCTTTCGCGGAAGGTCGTATCAAGCGGATCCAGTGCACATCCTTCGGGCGAGCTGACGGCATGGGTAGTTCCGAGTGCAACGGCGGGCGGCCGGCGGCGAGGAAGTCGCCGGACGGACGGCTCTGGTTCGCCTGTCTCCGGGGGCTCGTCGAAGTCGATCCCAGACGAGCGGGATTGAATCGCGAACGACCACCGGTTCTTGTCGACAGGGTCGTGGTGCAAGGCAAGGATTTCGACCCGGCGATCAACGCGGTCCTCGCGCCGGGCGTCCGAGGCCTCGAAATTCACTACACGGCACTGAGCTACATCGCCCCCGAGAAGGTGCGCTTCTCGTACAAGCTCGAGGGATTTGATGAAGACTGGGTCGACGCCGGTAATCGCCGCGTGGCGTACTACACCAAGCTCCCGGCGGGGAATTATCGATTCCGCGTCATCGCTTGTAACAACGACGGCGTCTGGAACCGCGAAGGTGCCACGCTCTCATTCCGTCAGGAGCCTTACTTCTATCAGACCTGGTGGTTCATCACGCCCAGCGCGACGCTCCTCCTCGCGGCGGGCCTCCTGCTCTACGCCGCGCGAGTGCGAAGGCTCGAGCGCAGCGAAGCTGACTTGAGGGCGCGCGTCGAGGAGGCTCTGGGGAAGGTCCGTATCCTGAGTGGCCTGCTGCCGATCTGCGCTGCCTGCAAGAAGATCCGCGACGACAACGGATACTGGAACCAGATCGAAGCCTACATACGAGACCACTCCCACGCCGAATTCAGTCACAGCATCTGCCCGGATTGTGCACAGCGCCTCTACCCCGAAGTCGTGCGCGCCATGGAGACGAAAAAGCCGGGGGCCTCGCACCAGGATTCGTGAGATGAGGCGCGAACCCACCGTCCCCCTTTCCCGCCCGTGCGCTTCGATCCCGCCCGGAAACGCACCCCGGCGTGCTTCACGGCAAGTTGACCGCAGCAGGGACCTCCAGAAGCGCCCGCGTCTTGCCGTCGCTGGTGCGCAAGAGCTCGAGGCGGTGCCGTCCCGGGTACGTCGCTTCCAGGCGTTCGCGGATGTTCTCGAGCGCGTACCCAGCGCCGCCCCCTGACCCTCCTTCGGGGCCGACGCCGTCGTCGGTCACTTCAACGCGGCACAGCCCATCGGCCAGCCCACACCGCACGCTCACCGTCCCGCCCTCCTCGCGAGGCGAGATTCCGTGACGTACGGCGTTTTCCACGAGCGGCTGCACGAGCAGCCCGGGGAGGCGCACCGCGCGCACGGCGTCGTCCACGGCAATCTCGAATCGCAGCCGCCGCCCCAGACGCACCTTCTCGATGTCGAGATAGTCCGAGACGAAACGGATCTCCTCATCGAGTGTGACCGTGGCCGTTCTTCCGGACGCAAGCGTGTACCGGAAGAGTCCGGACAGCTTCTCGATGACCTCCTCGGCCTGCCCGGGGCTCTCCCGCACCAGCTCGGCGATGCTGTTGAGCGTGTTGAAGAGGAAATGGGGCTGGATGCGCGACTGGAGCGCTCCGAGCTCGGCTTCGGCCTTCAACTTCATCAAGCGCGTCTGCAGCAGCTCCTGTGCCCGCAGGCGATCAGTCGCCTCCTCCCACCGACTGCGCATCACCATGTACGCCAGCACGACGTCGCCGACGAAAACGCAGATGATCCCACCTTCGAGGATATCGAGCCACTGCGGCGGCGCACCGATGCTCGGCGGCAGATCGACGATCCGCGGCCCCACCCAGGCACCGATCACCGAGCCCACGCACCCGTCCGCGAACAGCACGATCTGGACGATGGTGAGGCGCGGAGCGGCCACCCAATGCTCCACTGCCGGGTAGACCCAGCTCAGACTGGTGCAGGCCAGAAACCCGATGGCATAGGAATAGCAGGCGGTCAGGACCAGGAGCCTGGCGAAATCCGATAGCGTCGGATCCGATACGCTCAGGGTGAGGATTACCGCGATGAGAATAGTGACAAGCGTGTTGACCAGCAATGCCGTGAGGAACGCGTCCCGGCCGCGCGGTCCGACGCGGTGACCGGGCGCGGGGGGCGCGGGTTCCGGGGAGCGTCTATGATCCATCGTCCTCGTCAGAAGCTGGCCTGCAGACCGACGCTCAGACCGCCGGCCGCCGGCACCATGTGGAATTCGGAATCACGCGGCCCCCAGAGCCAGCTCGGACGCACGTACCCGAACAACCTGTCACCGATCGGCGCCGACACTTCGCCAGCCAGCATCAGCCCTCCGTCGTCAAGAGAGACGATCGAGAGAACATGCACCGAAAAACGTCCGATAACCTCATCGCGGGCCACGCGGGCGAACGCGTAGTTCCTCCTGTTGTCCACGCTGGACAGGAGAGATGCGGACCAGAGCAGATTCATGTCAGCTAGAGTTGGCGCCGCGGGCGTACCCGCGAGATCACCATTATAGTTCACGTACTCGACAAACCGCCCCCACTCGCGGTCGGACAGGCCCTCGCCGTTGTGGCGGTACTCGGCCACAATGTTCCATCCCGACGCTGTCGTGTAGTTGATGCCGGCGACAACGGTGTGGAGGAGGGGGTGGCCGGCGAGGCGCAGCGGCTCGAGTGGCTGCGCCGCGTATGTGATTCGTGGATCGTCCGCGGCCGCGGCGCTCGGCCAGAGCCTGTCCGAGCCCCAGCTTGCCAGCCACTCGGCATGCACCTCCAGGTTCTCCCCGATCACGTACGTCGCGTTGAGCCCCGCCTTGTCGGGGTGCCCCGATTCGATGCTTCCGACGAGAGCTAGGTCGAGCCCGCGAACGAGCACGCCGTAGCGCGCGGCGAGCTGCGTCCCGTCGCCCGCGATTTCACCATCCGAGATGAGCTTGGGGGCGCCGTAGACGATGTTGAGCGTCTGGCGGCCGCGGACGATGTCAAAACCGATCACGTCGCGCCCACGGTTGAGTCGCAGCCGGTCCTGCGGGTCCGACGGGTCTCGCGACGGATCGAGGATTCCCGTGGGGGTCCAGGCGTAGCCGGTGCCCCACCGCAAGATCCGGCGACCGGCGTATACATCCACGGTGTCGTGCACCGACAGCGCTGCATAGAGCTCCTTCACCTTCAGCCGCGCAGCGTGATCGGTCTCGTAAAGTGATGTGGCCGCACATGAGCCTCGCAGGCGCAGTCTCGAGGCAGCCTGAATGGAGGTGTCCAGCTGCATCTGGGCAAAATTGCTCCTGTCAGGCAGATCCATCAACGACTCCACCGGATGGAAAGGCGACCGGGAATTGACATAATGAATGCGGGGCTCCTCGGTCAGCCTCAGCGTGTACTCGAAGAGCTCCCCTCCGAGGGCCGGCGTCGAGCTCACCGCCGCGAGAACCAGCACAGTCATGAGGCCGCGCATCATTACCTGCCTATGGTCGACTTGTTGAAGAGTTTGTCGGGGAGCTCCCGCGGCGTGTAGCCGGAGTAGCGCATCGTCGTCTTCGTCCCCGCGCCCGTGAGGTCGGTAATTGTCATGCGGACGAGCAGTCGCGGTCCGCTCACGCTCGTGTACTCATCGAATGTCGCCGTCTTGTAGCGGCGCCCCGACGCCAGGAAGAAGTCCGCCCGGCGCGGGAGGCTGCTCGCCACGCCCACCCAGAGATGAACCTTCTGGTAGGTTGCTGCCTTGCGTTTCGCAACGAGCTCGAGGACGTGGCACATTTCCCCGCCGGCCTCCTCCTGGGCAATGAGCGTTGGGGTGTAGTCCTCCTCGTACCGCGTCCGGGCCACATCGCCGTTGGACGCGTTGCCAACCAGTCTCTGGAGCGGCGTGATCCGTACCGGGCGCTGCGTGTTCGGCAGGAAAACCCACATATCGTCGCCGAGCATCAGCAGCTCCCGCCCCTTGTCGCGCGGGTTCATGAACCGCACCAGGGAGCGGTCCGTCCCCTTGATGAGAACGTCGAAAAGGTGCTCCTCGGTCCGGTTCTTCGTCTCGTTCGCGATGACAAGGTGCACCTCGTACGAATCCCAGCCTCCCCGCGTGAGATCCGCGGCTCGGAGTATTTGCAACGGATCCGGTGTGGCTGCCTGCGCGAGGCCGACAGCGGTCAGCGTGAGTGCGAATGCAATCCCTACCTTCGACATGATCATTCCCTCCATCCTGTCCGGCTACGAATGGTTGAGTGCATCGACGATCTTGAGGCGGGACGCCTTCACGGCCGGAACAACCGAGGAGATCGTGAGGGTGACCGTCATCAGGAGCAGCGTCGAGACGAAGATCGCCGGGACCTTGTAGACCACAATCGGGAAGCCTTCCGTGCTTCCGGGTGGGGCCGGCATGACCATGTTCGCCGCGTTGATAACGAGGATTCCCAGCCAGGCCACTCCGAGCCCCAGCAGGCCGCCGAGGGTTCCGAGAAGTGCCCCTTCCAGGACATATATCCAGATCACTTTCGTTCGCGCCGTTCCGAAGGCCATCAGCGTGCCGATCTCCCGGACCCGCTCCATCACCGCCATCAACATCGTGTTTGAGCTGCTCAGGACGACCAGCACGAAGATAATGATTCCGAGGAATGCGAAGATCGCTGTGAACCAGGTCACGACCTGCTTGTAGAAAGTTGCGAGCTCGATCCACTTCTTGAGGCGCAGCGGCCAGTTTCGCGACGTGAGGAGTCCCTGGAGCGCCGCGAAGGCCTGGTCCGTGTTCTCGGTCTTGTCAAGCAGGACGACGAGCTTTGAGACCTTGGAGGTCTCGAGCAGCGCCCCGGCCGAGTCGACCGTGACCGTGAGCGCCCGGGCATCGTATTCCGCGAAGCCTGTCGTGACAATGCCGCATACGGTGACGTCGATCCCGTTCAGAGCGCCATCGGCGGTGGTGGTGAGAAGGGTGAGCGAGTCGCCGAGGTGGACGTTGAGGGATTTGGCGAGCCCGGTCGCCAGCAAAACCTCGGGTGCTCCATCGGTCTCCGGCGAAAGGTCACGGCCCTCGCGAATCGCCACCTGAAATCCCATGTCACGCTCAACCTGGGGATTGACGCCAGTTCCGAGGAAGACGACCGACTTCTCCCCGTTCGAGAGGAGCCCGGTGAAATCTATCCGGGGAGTGATCTGACGGACGTGTTCGATCTTCGAGACCCCGGCTGCGATCCGCTCCCAGTCGTCGAGCCCGAGCTCGAGCGGCCGTTCCTCGTCCTGATCGAGGAACTTCTCGTTGTAAATCTGCAGGTGGCCCAGACCCATGCTGATGGTGGCCTCGCGGAGCCCGTCGAACATCGATTCGATGAAACCGCCCGCGATCACAAGCGCCGTGCAGCCGAACACGATGACCGACGCCGTGATCGCCGTGCGGCGACGATTTCTAAACAGATTGCGGTAGGCGATCTTGAGATATGCCATGTCAGTCCCCCTTCCCATTGAGGTGCCCGTCCACCAGATGCAGGACGCGGCGCGCTCGGGCGATGATCCGCGCATCATGTGTCGAGAATATGAATGTCGTGCCGCGCTCCGCATTGAGCTCCTGCATCAGGCCCAAGACCTCTTCGCTCGTCCGCGAGTCCAGGTTCGCTGTCGGCTCGTCTGCGAGCACCGCCGAGGGCCGTCCGACGAGCGCGCGGGCGACCGCGACTCGCTGTCGCTGCCCGCCTGAAAGCTCCGCGGGGCGGTGCTTGCGTTTCTCATACAACCCGACACGCCGCAGCAGCTCCTCGGTTCTCCGGCGCCGCTCGACCGGCGAGATGCCGCGAAGCAGCAACGGGTACTCCACGTTTTCGTATGCCGTGAGCACCTCGATCAGATTGAAGCTCTGAAAGATGAAGCCGAGCTGCTTCGCACGGAGCTCGGCCAGCCCCGGCAGCGTACGCTCGGTCACGTCCTCGCTCCCGACGACAACCCGCCCGCGGTCAGGCTTGTCCAGACAGCCGATGATGTTGAGCAGCGTCGTTTTGCCGCTCCCCGATGGGCCCGCAATCGCCGTGAACTCGCCGGCCTCAAACCCGACGTGGACGTCATCCAGTGCCGGCACAATCGTCTTCCCGAGCGCATAGCTCTTCGAGACGCCCTGCAGCTCGATCACATTTTCCATGGTCTCCTCCTCTATCCACATCCAAGGTAGAGCAAGGAGGAGACGGCAGCAGCCTGATTCCGACGAAACGACGTTGCGGGGCGACGAAATGACGGTGTGCTGGAATGGAGTGCGTCGAGGGGTCGCTCCTCAGATGTCGTCTCAGCTGCTGACGGCGGGTGCATCCGACTGCAGGCACACGCCGCTAACGTCGGAAGGCCGGCAGCTCCGCGACAATCGAGTGGGTTACTTCTTGAAGATCTCCGCGAAGAACTCCTTCATGTCCGCCCAGGAGACCTGATCAGCGTCGGCGTTGTAGGCAAGAGGAAGACTGTGCTTTGTGCCGACCTCTGTGGCGTCGGGGTTGGTGAAGCTGTGGAGCGCGCCGGGCAAGATCATCACCTTGTAGTCCGCCTTGGCCTCAGTCATTTCCTTCTCGAACGCTTCGATTGCCTCGACGGGAACGAACTTGTCGTCGCCGCCGGTGTAAACCCTGATCTTGGCCTTGAGAGCGCCCGGCTTGGCCGGTTCCACGGCCGTGAGGTTCCCGTGGAAACTCGCCACACCTAGAAGGTCCACGCCCTGCCGGGCCATGTTCAGCACGACGCCGCCGCCGAAGCAGTATCCGATGGCCGCGAGGCGACTAGGATCAACCGTCGGCTGCCGCTTCAGGAGATCGATCGCGGCCTGGAAGCGCGCCTTTGCCACCGGAAAGTTTTTCATGGTCTCGGAGGAAAACTTCCCCGCTTCATCAGGGTGTTCCGCTGTCTTGCCTTCGCCATACATATCGACGGCCAAGGCTGTGTACCCGAGCTCGGCCAGCATGCGCGCTCGTTTCCGCGCGTATTCATTCTGTCCCCACCATTCGTGCACCACCAGCACGCCGGGCCGCTTTGCCGTCGCGCTTTCGTCGTAAACGAGGTAGCCCTTCAGGGTGACGCCGCCCGCCGTGTAATCGACGGGCATTCCCTCAAGCTTGGGTGCAGCCCAGGCCGCTCCGTGAATCGACAATATGGATGCAGCACAGATCAGCCATGGTCCGGTCTGCTTCATATCCAGCCTCCTTTGGATGTATCCGATCATTCTGTCAAAGTCGATAGAGGTCGCAACCCAAAGGGTGCCGTCCCTCTCCATTCACATCTCCTATCATAGCAAAGCAGAACACGGGACCCGGAGTGCAGGATGCGCTATTCTGGGCTGCGGCAAAGTCGAGGCGCCGACTCGGGCGAGGCCGTTCCGTGCGAAAACGCAGATTGCGCAGATTTCCGCGCAGATTACGCAGATTAATCCAGCATTCAACCGACGAGCAACATG
>JACPPM010000276.1 GCA_016191015.1 Acidobacteriota bacterium | reverse complement strand
TTCCACCAGGATTTCGATACCGAAGCCAATGTTCGGTTCAGTTTCATGATCAAAGGGATCAGAAAGGCCGTCACTGACTATGATAGTGTGACCGCCACGCGTGACTCTTCGCCATGCCTCGCGTAGGGAAGGCCAGCGCGGGCCGCCCACAAAAGAGGGATTGACAAGTGGTGCGAGCAGGTCGTCGTCAGGAGTACCCAAGGATTGGACGTAAGCATCTCTGGCCTCGTAGTGCTTTTCGATCTCCTCTTCGCGCATCTGATCTTCGAATAGCCGCCTAACGCCGGCTGCACCTCCACCGCAGGGCCCTTGGAAGATCGTACCACCTGAAAACACCGTGGCGCTCGCCGAGGTCGACAGCAACGCCTCGGTCGAGCCGTCGAATATCGACTGCGCCGGAGCACTCCCCGGTCATGCGGTCTGCCGAACGGTCACCGGAGCCACCCGATGCGCTCCAACAGCAAAACTGCGGCCACGAGAGCAGCCAGTCCCAACCAGAGCGCAGTCGTGGTTTTGGTTCTGATGCCAGAGCACCGGTGACACCGAAATCGGAGCACAGATCGATCACCGGCGGCGGCTCTGATGGCATGCATGGCTCCCAAGGGGCCCGTCACCTCGGGTGCGCCGATCGACCCTTCTTCGGGGTCGAACCACTTTTGGCATCTCCGACAGATGCTGTGGCGTTCCGGATCGGGCATCCCTTCGATTGGCATTCAGCGGCCCAACGGTCTTGAGCGCGACGGCCGCCGGTTCGGCGTCTCCGCCCTCTGGGGACCACTTCTTGCCGAACCGAACAGTGTCGAAGATGGCGTTCGTTGGCTGCGTGAACATCACGACGGCCTAACGCCCCGATCCGCTCGTTGGGCCACGCTCGTCACTTTTTCGTCCTAACGCCCGTGAGACGTGGATGACGAGCCAAGCAAGTTCGTGGCTTATCGCCAACACCTGCGTGGCTCACCGGTTCAAAACGACTGCCGTAGCCCTTGCAAAGCTCTTCAAAATCCGATGGTTCCATGCGGGCGGCGATCAGGGGTCTAATGTTCTCGAAAATGTCAGGCCTGACCCACTGCGGCATTGCGCTCGAGGTTACGCGAGAATCGCCGAGATGTTCGTAGAAAGCGACCGCGGCAGCGTTCCTGAGGTCTTTTGCCCTCTGCCGAAAGCACCACTCAACGAATCCGTAAATCTTGGCAAGTTCATTGAGATCGCAACGATCATGAGCCAGCCGACAGCGGGGCAACAACTCGAATAAGACGGTGTGGATGGTCGCGTCACCCGGTTCGATCGCCGTCCGTATGTCAGGAAAGAACTCGAGGGCTCGCCTTCTCCAGTCACTCATGACTCTTCACCCGCCACACATATATTGACCTACCCCATTGTGGTCCAGAACACGCCGGTATCTATCGCAGATTGCTGCAGCTCGTCAAACACCGTCAAAAGGGACACACGTTCTCGTCAAGGAGTCCCCAACTCCGTCGACTCCTAGCATAGGTCCTGACAGGCGACGGAGGCTTGAAAGCGAGATCCAAGGAATTCTGGCCGAAGGGAGATATGATGCTGAGAGCGCGCTGAAGAGCGCGGAGAGAGGAGGAGGCCACCAGATGCGCATTGACACGCTGAGCGCTCTGGGCGCGATGGTCCTTTCAGCAAGATTCTCCTGGCTCGTTCCGTCACCGGCGGAAGCCGGCACGACATGGGCTCGAGTCGCGATTGTGGATGAGGACTACAACGAGCTCTTTGCGGTGCAGCCGACGGGAGATGGGGGCTACGTCGCGGCCGGTGGACACGACACGGCCTTGCATCACACTCGCGGGATGGTTGTCAAAATCGATGGGGACGGGGCGCTCCGATGGATCAGTTCAGTTGGTGGTGGCCCCGGCCGATTCCTCAGCCTGACCGAAACGGCTGACGGAGGCTACGTGCTCGGCGGCGCGGACTCCTCTGTGGTTCGAATGAGCAGCACCGGAGACGTCCTGTGGCACAGAAAATACCCAACGAGGATTGGGGTGGAGCCGGTGCATAGCGTGGTCCAGACAACGGACGGAGGGTTTCTCGCTGCTACGACCGGTGTATCTTGGACCGACCCAGCCGTCTATCTTCTGAAGCTGGATTCCCTGGGACGCATCACGTGGCAATGGAAGTATGAGGGGATCGGCATATGGAGTCGGATTCCCATCCTGCTCCACCAATCGGGAGGATGTGTCATTGCCGGCAGCGCGAAAGACGGGGATGCTCTCATACTCCTCCGCCTCAACACGACAGGCAAGATACTCTGGCAGAAGCGATACGACCTGCCCGGAGGTCTCTGTGATCCACAGGATCTTCGGCTGACTCGTGACGGAGGGTTCATTCTGGCCGCGAATATCGCGGAGTCCGCCTACGACGCGACCACGACGTGGGTCTCGAAGCTCGATCCGAACGGAGTGATCCTGTGGGAACGCACCTACGGAAGTTGGGATAGCACGGCGGGTCGCACCGACTTCCCTGGTGTGACATCGATCGTGGAGGGTGCCGAGGGCGGTTACTTGATCGCCGGATATCTCTACATGTCGGGGCAGGCTTGGGCCGCAAGGCTCGATGAGGACGGTGACTACCTCTGGCAGCACAAGTACGGAGAACCGGTCGGAGGCTGGATCCGGGCTGCTGGCGCTGCGGCTGATGGCGGTTGGATCGTGGGAGGATACCGTGATTCTCCCGAGTATTCTCGCCGCTACGCAATGCTCATGCGTCTGGCCGCTGACGGCTCGATCGGAACTGCGTGTCGCCCACGCGTCACAAGAACCCATTTTCCCGTCGGCGATTCGACGACGATCACCGTGCAAGCCAAAGTGCTGCGCAAGACCTGTTCCATTACGGCGATGGATGGTCGCGTGGACGTCACAAGGCCGGTCCCGACTATCGGCGGGGCCTGTTCGACAGCCGACCTGACGGTCAGATGGTCGGAGATTGACGTAACTGAGTCTACGATATTCGCCCTCTGCAACATCACAAACATCGGTGCTGTCCAGTCGCGCGCCTGCAAGCTCTGGACGTATTTGAGCGAGGATGCAATACTGAGTCCGGATGATCCCCAGATCGGAGTGAACAGAGTGGGGTGGCTGCTGTTCGGCGGCACGTTTGGCGTGGCAATTGTCTACGCCGCAGACACCGATCCCGCCGGCAAGTACCTGATCGGGGTCGTTGACGCGCTCGGATCCGTGCCCGAAGCCGACGAGGCAAATAACACGGCGGTGGCGTTTATCGTGAGGTAGGCGAGCAATTCACCAGCCCGGTCACGCCGGCGCTTCCAAAAGAAGAACCGGTCAACGGGAGATCATGCAGAGATGGCGCGGACTTGAAGATGGGCAGGGTGGGATTATGATGCGACAAAAGTTGATTCTGTTATCGCTGGCCTTGATGGCCACGCAGATCCCGGCGAAATCCGAGGAGTTGAGCTGGGCGCGGTTCATGTCGGGGCATGGGATCCCCTGGGGCCCCACCTGCATCGTGCCGACATCCGCGGGTGGGTTCATCGTCGGATCCAGAGGTCCCTGGATTGCGGAGTTTGACCGATCTGGCAAGGTGCTTTGGCAGAAGCTGACCTGGGCGTACGGAGGCACGACGAGGGCAGGGGCGGACGGGGAGTTCGTGTCAGCGGGGGCCAGGAAGGGTCCGGGCACTATCAGGTTCGACACGACTCTGTGCAAGCTCACAGCGAGCGGCGATCTTGAATGGGCCCGCGGGTACGGCAGTGCGGCTGACGACAAGGCGTTCGATGTCCAGCCAACGTCGGATCGCGGATATGTATTCTGTGGTTCGACCAAGCCCTTCCGAGCCAACGGCCTGGACGCCCTGGTCGTGAAGTTGGATTCGCAAGGGGATATTGAGTGGCAGAAGGCCTACGGGACGTCCGATGACGAAGAGGCATTCAGAATCATGCAGAGCAGCGATGGTGGATATCTCGTCAGCGGCCTGGTACGACCTGCCGCGGGCTCGCTGTACTACAAAGCACTCGTCTTGAAACTCGATTCCACCGGGCAAATCCTTTGGCAGAAGGCTCTCGCGACTTCCGGACGGGACCTGCTACCCGACATGATGCAAACGGCAGCCGGTGAGTATGCGCTCGTAGGCGGGCTTGGTCTCGACGGTCAAGCATGCGTGATCGTCCTCGATTCGATCGGACGGATCAGGTGGCAGAGAACGTACGGCACGGGACGGTTTTCATCTGTGCGTGGCTCTTCGGACGGGGGCTTCCTGGTGTGCGGAGCTGCCTATCTGGAAGCTGATGACTGGTACGGAACGTTGGCGCTCAAACTCCGTGCCAACGGCAAGATCGCATGGCAGCGGGGCCTGGGCTCTGATAGCGGAGTGCTTGTCGACGCGCCAGACGGTGGGTACTTTCTGGCGGCATACGACCATGCAGGCCAGGGAACCTATCGGCTCACATCGAAGGGGAAGCTTCCGGATGTCTGCGAACCAATTGTGAAAAACACCACCGTGACGCCAGCAAAGAGCGCGGCGCGTATGATCACGACGAATGCGGTCACGACAACAACGACGCTCGCACCCTACCCCTTGAGCGCGACCACCGTTGGAACTTCGGCGAAACCAGCGGACAAGTGCCTGTTCCCGGACCTGACGGGCTTCTGGCAGGGTGTCGAGAGCAGCGGGCATACTGTGTCCGGCAAGTTCGTCTGTCAAAACATTGGTACAGGAAGACCCCGGCCCTGGGGCTCGATCTATCTGCGTTTCTACCTATCAGCGGACGCAGCCTACGATCCGACGGACGAAATCATCGATTCTGAATCTGTGGATGTCCTCGACCCAGGAGAGTCCAGCCAGCCGATCATCATCAAGTACACCAGCTCGGCGGGAGTCCAGGGGAAGTACTTGCTGGCGCGGGTTGACGCAGACGACGACTTCTTCGAAAGCGACGAAACGAACAACACCGTGGCTGCACAGATCCAGAGCTCGACCAGGTACTGAGAGGCGTTGCGCGATCGCCAGGTCGACGACCGCGGTTGTGGAAGCTGCCGACGTTTTGGAAAGGACCAGCGAACACCGCTCCGACGCTGGGTTAGGGTGCACGGTCGACCGGCCCGAGCGGAACGCGCATGACGCAGAGGCTGTCGCTGACCGATTCAAAGACCTCAGCGCCAAGTCGCGAATAGAAAGTCGGAATGTCAGTTCCGAGGTAGACCTGGGAGACGCCGAGCCGTCTCGCGTGAGAGAGGAGAGTGCGACAGAGAGCGCTTCCAATACCACGACCGCGCTTCTCGGGAACGACGCACAGGGCGGCCAGCCAGGGATGAAGGTGAGGACGACTTGGACTGTCGTTGTGTATGAGGTTGACCGTACCGACTGGGTTGTCATCATCGAGCGCGAGGAGAGAAAGAGGAATTCGCCCCGGATCCGTGGCTTGGGAGAGCAGGGTTTCGAAGGTCTCGACGCTGTAGCCTGGCTTGTCGCGCCAGAACTCATCGTAGATCCAGCGTGCAACGAGGTGGGTATGACCGAAATGATTATGCAAGTGATCAATCCGCAAGGCCACGACGCTGCTTCTTCTGGGTGCTTGGCTGGTCTGCAGCCCAACGACGGGTTAGGCGGCTACGCATCATGATTGGTCTCTTGTTGGGTAGAGCGAAACTGCGACACTAGCCTGGATTCCCACGTGGGGGTTGTCGCCTAACATTTTGAGTGGCCGACGAGCGCCACCACGATGTTAGTCATTGAGTTAACTCCACGCGTCAACCGAAGATGAGTCGAAGGTGTTTCTG
>JACPPM010000275.1 GCA_016191015.1 Acidobacteriota bacterium | reverse complement strand
GCAGTACGGGCTGCCTCCGGCCGAGCGCATGTCGAAGATCGACAACGTCGCCGCCCTCCAGAACAACTACCTCTCTCAGGAAGCGGACTGGCTCACTTTCGAAGCCACCGTGAGCACCGACCTGGACCAGATCGCCCTCGCACCCGGCTATCTCCAGCGTGAGTGGACCGAGGGTGAGCGGCGCTACTTCCACTACAAGATGGATGCGCCGATCCTCGATTTCTTTGCATTTCTTTCGGCCCGCTACAAGGTGAAGAAGGATCGCTGGAAGGACGTCGCGATCGAGGTCTACTACGATGAGGCGCACGCCTACAACGTGGATCGGATGATCTATGCCGTGAAGAAGTCGCTCGACTATTACACGACCGAGTTAGGTCCCTATCAACACCGGCAGGTGCGCATTCTCGAGTTCCCTCGATATGAGCGCTTCGCGCAGTCGTTCCCGAATGCGATCCCCTACTCGGAGAGCATCGGGTTCATTGCCGACAATCGCGACCCCGAGGCCATTGACTACGTTTTCTACGTGACGGCGCATGAGGTCGCGCATCAATGGTGGGGCCATCAGGTCGTCGGAGGATATGTCCAGGGGGCCACGGTGATGTCTGAGACCTTGGCACAGTATTCCGCCCTCATGGTCATGGAAAAGGAGTACGGTCCGGAGAAGATGCGGCGCTATCTCAAGTACGAGCTTGACCGGTATTTGAAGGGACGCGGAGGGGAGCTCGCCGAGGAAATGCCGCTCATGCTGGTCGAGAACCAGCCGTACATCCACTATCACAAGGGCAGTCTCGTGACGTACGCCTTGAAAGACTACATCGGCGAAGAGGCGCTGAACGGGGCGCTTGCCGCCTACATCAAGAAGGCCGCGTACCAGGAACCGCCGTACACGACCTCGATCGAGCTCCTGGATTTCATCCGAGCGGCCGTGCCGCCGGAGAAGCAAGGGATCATCGAGGACCTGTTCGAGCGGATCACGCTATACGATCTGCGAGCGACCCAGGCAACGGCGACGCGCCGCCCCGACGGCACCTACGAGGTGAAGCTCGAAGTCGACGCGCAGAAGCTGCGAGCCGACGGCCAAGGCCGCGAAACCCCGGAAGCGATCGACGACTGGATCGACATCGGCGTGATGGCAGAAGGCGACAAGGGAGCCGACCGTTTTCTGTTCCTAGAAAAGCGCCACATCACGCAGCCGCACACGGAGTTTGACCTCGTCGTCAAAGAGAAGCCCGCGCGCGCCGGCATCGACCCAATCAACAAGCTCATCGACCGCAACCCGGATGACAATGTCACGGCGGTGGATGTGGCGAAGTGATCCGATGTCGGCACATCCCCGCCGTGTCCGGCCAAGCGGGATGAAAGTGGGCTACGGCACCCACTCTCTCAAGGAGACCAGCGTGGCGAGCAAGCCGAGCACACCAAGCGCGATACCGGGGACCGCCAAACCGACTGGCGCGTGTGCGGTGGAGTGGGCACGGGACAGCATGACGGCTCGTACACCGAAAAAGACTCCGAGGGCAGAACCAATGCCACCTGCCCAGAGGAATGACAGCAAGAAACTTGCGAATGACAAGTGACGAATCTTCCGGCCAAGCTCAGACACGGCGGCCTCGTCCAGATCGCTCACCCGGCCGGCCTCTGTCTGCATGAACTGAGTCGGCTGCACGGATGACCCGCATTGTTCGCAATTCCCATCACCTGCCGTAGGCATGCCACACGAGGGACACGAATCGGCAGGGCCAACGTCGGTGGCTTCCGAACCGACCGGGACGGCGAGAACCTCCCGCGCACGCTCAGCGTCCTCTGCGGCTACAAAGATTTCGATCGGACCCACCACAGGATTGAGGCCGCCGATCTGTCCGTAGCCAACGAGATTCTGGAGCTGAACGTTTTTCGAAACGAACTCGATTCCCGCCTCAGCGAGCAAGCCCTGCACTACGGCGAATTCCGCAGTATCTCGCGGAACGCACAACGTCACTACTTTACGGTCCGGTGACATCGCGCTATCCCACTCCACGTGATCCGGACTCTATCAGAGACTGTTCCCTCCTGGCTACCACACAGGCAAGCAGCTCATGCCGGTTCCTGGATTCGGGTTGGAGCGACGGGAGGGACGCTCGCCCAACCACCGCCCCGCGGGGTGAACGTGAGAACGGGAGCTGGAGGTCCCCGGATCAACGCTCTGCTACGCTGATTGACCAGGAGGCACCGCGATCGGGCCTGAGGCGGCCTGGACGCGAGAGTGACATTCCTCACCCTCTTTGTCCTTCACCGCGTGGTACGGTTGGCAGCCACGCGAGTACTTGATTTGGGTTTGGAGATACGTCGGATGTTGAAGTCACGTCTCTGGCTGATTGGGCCGATCTCCGTCGGGATCGTCGTTGGGGTGGCCCTGCTGGTGTCGAACTGGCTTGGGATGGAGTCGTCCGGCGGAAATGTTCCGCGCGGAATCCAGAAGCCGGTACCTGCGGATCGGTCGCCGGAGAAGCGCCCCGCCAGCGGGACGCCGGGTGAGCCGGCGCTGGGAGACGGATCTGACGAGATCGGTGCCCTCTCCGAAAGCCGGAACATCCTCACTCAATTCAACGACGTGCGGCTCGAGACGTCGATCGACGTCGTTCACAGGCATTTCCTAGGATCGTGCACTGGGCGGCTCTCGGCTATCGACGCAGGGTTACGCTACGACGCGGCCCAAGGCGAGGACGGATTTACGACACCATTTCCAGACATCGAGAAGGTCGAAATCGACTACGCGAGGGGGAACCTCCGCGTCAAGATCCGCGGGGGGCGCACCTACAACTTCAGGGACGCGGGTGGCCGAGCGAACCGGCTACTCATCTTCGTTCAAGACGTCGAGCTGGCGAGGTTCAGGTGGTCACAAGGCGCGCCGCCGACCTCACCGGACTGAGGAAAGAACGGCCTTCACATACGCCGGCGCGCTCGTGGACTGGATCGTGATATTGCCTGAGGCATCCGCCTGGATCGTGCTTGTCGATCCCAGCATCGTGACCTGGGTGGCTCGGGTCGCTGGCGCAATGTTGATCGTCACGGCCTGTGGCACGGGCTCCTGTCCCTTCTGACGCGGCCGCGGCGAGAAGACCACCCAGAGCTTGGACGAGCTGTTCGTGCGGTGTGCAAACCGGAGCACGAACGGCGGGGTCGCCTGGTTGGCGCGCCCGGAGATCTTCGTTTCGAACCTGTAATCGAAGAACCGGACGGTGCGATTGAGAGTCTTGTACGCAGTCCAGGAAAGCCTCGGTCGCGGCGGAGAGGCTTGATCCAGGGTTGTCATGATCCCGAAGTCTTCGCCTACGTGCTCCTTGCCGAAGTACTCGAAGAAAACCCAGCCTTTCAGATCCAGATCGAGCGTCCTCGAAACGATGAAAGTCTCAGCCGTCTGTTCCGCATGAGCTTGTTCCGGCATGCCTCCGAGGTCCTCGCCGAACAAGAATCCACCTTCGTTCAGCCAGATCGGCTTGTCCGCGTATCCATGCGCGTCGAGGAATCGCCGGACATTCACCAGCCCCTGAACCCCGCTATAGCTGCCCTGTTCGAGGAGCCACGTCGCCGGAATTCCGTGAGTCTGCGCTCCGTACCAGTCGAACTTCGGTGAGAGGGCGAAGGCACGCCTGTGAAAGAGCTCCCAGTCGCCCTTGCTCCCCGCTGTCGTGGCAAAGTTGAACCCGGCCACAATCGTCGTCGGATCTGCTCGCTTGATCCCGTCGTATGCCGCGTTGATCAAAGGGACGACAACTTCCGGGTCCGTGAGCGGGTAATCCTGATCCCAGACGTCTGCCGAGCCTCCCCAGACGGCCACGATTCCGGACCAGGCTGGATGCCCCTGGTACCGCTTCGTGAGCTCGTAGGCGAACTCTTCGTACTGAGCCACGAACCTCGGGTCGTCTCTCTCGATCGTCTCGTCCCACGGCAGGCCCGGCGATTTGGGGCAGATGATGAACGCAATCACCTTCAACCCCTTCCGGGCCAGCTTGTTCATGCTCTCATCGGTCGCGCTCCACTTCCAGACGTTGTCTCCCCGCTCGAGGTTTCCCCACGTGAGATCCACGAGCCCCTGGACATACACGAGCCCGAGCTTCTTGAGATCGTTTCGTTGAAACTGGTCATATCCGCCGCCCCCGTACGCTCTCAAAGCAGGGATGAACTCCGGGAAGGTCCTGGCGAGAAGATCTGCCGGGCGTTGCAACGAAGCCGGGAAGCCGAGGCGCCTGCCGGCGTCGACCGGCTCGATGCGCGTGAATGCTACGACTGTAGTAAAACATCCCAGAATGGCGGCGCCCCGAAGTCGAACTGCCATGACGCACCTCCGGTTCTCAATTGTGTCTGGAAGCCGTGAGACCGCGAAACTTGTGTTCTGTTCAGAATGTAGGACGCGGTGTCTCCGGTGTCAACGGAAGATCCCTGGCGGCGCAAGTCTACGGCAAAGTCCCGGAAACCGCAGATTTCACAGATTGACTCGCAGATGTCGCCGATTGCTTCGCGCCGATCCGGGCGAGACCGGGCAATACAGAGGCCGTAAGCGGAGAGCAGATCAGACTGCGTCTGTCTTCGCTTGCGCAGCCGGGACGATGATGGCCACGACGGCGCCAGATTCGACGGTTTCGCCGGCGGCGACGCGGATCTCTTTGAGCGTGCCCGCGCGCGGCGTGCGGAGCTCATTCTGCATCTTCATCGCCTCGATGACGACCACACCGTCACCTTCCTTTAAAGCGTCCCCCGGCGCTCTCAGCACGCTCACCACCTTGCCCGGCATCGGTGCGGTGATTCGATGCGGCCCGACACCGCCCCGCCTCACCCCGGCCGCCCCCGTCCCCCCCTCCATGACCTCGAAATCGTAGCTCAGGTCCTGGAGCTGTACCCCATAGGCGGGCGGAGCCGCGTGCACATGGGCCTCGTAGCTCTTCTCGCCGATCATGATCGACAGGCAACTCTCATCAATCCTCTCGCATCGGAACCCGATCTTCTTGCCTTCGTACTCCAACCGGTAGAGCGAGTCTTCTGAGGTGATGTCCAGCCGGATCGCGCGCCCCTTATACTGCACGTCGAACTTCATCTCTTCCTCAAGCTCTCGGCGCGGGAGAATCGCTTCCACGCGGAAGCCGCGCCATGACTGCCGGACGCCGGACCGGACTTCGCCCTCCGGTTTTCGAGAAGCTGCACGGCCAGAGCAGCCAAGGCCACGTCCTCGACATGCTCGCCCCCGCGCCTCCGCGCCGTCAGGCGATCGATGAGCGAGGTCGAGTAGTTGCCGGCGACAAAGCCAGGATGCGCAAGGATCATGTGCATCAGCGGGATCGTCGTCTTGATGCCCGTCACGTGGTACTCGCGCAGGGCTCTCCGCATCCGCCCGATCGCCTCGGCGCGATCCCTTCCCCAGGCCACGAGCTTGGAGATCAGCGGATCATAGTATATGGGGACCGTGAAGCCCTCGTAGACGCCGCTGTCGTTCCTGATCCCGGGCCCCCCGCCCGGTTCGTCCAAGCGGACGATTCTCCCGGGCGAGGGCAGAAAATCGTTTTCGACATCCTCCGCGTAGATCCGGCATTCGATCGCGTGGCCCCTGGGGTGGATGTCGTGTTGACCATAGCCCAGTGCATCGCCGGCCGCCAGCCGGATCTGTTCTTTCACGAGATCGATCGACGTGACCATCTCGGTCACCGGATGTTCGACCTGTAGTCTCGTGTTCATCTCCAAGAAATAGAAGTTGCGCTGGTCGTCGACCAGGAACTCCATCGTGCCGGCATTTCGGTACCCGACGGCCGAGGCAAGGCGCACGGCGCACTCCCCCATCGTTGCCCGGATCGCGTCGTCGATGAACGGCGACGGCGTTTCTTCGAGGACCTTCTGGTAGCGGCGCTGCACGGAGCACTCGCGCTCGCCCAGGTACACCCCGTGCCCATGGTTGTCGAATAGCACCTGCACCTCGATGTGGTGCGCGTTCTCGAAGTACTTCTCGACGTAGACCGACGAGTCGGCGAAGGCGGCACCGGCTTCCGAGGAGGCCCCGCGGAATGCGGCATCGAGACCCTGAGGATCCCGCACGATCCGCATCCCCTTACCGCCGCCTCCGGCCGTCGCCTTCAGCAGCACGGGATAGCCGATGCGTCCCGTCAGTTTTTCCAGCTCGTCCTCAGAGACATGCGACATCGCTCCCGGGACCACCGGAACCCCCGCGTCGCTCGCCGCCTGCCGGGCCGCCGTCTTGCTGCCCATCGCTTCGATGCAGGCAGCCGGTGGGCCTATGAATGTCAGCCCTGATTCTTCAACCTGGCGCGCGAAACCGGCGTTCTCGGCCAGGAAGCCGTAGCCGGGATGGATCGCTTCGCAATCCATGGCGCGCGCCGCGTCGAGGATTTTTTCGATATTCAAGTAGCTGTTCCGCGAGACGGGATCGCCGAGCGGCCAGGCGCGATCCGCCATGAGGACGTGCAGAGCACGCCTGTCCGCGTCCGAGTAGACTGAGCACGATTCGATGCCCATCTCGCGACACGCCCGAATGACACGCACAGCGATCTCACCGCGATTCGCGATCAGGATTCGCTTGAACGGCGGGCCTGTGATCTTCATTCGAAGCGACATTCTACACCAATCGCGCGCACAGCCGATGTGTGGTCCTGGCGGCGCCGGGCTGCGGCAAGGTCGAGGCGCCGATTCAGGCGAGTCCATTCCGTACGAAACCGCAGATTGCGCGGATTTCGCAGATTCTTCCGGCATTCATCCGGCGTGCGACTCCCGCCTCACTCTCCGTTCGGCGCGAAGCGTCACAGATTCGAGAAGGGATTCTCGAGGCGGTCGGGGGTGCTGAGCTGGTCCAGCAGATCCGGGCTGAACGCTCCCTCCGTCGCCGCGCCGGCCGGCGAGGAGCTGGAGGCGGCCGCCGTCGCCTTCGCGGCGGGAAGCGTCGCCTGCCGGACGAGTGAGACGGTGCTGTCGTAAAGGAGGGCACACTCCTCGACAGTCTGTTCCGCCCGGAGTTGATAGAAGTCGAGTATCTTCGCCACGGTCCGCTCCCGGCCGCCCTCTGTTACGGCCGGCTCCTTCTGTCGCCGCTCCTCCAGCGAATCCCTGATCATGTGTCGCACGGCCGCTCGGAGTGTGTGCGGGAAGAGGACCGAGCAGAAGAACGCGTGAATATCCGGGTTTACGTCAGGAGGGATGCGTCGCATGAAGGAGACGCTTTCCAGGAACCGCGGAGAGAACACTCTTTCGTTCTCGCGCTGTGCCTTGTCGATGAGGCGCTGGAGCCAGGCGGTCAGGGACTGGCGCTTTTCCTCGGTCGGGAAGGCCTTCATATCGTGGGCATCGAGGGTTCGGACCAACTCGCCGACCGTCTCAGACACCTCCCGAGGCGAGAGAGGATAGAGCCTGGTCAAGAACGCCAGGAGGTTGTCCGTGAACGCGTGGCCCTGAAGTGCCGGAGGCTCCTTCGCCCCTCGCCACTCACCGATCAGGGGAAGGAATTCGAAAGTCGGCGTCTCGTTGGATGCCTCCCTGCCTCGAATCCACCGATCGGCCACAATGTTGCCCAGAGAGTAGAAGAACATCTCGGCCGTGGCCAGCGGGTGCTGGACATCCAACATGTGTTTCATCGCATCGTGTCTCTCGCGAAGGAACGGGCTCTCGAGGAGGGTGTCGAGGTTTTTGACGAAGAGACTCTTGATACTCGTAATGGTCTCCTTGATCGGGGGGAGGAAGACACGGGAGAAAAGCTCGTATTGCTGGACGATGAGCGACTCATCAACGATGTGTTGGATGCCGTGATCGCAGAGCTCCCCGTCCTTCTGGGAGACGAAGTGCATCGTCTCGGCCGGTGAGGCGACGTCCACCTGACGCCTCTCCAGCTCCCGGACCCACTTGATGCCGTCCATGAAAGCATCCCACTGACCGCCGTTGAGTGTGCTCAGAATATCGCCCGCCTTCTTCTGGAGCTCCTCATAGAGACGCCTCCATGAGGCCGTGCCTCTGGAGGTCGCCGGGAGGGCGCAGGAGAGGAATCCGGGGAGGAGATCGATCACGAGCGAGGTGACGCGACGCTCGTCGCCGAGTTGAACGGCCCGGCCAGCCCGGCCGACTGCGTCGAGAAAGGTGGTCAACCTCGTCTCCTCGTCCAGCGGGATCTCCTTGGTAATGAGGGACTGCACGAGGCCGCCCATCGATCGCAGCGCGTGCACCGCCATGTCGAGTTGCTTGATGGGACCGTGCAACTCCTCGAAGAGACAGATGTTATCCAGAGCGTCGATCACGCGAGACTGGAATGTCGCGCTCTCTGGATCGTTGCAGCCGGCGAGAAGAGATCCAAGGATTTCGGCGAAATCCCGCTTGATCCGATCGAGCCCCGACGGACCGGGACAGCGCCCGAGCTCGTCCGAAATCGTTCGCATGCGGGTCATATTCCCGGGGCTGCCGATGATGACCAGCTCCGGAAGGGCCCTCGTCCAACGGTCGAACTGGTAGGAGAGGTACGAATGAAGCTCATAAAGCGCCAGGTCCACATCCGGTCCGATCCGCCGCGCATGGGTTTCGAGAACGAGCATCAGATCGGAGGTGAGAGGAGGCGATCCGGTCGTGCCGGCGCGCACCAGCTCCAGCAGATGTTCCATCGCCGAGTACGTCAGCGATTCGGGTCGAATCGTGGAGAGCGCCGAGACGCAAGCCGAAGAAGCCGACTCGATCAGCATCCGTCGACAAGCGATCCTCATCGCCTTCCCCTCAACCTGATCGATCACTGTCGTCCTCGTCCCGGTTTCCGTGGGCGACAGGAGGAACGAGCAGAGACACCCGGAGCAGTCCAGGGCGTGACGCAGCTCCGGGAGCATCGCATCGGGTTGGACGAGAAAACGGGGCTTCTCGGAAGTCTGCGGATTGACGCAGAATGCCAGGACCTTGCGACGGAGCGGGGGCGAGAAGCTCGCCGCCGAACGGTAGATGAAATCCATGAGCTTTCGAGCCAGAAACTCCTGGTTGCCCGAATCCTGGTTCAGCAGATTGCGGCTCCAGAGGAGCGCAGCGAGGTCGTTCAGAAAGACGAGACCTTCCTGCCTGATTTCCGCCGTCGCGGCTGCCTCGCCGGATGCCAGCGCATCGCTCAGGGCCGCCTCCTCCTCCGTCACCGCCCGCTCGATCAGACCCGCGATCTCCAGGCTCATCACACCATTGTCTCTCCGGGCCAATGGAATCCTGCCGCTGAGCTCAGTGAGGAAGGACTCCAGCGTGAACAGGGCGCGGTGTTGTAAGACCTCCTTCATGCGCGGACGTGATGAGGCGCTGCGCTGCCATGGCTGGGTGCTCGAAACCCACGCCGGCTCCGCTTCGCTCTTCCGGCCAGACTCGGACCCTCCCGGCCTGCCAGCGTCCAGCGGGTCGTCCGGCCGCGGCGCCGCCTCGCCTCGCGAGCGCTGCGCCACCACCGTCCCGGTCGCGCCGCCTCCGTCGGGCTCGGACCTGACGTCCGAGAGATTGCCACGCGAGTGGACTCGCTCAGGCGGTGGGATCGTGAACCACTGGTTCTGCCCCACACCATCTTCTCCAGCGGGGTCGCCCGCATTGGTGGCGCGGCCCGGCCACAGGCCTCTCAGGAGTGGCAGTTCCCTGACGAAATCGAGCAGGGAGATGCGAATCCTCGTTGTTCCTTTCTTCCCGAGCGCCGCTGTGGTGTGCACGATCAGGTATCGCGTAACCTCGTAACAGATCTCACGGGGACATGTCAAACATATGCCCGCGAGCTGTGGAACGCCTGCGTCCGTTCCCCTGACCTCCGGCCTCTCCCTCGTGGCCATGAGGCGCCTTAGCGCTCGGTTCTTGCCAACATGTTGTCAGGGCCACCCGACCGGATATCGTAATCGTAGACGTAGACGTAAACGTGGACGATGGATCCCGATCGATTACGTCAACGACTACGTCTACGTCTAGGACTACGTCCACGTGGTCTGCGAGCGGAGCGAGCCTCTCATTCGAGGCGGAGACGTCGAATGAGCATAGTGTCTATGGAATTGAGTGTTGATACGAAATGGCTAGAACTTGTTCACCGCAGAGACGCAGAGGACGCAGAGAAGAGGTACCCCTCTGCGCACTCCGCGCCTCTGCGGTGGGACAACATGCCCATAAACCCGCGCTGCTTGGTTGCGGCTCCGCCGCGTTGGGAATTAGCCGTTAGCTATTCGCCCCGGAAGGAGATCGGTACCGTTGGCGTTCCACCGATCAGCCAGAAACCACGCCCGCCCGCAATTCATGCCGGTCGACCGTTCGGAGCTAACGTCCAAAGGCTAATGGCTAGCAAGAAGTATCGCCCCACTCCACTGAGGCGTCACTCCCAGTCGCCCTGCACGATGAAGCCGGCCCAATAGTAGGGCGCCTGCCAACGGCTGTCCCTGGATAGCGAGAGCTGCGCATCGCGGAGCGCCGCGGCGGGTTTCATCCCCCGCTTCAGCATCGCCACATAGAACCGCTTCATCAGCTCCGCGGTCGCCTGGTCTTTCACGCTCCAGAGGCTCGCCACCACGCACGGCGCGCCGGCGTACATGAAACCCCGCGTCAAGCCTATCAGCCCCTCTCCCCTGATCTCTTTGCCCAGCGCCGTCTGGCAGGCACTCAGCGTGACCAGATCTGCGGAGAGCTTCATGTTGTACACGTCATGGAGCCGCAGGAAACCATCCTGCGGCCGCCCGTCTCGGTCGACCAACGACAGGACAATGCCACTCAGATCCGGATGGCGACTGTCCAGGAGAGCGTGTGTCGCGAAGTGGAGGATCCGGTACGAGGAGAGAGAGCCGTTGAGCGCAAGCGCTCGGTTGGCGTCGAAATCGAGCGCCTTCAGACAGCCGGCTTCATCCACGACCGATGCTATGGCCTCGGCCTCCGCCCTCGTATACGGGAGGCGGCCCAGGTCCTGCACCCCAGCCTCAGCGGCCGATCTGGTGAGGTCTCGCGACAGAGAGATCGGGGCGATCTTCTGATCGGCTCGGACCCTGTCATCGTTGCGAGCCAGGACGGGATCAGCCAGGACGGCCACGACCTTGGTCGAAACCTCCCTCCGGGCCCTCGCGTCGCGCAGAAAGCGGAGTGCTGAGGCAGATGGAAGGTGGACGACCTCATGGTCGGCCAGGAGCAGGACGGGCGCGGTGCGACTGAGGTGAGGGGCCGAGCGGGGCGGGGCGGGGAGAGCGCCGAATGGAACGTATTGCAGCGCTCCGTCGGCGACGACGACGATGCGCCTTTTGGTGAGGAGGGAGCTCACGGGCCCGAGCAGAACACCGCTGAGCCTCTCGGACGCCATCTCGCTCTGGACTCGCACCGTGCGTTTCTGGCTTGTCGACATCAGCTCGTAGGCGCGGCGCGCCAGCTCCTCGATCCCGACACGACCGGGCAGCGAGTAGGTTGACAGCGATGTTCGCGTGAGCGCCCACACGTGACTCCTGTCATCTCCCAGCGCGTACTCGAGGAGGAGCGTCTCGTCGTCGAGCGAGCGCTGGATATCCTGGCTCTGCAGCGGGCCGGAAGGCTGTGCGAGGGCGGCATAGCGAGGGCTTTCGTAGCGAATGCGGGCCTCGATCTCACGACAGCCAGCCAGGAGATCCTGGATTTCTCCGTCGACGGCCTGAACCTGCCGCGCATCGCCCGAGGCTTGAAACAGGAGCGCGCGGGAAGCCTCCTTCGCGCTGAGCTCTGCGAGGAGGGTCTGCTCGCGATCCAGCAGAGCGCGGTCCACACCTTCCCTGATGTCGATGCGCGACTCCGCCAACAGATCGATGAGGCTTCGGGCCCGGGCCCGCTCGTGCGCGTCCAGCGCGGCACGCTCGTATCCATCCGACGGCTTCTGCTTGTGCGCGGACATGAGAATCTCAACCAAAAGATCGTAATCACTCTGTTTGGAGGCGAAATACGAAGCACGAAGATCGAAGGACGCCACCTTGGTTCTAGAGGCTTCGTGAATGCGGACCGCCGCCTCGGCGAGCGATCGCGCCTGTGCCAAATCTCCCCGATCCCGCTCGAGCCGTGCCATGGCGGCGATAATGCCGGCCTCACGCGCGTTGTCCACCGCGGCACGGGCCAGCGGCAAGGCCGCGTCGAAGCAGGTACGCGCACCCTGGCTGTCGCCCATCGTGCGGTGGATCTCCCCGATCCGCAGCAGCGTCCCTGCCTCGCCTCGCCGGTCGCCCGCCGATCGGAACATCGGGAGTGCGCGCGACAATGATGCCAGCGCGCCCTTGAAATCTCCTCGCGCATGCTCGACCGCGGCCACGTTGGCCAGGGCACTTGCTTCGCCTCGCGTATCGCCGATCGCACGATACGCGTCCAGGGAGCGGGAGAGGCAGTCGAGGGCCTTTGTGGCGAGCCCCCCGCCGGCGTATAAGCGCCCCATGTTCTCGAGCGTGATCGCCTCGCCCTGCCGCTCGCCGATCGCTCTGCGGATAGGCAACGCGCGAGAGAAGTAGTCGAGAGCCAGCTCGTCGTCGCCAAGAGACTCGTAGATATAGCCGATGTTGTTCAGCATGATCGCCTCGGCAACGGGCATCTCCAAGGAGCGGAAGACCGGAAGCAGCTCCAGATAGCAGTCGAGCGCCTTCTGCTTTTCGCCGAGATCGTCGTAGACGGAGCCGATGTTGTTGAGGGTCGCGGCAGCGGATGCATCCTCACCGGCCTCGCGGAAGAGCGCGAGAGCGGCTTGGAAACGATCGAGAGCCTTCACGGGGTCTCCCAGATCCCCGGCGACCCGCCCGAGATTGTCCAGAGCTATGGCCAGGCGCACGGCCTCGCCCGCCGAACGAAACAGAGGCAGCGCGGCCTCGTACTTCGCGGCAGCCTGGTTCAATGAGGTCTCCGTCGCCTGAGCGTGCAGCGCCTCCCCTTCGATCACCAGCTGCTCGGCGGCCAGACGCGTCCGGTCGGCCCCGGTGGCCTCTCGAATCCGGCGAACGCGCAGATCGTAGTGAGCGGTGCGTGCGCCGGGTGTCGGAGCGTTGATCTCGATCGCGTACTCACCTGCTGCCGGGGCGATGTAGAGCATCGGCTCGGGACCGTCGTCGAGGGTCCGATCGACCTCCATCTCGATGCCGCCTGGTCCACGGAGCGTGACCACGACGTCGATCCCCCGCTGCTGGACCACGAGGTCCAGGAGATCGCCCGCGGCCAGGGTCAATTGGTACAGGTGCACATCGCCGCCGGACACCTGCCGAGAGATCGTCTGGCCTGGAGCCGGCAAAAGTGCAGGCGCGGGCGCATTCCGTCCGGTCGCCTGGTTGGCCGGCCCGGACACGGCAGGCAGCGGCGGAGGGCACAGCAACAGCCCTGCCGTCAGGGCAGCCACATGGCCGAAGGTGGGGGCCGGTCCACGACGCATTGTCCTACTCGCGTCGCACCTGGATAGCGTAGGCGTGGAGGAGAGTCATCCGGGTCTTGGAAACGCGGGAGAGCCTGAAATGATAGATGCCCGGCGGGGTCAGCATCTGGCTCGGGACGGCGATCGTGAATGTATCGTCGGGACCGGGCGCGAGTCCCTGGGTGCGCCAGGAGATCTTCCCGGCGGGATCGACGATCTCGAGCCCATACTCCCCCGGCACCGGCGGCTCCCCGGGAGTGAGGATGAACGTCGCGAGCGTCGCCGAGGCCGCCAGCACGACGACGGGCGCCGTTGTCTCTCCACGCACGCTGTCACGCGGGTCGAGGTCGATGATGGGCACATTGACCTGCGGCATCGGCGCATCGGGCGTCTGGAGTGGGGCGCGGCGAAGCTCAGCGATCTGCTTCTCGTAGCGCTGGGACAGTGAGATTGCATCATCGAGTGTTGCCTGAGAACGCCTCAGGTCCCCGCGCAGGATGAGGAGCTCAACGATGAGTGCGGATGAGGCAAGCAGGAGAAGCGCTGCAGCCGTCTGGAGGAGCAGGGGTCGAGCGAAGAATCTGAGCACACCCACGGAAGCTGAGCGAGCGCGGGCGGTCGTCGAGCGTGTCGGTCGAGCGATCGAGACAGCCGTCTCCTCAGCCCAGCTGGACAGAGAACGAGCGACGCGGTACTCATCGGCGCAGTCGGAACAGCCGAGAATGTGGTCGGTCACGCGATCGCGATCTGCGGCAGTGAGATCGTGTGAGGCGAGACGAGCGAGCAGGTCGGTGTCGGGGCAGGCCGCGGAGCCGCCGGAGCGGCGTGCTCTGTGTCGCTGATATTCGTCCTTCAACTGGTCGCTACTCAACTTCATAGTCGATCCCCCAGGCGCTCAAGGTGCGCCGCATGGCGTCGCGCGCCCTGTAGATGATGTTCCTGGCTTTGGGCTCTGTCCAGCCGAGGAGCTCGGCTGCCTCATGGCATGTCATCCCCTGCAGATAGAGGCCGACGGCCCGGCGACTCTCCTCGGGAAGCAGCGCGAGCGCCTCATCCACCTTGCGAACCACCTCTCCCATTTCGGCCTGCCGCTCCGGTGACTGCCCGGGATCCTTCGGGGGTCGGACCCACAGACCGGGACCGTTCTCTTCACATTCACCTTCCTCCCCCAGGTGCTCCTCGCGCCGCGCCTTCACGCGGCGTACCGCATCGATCGTGGCCGTTGCCGCGATCCTGTAGATATAGGACGCGAGGTCGGTGATTTCTCTCTCATCACGGAATGCTCGCCACAGCCGCACCCGCGCCTCCTGCTCGATATCCGCGCACTGGATACGCGAATCACGCGGACAATAGCGTGAGACCGCGCGTCGGAGCAGATCGCTGTAAGCATCCAGAGCGGCCGCGAAACGTGCGTCCGCGCCCGTTGCCTCCGGATCGTCCTGGTCTTTCACCTGATTCGCACCAGCGCCGTGATACTGGTGATGGCGAAGGTGTAATCCTTGGCGGCCAGGAGTTGAGAGAGACGAACGATCTCGTCCCGGGACGTGCGTCCGTCGCCGGCCAACCGGGTGGCTGACCTGAGAATCGCGACACCAACGACTCTTTTCACGCTGCACCAGTCTCTGGCTCGATCATCGAGATTCCAGTGTAGTGTCCTCCTACCATATTTACAATCACGTGTGATTGCAAAGCCGCGCCACGAGTGCTGAGGGCCCAGGCGTCTGAGATCCCGCATCAATGCGTGTGGGCTGCTGCTTCCTCGATGTGCGGCGCCAACCTGTGGGCCAGGTTCGCGTTGAAGCTGACGGCCTGGCTCAGTGCCTCTTTGGCTGCCTGGAGGGACTTCTCCTTTTCCAGCGGATCGGGTTCCGCGCGCGCCTGGATGAGATACAAAGCGCCGCGGGTTGCCAGGGCCTCAGCGTTGGTGTGATCGATCTGGAGCGCTTTTTCGATCCAGTCGAGCCCTTGTCGAATATCACGACTCGGGTCCTGCCGGTGCACGGATCTCGAATGCGCCCGCCATCGGCACAGATCGGCCAGCACCGCACAGAGCTCGGAGTCCACGGGGTTGAGCTGGTGGCCCTTCATGAGAGCGAGGCGCGCTCTTTCGAAGGCGGCGTCCGGGCTTATTCCGTTCAAGACGTGCCAGCGCGCCTGAACGATGTCGATTTCGCCGGCGCACTGATAAACAACACTGATCGTCGGATCCGTATCGAGTGCCCTCCGTGCGCACTCGCGGGCGGAGGCAAGGTCTTTTTCCGGTGAGCGCCCCCCGTCCATCTCAAACAATGCCCGAATCGTGAGCGCGCCACACGCTTCGAGGCTGGAAATCAGGTCGTGAGGTGAGAGTTTGAGGACGGCCTCATAACTCCGTAGCGCATCGCTCAGCGCTGGCCGTGGATCTGACCCATTCCAGAGCCCGTACTCGCCAAGGCTGCGATAAGCCGCGACGAGAAAGCGAGGGGCGTAGATCTCGGCCGGGTTCATCCCGGCGCCCCGGCTGAGCGCTTCGACCGCGGCATTCAGCGAGGCACGCGGGTCGGCACCGTGAGTGCACTCGTAGCTGCCCTTCAGATAGTTGGCAATGCCCAGGTTAAGGACAGGGCGGACGGCGTCCGGTTCAAGTTCAGCGTCCTTCTGCAGATGTCTGATCGCCTCGCTGAGAGAAGCGCTGGGATCTTTGCCCACCCGGAGCTCGGCCACCCCCCGATCCATGTAGGCGAGCCCCAGAGCGTTGACGGCCACTGTCAGGTTCGGCTGAATCGTGACAGCCATCCCGGCGCTCTGGATGGCCGCCTGGAGATCGCCGATCGCATCTTTGCCATGTTCGGATTCGTATTTGGCCCGCTCCCAGTACGCGAGTGCCAGGTTCGCGTGGGCATCCGCATCGCCAGGATCGGCTTTCAGGACACGCTCCAGGGCCGAGACAGATATCTCCAGGTCCTCCGACGGATCCATGCCGCGCCGGGCCCAATAGTCGGCCCAGTTCGAGTGGACGCGAGCCACCTCTATCAACGTATCCGCAGCATCCGGATCAACCTTCAATGCCTGATCACACGCCGTCAGCGCTTTGTCCTTGATCTGTTCCAGGTCCCGCCCCCGGCCATGGATCTCAACATAAAGTTCTCGCGAACAAACCTCGCAGAGGTCCCTGTAACCCCTGACGTCGCTCTCAGCTATGCGAATGGCGTCGGCGTAGGCGGCCTCCGCCTCACGATAGTTTTCCCATGCGCCGTCCAGGTCACCCGTTTCGCGCCTCCGTGAGCCGACCTCCGTCAGGATGTCGCCCATCAGGAGCTTGGCCTCGTAGAGCCACGGGACATTCCGGAACGATGTCTCTGCCTTCTTCAGCGCCTCGTCGTAGTTGCCTTCACAGTATGCAATCAGCGCCTCGGTGTACTCCGGGGACTCCATCTTCAGACCCCGACTCGCCTCGAGATACGTCAGGGCCGGCTGGCCGTAGAGTTTCGCAATCTCGCGCCTCTGAGCCGCCTGCTGTTGCTTGCTGCCGAGCTTCGCGGCTTCGTCCATTTCGCGTTGATACAGCTCTCCCATCACCCGTCCCAACGCATACGCCACCTCCGGCTCCCGATACCCCATCTTCCACGCTCTCTCCAAATGCACCCTGGCCTTGTCGTATTGCTGCAACGCCAAGGAGATGCGTCCGAGTGCATAGGAGCCCGAGGCCTCACCGACCGTTCCCATCTCTCTCGTGACCTGCTCGGCCACGCGTTCCATCTCGGTTCGAATCATGGCCTTCTCGCGCCGGACGTCGTGGAGAGGGAGAGTGTAGATCTGGCGTAACGTTCCCTCCAGCTTTTCCACCTCCTGGCCCAGCCGCTGTGCCAGCGTTGCCCTCGCTGCCGCCGTCCAACGCCCATGCAGCCACATCCCTAGCGAGACGACGCTCACGAGGAGAGCGAAGCTGACAGCGACGACCGCGACCCTGTGCTTCCTCGCCTTCTTCACGACCCGGTAGGTCCATGTGGCCGGGCGCGCCTGGATCGGCTCGCCTTCGAGGTAGCGGCGCAGATCCGCCGCCAGCTCCCGGGCCGAGTCGTAGCGTCGCTGCGGCTCCTTTTCGAGGCACTTCATGATGATTGTCTCGAGGTCCTCCGGGATCGACCTGTCGATCGTGCGCAGAGGCGGCGGTTCTTCCTGGGTGAGCTTGACCAGAACACTCGCCCCACTCCCCAGGAACGGCGGGGTATGCGCGAGAAGATCGTAGAAGGTCGCCCCGAGGCTGTAGACGTCACTCCGCCGGTCGAGCCGATTGGTGGATCCGGTGGCCTGCTCGGGCGACATGTACCAGGGTGTACCCATCACAACACCTGTCATAGTCAGACCGTCCGTGGCAATCTCCCTGGCCAGCCCGAAGTCCATCACGGATGGCCGCCATCTCCCCTCATCCGTGCGTTCGACCATGATATTCGAAGGCTTCAGGTCGCGGTGGATGATGCCCAGCCTGTGGGCTGCCTGCACAGCCTCGGCGACCTGCTGCATGAGCACGACCTTCTCCTCGAGTGTGAGCGAGTCCTGGACCCTATTCAGTGTCTGCCCGTCAATGTATTGCATTGCGATGTAGGGCTTTTTGTTCACCTCGCCCACCTCGTACGTCTTGCACACGTAGTCGTGCTCGATCCTTGCCTGCGCCTGAGCCTCTTGCATGAAGCGCTTAATGTGATCGGGGTTGTCCCCATGAATGAACTTCACGGCTACGTACCGCCTGAGCCGAGGATCGAAGGCTTTGTATACCTTGCCCATCCCCCCCGCACCGAGGAGCGCGAGAATCTGGTATCGATCCCACCCCTCGACCGGATTATCGAAATCCTTGCCATCCTCAGACGATGGCATCGAAGTGGATCCTGCGTCGGGACCGGCCGATGTCTCGCGTTCGAGTGCCTCGACATCGGCCTCGCTCAGAAACCCTCTCTCCACCAGGCTGTCAATGCGGATCCCCCACCGAGTTGCGCCTGATCCCACTTCCCGCGTTGCCGTGTACTCATCCAACCATCCAAGGTCTTCGGCTCTGAGAAGACCCCGCTGCAAAGCGGCTGAGATGAGTCGATCCTCTTTTGGGTTTGTCATGAAGACCCGGATCGCGAATATGCCGAAGCTACGCCGGGTGAAAAGAGCATGCTCTCGTGAAGATAGGGCCGAACCGGTCTTGATGTCAACGGAAATGGCGCTGGCGCGGCCGGGCCGTGGTACGATGGAGCGAAGTAGCATCGGGGGGTATTGGTAGGTGATCCCAGCCACTGGATTCCCGCACACCATGGCCGGTTTCCCAGTCCTCTTTCAGGTCCTTGCGGCGACGGATCTGAGGAGCGACATGGTGGCCGTGCTCGTTGGGTTCCTCCTGGGGGTGCTTGGGTTGTTCTCGATCATTGTGGCCGCCGTTCGCTGGAGATCGGGGGACCTGTCGATGGTGTCATTCGGTTCATTTTGCCTGCTGTATGGCGTACGGCTTATGGCCGGCGCGGCGACGCTGCGGGTGATTGTGGGCGGATCGGCGGCGACGTACGTGTATCTCGGGGCGATCATCACGTATGTGGCTCCGGTGCCGTTCGCGATATTCGCCCAGGAATTCATCGGCCGCGGATGGAGGTCCTCGGTCCGTCGCATGGTCCAGATCGCGGTCGCCTATGCCGTGCTGTCAGTTACTGTCGTGATCGCATCCCGGGACCCGTCCCTGCCGATGGTCGCGAACAACCCGCTGGTTGTCGCTGCAATCATGGTTATGCTCGGGAACCTCTACCTGACCGGGCTCCGGATGACACGAGAGCTGCGAGTCCTCCGTGCCGGCTTTCTGATTCTCGGTCTCTTCTCGCTGCATGAAAACCTCGCTCCCTTGATGCGTTCATCCCCCCGGCGGGGGATCGAGTGGATGGGAGTCCTGCTCTTCGTCTGCTGCCTGGGGTACGTGGCGGCTCGCAAGTTCTTCGCGAGCGAGAGACATCTGCTCGCCATCAGTCAGGAGCTCGCGACTGCCCGCCGCATCCAGGCGTCGATCCTTCCGAGGTCGATGCCCGAAATCCAGGGGGTCGAAATCGGGGTGCGGTACCTTCCCATGACGTCGGTCGCCGGGGATTTCTACGATTTCATTGCGCCGGATGACAACCACCTCGGCATCCTCCTGGCGGACGTCTCCGGTCACGGTGTGCCGGCGGCGTTGATCGCGTCGATGGTGAAGGTGGCATTCCAATCGCAGGCCCCGTATGCGGCGGATCCGGGGCGCGTTCTGGGCGCGATGAACCAGATCTTCACCGGCCAGCTCGAACGTGAGTTCATCACCGCCGGATACCTCTGGGTCGACGCGCAGGCGCGGTCCATCACATATGCGGGCGCGGGACATCCCTTGCCACTTGTGTGGAGATCCACAGAGAAGAGAATCCTCGAGCTATCTCAGAACGGCGTCCCGCTCGGTCTTTTCCCGTCCGTAACCTATGACGCAGTGCAGCACGGCATCGCGCCCGGCGACAGGATCGTCCTTTTTACCGATGGTGTCCCCGAGGCTGCCAACGTCTCGTGCGAGTATTTCGGAGTGTCCCGGCTGAGCGGGTTCCTCGAATCCCATGTCCGGCAGGATCCGAAGGCCTTTCTGGACGCCTTCTTCGACCACCTTGCGGCATGGTCTGGAAGGGGTGACGGATTCGACGACGATGTGACGATGCTCGTGGTCGTGTTCCCGGAGTCTGAGAGAACGACGGACGGCACCGCCCTCACTCGTGAGGCAGGCGGTTCACCAAGTGGGAGGACGGAGTGACATCTTCGGCGAGGTTCTTCAAACTCAAGATTGTGCCGGTTCCGAATCGGGAGACTGTGGTGCGGTCGTCTGTGGGCGGGTGCCCCATCATGCCGCGGGGCGCGGCTTGGCCGCACTGCAGGACGTGCGCAGTGCCGATGGTCCATGTCCTGCAATTGGATGGGATCGCCGGAAGCCCGCTACGATTGGGAGAGCACCTTCTCGTTTTCCAGTGCCGAAACTGGAACGACATCCCGGAGTTTCCGCCGGAGAGCGGGGCGCTCCCCGATGGCCACTGGGATCGGGGAGAGGGCCACTACGCGTTTTTTCTTACCCCTCCCGGAACCGATGAATACGTACTCGACGCGGAAACAGCCCTGAATATCTCGGAGCTCGTTCCTGAGGAGACCCGTGAGGTCACGAAGGACATGGGGAGAGCCCAGAAGTTTGTCACCGGGAAGAGAGCCTTCAAGCTGGGGGGCGTCCCATCATGGGCCCAGGGTCCACGGGTCCTGAGGTGTGGTTGCGGAGCCGAGATGGAATTCCTGATTGAAGTCCCGGCAGATCTGCCGTTTCCCAAAGATCCGTCGACCCCGGAGCAGCGGAACGCATATTCGAAAACCAAGTTTTATCTGTTTCTTGGCAATGAGATCTATCTCTTCGCCTGCTCGCGCCGGTGTCATCCGCAGGCGCTGTGGGCGATCGTCCAGTAACGGCGCGGTCTTTACTCGTCGAGAACGTCACGGACCTTCTGGATGAGGGGTTGGACGGAAATCGGTTTTTGCAGGAAGTTGATCCCGGCTTCGAGTATGCCGTGATGGGCGATGACGTTGTCCGTATAGCCGGAAATATAGATGACCTTGGTCAGAGGTCTGATGACCGACATGCGCTGGTGAAGCTCCTTGCCGTTCATCCTGGGCATGATGACATCTGTGACCATAAGGTGGATCTCTCGGGGGAATGAATGGGCTATCCTGATAGCTTCGATCGCGTCGGCCGCCTTGATGACAGTGTAGCCGTAATTCTCGAGAGTCTCGGCCACGAGTATCCGAACCGATTCGTCGTCTTCGACGACCAGCACGGTTTCGGTGCCGCTGGCGGCTGACTGGGTCTGAGGGGGCATCTGGGCGTCTGGGCGAGGAGATCCGAGGTCGGCCGGGAGGTAGATCTTGAAAGTCGAGCCGATTCCCGGCTCGGAATATACCCCAATCGTACCGCTGTGTTGCCTGACGATTCCGTAGACGGTGGCGAGTCCGAGTCCGATTCCTTCGCCACGCTCTTTGGTGGTGAAAAAGGGCTCAAAGACATGACTGACTGTCGTTGGGTCCATGCCGCAGCCGGTATCGCTGACGGCGAGCATCACATGATCGCCGGGGGTGACTCCGGCGTGGGCGCGGGCGTAGGCTTCGTCGAGGTGCACCTTCTTTGTTTCGATCGTCAGCATCCCTCCTTCGGGCATCGCATCGCGCGCATTCACGGCGAGATTCATGAGAATCTGCTCGAGCTGAGCGACGTCTGCACGGACAGACGGCAAACCGTCCGGCAGGAATGTCTGAACCCGGATGTCCTCGCCGATCAGGCGTCGCAGCATCGTCTCCATCGAGGCGACGGTCTCGTTGAGATTCAGGATGGACATTTCGAGCACCTGCTTGCGGCTGAAGGCGAGGAGTTGACGGGTGAGCCTTCCGGCACGCTCTCCGGCTTCGATGATGCCTCGCAACTTCTCACGGACATAGTCTTTCTGGTCATAGCGCGCGAGGGCCAGCTCCGCGTATCCCATCATCGCCGTCAGCACATTGTTGAAATCGTGCGCGACGCCGCCGGCAAGCTGACCGATTGACTCCATGCGTTGGGCCTGCCTGAGCTGCTGCTCGAGTTTCTCCTTCTCACGTTCTGTCCGCCGTCGTTCCGATATGTCCGTGGAAATCCCCACGAAATAGCGGACCGATCCCTGCGCATCGAGGATGGGGTTAAGGACGACGCTGAGACAGATCGTCCGACCATCCGACCGGGCGTAATCCCCCTCCAGCTCGGCGCGTTCTCCGGAGACCACTCGCTCCACCGCCCCTTCCACCGCGGATCGTGCCTCCTCGGGCCACACGTCCTGGTAGCGTCTTCCGCGCAACGCCGCATCATCCCACCCGAGGATCGCCAGCCCGTTCTGATTGGTCGAAAGAACCCGGCCCTGATGGTCGAACAGTTGGACGCAGTCGGGGGACCCTTCCACCAGACTCCGATATCTCCTCTCTGACTCCGCCATCTGAGACGAATCTTTGCGCGAGCGCTCGCGGGCCAGGGCGAGAGCGATCAGGGCCAGTGACAGCAGCAGCATCGTCCCGAGTGGGCCGAGCCGAGCACGGTAGACGAGGTAGCTCCAGCCGCGCGCATCCAGATCGATCACGAGAGTCAGACCGCTTCGACCGGACCCGATTCCGGCCTCGAGAGGCACGGTGACCCGAACCATCTCGCTCCCCTCCTTGTCAAAGTACTCGACCCCATCACCGACCGAGCGCCCACCCGCGGAGCTCCAGCCCACAACCTCCTCCCCGTACTCCTGTGGACCGAAAACATCGCTCGCCAAAACGTCCGCATCCGCCGCGGAGTCGGTTCGATCGGGATTCCCATGCTGAATGCGCAGAGCGATGATGTCATGATTGGCCTCCCGCAGCCGCGACACCTCGCGACGGATCCTACTTGCTGCCGACGACGACTCGCCTGCAACACTCGGCGGGATGGCCGAAACATCCTCCGGGTCGACGACAACCGCAACGCATCGTGCTTCCTCCCGGACATCGTTGATGAGGATGGCTTCGATGCGATTGCCGGTGACATCCGTTGCAACCCAGCCCAGCACGAGCACGACAAGGAGCGATGGAACCAGCCACGTGCCGAAGGGCGCCGTCTTGACCCGATGCAGCAATTCGCCTTCGGATCTCCCCGTGGCTGCGGAGTAGAGCGCGAGGAGAATGGCGATGAGGATCGCCACGCCGCTGCGGACCACGGGAAGTGGAATGCCGGTCAGTCTGAGGAATGCCTCCTGATTGATGACTGTCGCGGGAAACAGGGCGGCGGGCGATCCGATCAACCCCGAGGTGAGAGCCACGAGCAACATCGCTGCGGCCGTGGATTGGAGGAGTCTCTTCCCACCAACTGCCTGCCGCGCTGCGCGATAGAGCGTGACGGCCGCGAGAATAGCGCCGGGGAGGGCCAACGCGTATCGCGGGGTGATCTTGAGAATGCGTACGTCGGCGAGGGCGCCCGAGGCGGCCAGAATGATGAGGGGGATGTGAATCCAACGCCCTGCGATCCGCCTAGGCGTGTGAAGGCCGGCGCGCCCGAACTCGACCAGACAGACGAAGGCTGACGCCATCAGGGTCAGTCGCAGGTATAGCTGAGGCGTGCTGTCTCCGAAACTGATCGCGATGAGGTTCATCCATGCCACCGATCCCAGGAGTCCGCCGAACAACCCCAGATACTCCCAAGGCAGGTTGTGGCGGCCGTCTCTGCGCAACGAGACGCAGACGGCCGCCATCAGGACATAGGCCAGCCCGTAGTAAAAGAACGCGAGATCGAGGTTTGTGACCAGATTCATATCCTAAGCATTGCGCCTCCGCCGCCTACGGAAGATGTGTCACGGTCGCCCTCCGAACGAGGGCCGCTTTCTGGTCATCCCCCGACGCGGCGCGGCGAGCACCCGCTGACCCGTCCAACGGACTCGGACATATGACCCTGAATACAGCTTGTAGTTCAGGATGTGAGTCGTGTCAAGCGCGGCGGCTGTCGCCCAAGACTACGGCGAAGTCCCGGAAACCGCAGATTTCACAGATTGACTCGCAGATGTCGCCGATTGCTTCGCGCCGACCCGAGAGTGAGGAGCAAGTTGCTCGTCGGTTGAATGCTGGAAGAATC
>JACPPM010000279.1 GCA_016191015.1 Acidobacteriota bacterium | reverse complement strand
CCTTTCCGTGCGAAACCGCAGATGGCACAGATTTCCGCGCAGATTACGCAGATTCTTCCAGCATTCAACCGACGAGCAACTTCCTCCTCACTCTCGGCTCGGCGCGAAGCAATCGGCGACATCTGCGAGTCAATCTGTGGAATCTGCGGTTTCCGGGACTTTGCCGTAGCCTTGGTATCAACACCCGCGGCAGTTGACTAGTGGCGACGGCGGGGACGCTGTCCGCCTCGATTCACGCCGGTCGCGGCCGTTCGGCGCTAGAGGCTAGAGACCTGCAATCTGTACCGCGCCGCCCTGCTGAGGCGTTACGGTCGCTTGACATCCGCGTTCAGCGTGTATACCATATGGTAGACAGATGAAAGAGAGGACGCCGGAGATTGTGGTGGATCGGAGCGCGGAGGAGCCGGCCTATGCGCAAATAGCGGGTCAACTTCGCGATCTCATTGCGGCGGGGAAGTTGGCGGCGGGGTCGTCACTGCCCCCGGTGCGCAGTCTGGCGTCCGATCTGGGCGTGAACCTCAACACCGTGGCCAGGGCGTACTGGCGCCTGGAAGAGGAAGGCTTCGTGCAGATCCGGGACCGATCCGGCGCTGAAGTGGTCGCGCCATCGCAGGGGCCGCCGGTGGAGCGTGAGAAACTCCAGCAGGCGCTGCGGCGGGTACTCGCACAGATGCGCCAGGCGGGAATCTCGTTTGAGGAGCTGCGACGCTTGACGAATCGCGAGATTGATTTCCTGGTGAAGGGGTCACGAGGGTGAAATGTAATGCCGAAGCGATTTCGGTCACATATGTTGTGGACGTTGACGGAGTCGAACCATCTTTCATGCCGACGACGTCCACGTCGTCACAAGGAAGGTCACCGAGCTCACCAGACCGGGGCATTGCGGTGAGATAGGAGGCAGGTCATGGAACTAGTGGTTTTGCTCGTCACGTTGGCACTATTGGGTACTTTCTGCTATTTGATCCCGCGCATCGGCCGGCGCGGGCTGCTCTTCGGAGTTTATGTCGGTGAGGAGTCAAGTGAGGGAGAAGAAGCCCGGCGCATCACCCGCTCATGGAATTGGAGGATCGCAGCGTGGCTCCTGCTTTGCTTCCTCCTGGCAGCGGTCGCGACTCCGTATTTCCGAGCGGCGGGCACTATTGTCGCCGCGCTTCTTGTGAGCTGCGCGGGGGTCGTGATTGAATTCATCCGCGCACATTACCAGGCACGAAGGCTGGCCGTCGCGGGGTCCCCGCGCCTGTCCGCCGCTGCTGTGGTCACAACAGGCAACCCTGTCCCCCTGGTTATGCCCTCTGTGGCCATCGCGTTCGGCTTCGTGGGAGCGGCCATCGCCATCGGCTACACGTGGGCGCATTTCGCAGAGTTGCCAGCCATGTTCCCGACTCACTTCGGCCCGTCGGGGGCGCCGGACGATTGGATGCCGAAATCTTATGCGACGGTCATGATGTTGCCGATCGTGAGCCTTGTTGTGTGTGTAGGCCTGGGTGTGATTGCACTCCTGACTGGCCGCGCCAAACGATCGATCCGAACCGGGGACAATGGTGTTTCCTTCGAAGCGCAGGAACGGTTCCGGACAATCATGGCACGGTTCCTCGCTGGTCTCTCCATGAGCGTCACCGTGCTGATGACCACCCTCTCAATCTGTGCCATCCGTGTGGCCATGGGTGCGGCGCCGACCCTCCCGCGCAGCCTCGACGTGATTGTGGTGGGCCTGGTCATCTTCGCCGTTGGCGGCTCCCTCATCATTGCCCTCAGGTACGGCCAGGGAGGTTCCAGATTGGAACACGCCGCGGCTGACGCCCCGCTCACCAACGGGCTGGCAGACAACAAGCTGTGGGTGCTCGGAATGTTTTATGTGAATCGCGATGACCCTTCCATTCTCGTGGAGAAACGGTTCGGTCTGGGGTACACGATCAATTTCGGAAACCGCATGGCGGTCGCGTTCATCGTGGTGTTCCTCGCCCTGATCGTTCTCCTGCCCGCAGTCATGGCGCTGTTTGGTCGTTAGTCGGGCGGTCTCGGTGCCGTCACGCCAGTAGTTCATTATGCAGAATCAGAGGAGGTCGGACTTATGAGACGAGTGATTATCACCCTGGCACTTATGGTTGGTGTGTCATCTGGTCTGTTCGCGCAGGAAGTCGTGGGCGACTGGCTCGGAACGCTCGACGCGGGCGCCGTCAGCCTACGCCTGGTCCTGCACATCGTGAACACAGACGCGGGCCTCACCGCGACCCTGGACAGCCCGGACCAGGGCGCAAAGGGAATACCTGTGACGAAAATCGTCCGTACGGGCGAAGCACTGAGGTGTGAGGTTGGAGCCGTCGGCGGCGTGATCGAAGGCACATTCGACAAGGGACTCCAGACCATCGCCGGCACGTGGGCCCAAGGAGGAAACAAACTCCCGCTGGTGCTCAAACGAGTCGTGAACACGACGGAGCTCGAACGGCGTCGCCCGCAGAACCCGACGCGGCCGTTTCCCTACCATGATGAAGAGGTCAGATACGACAACAAGACGGCCGGAGCGACGCTCGCGGCGACGCTGACTCTTCCCCAGGGCAAAGGCCCCTTTCCCGCGGTCGTGCTCGTAACCGGATCAGGACCTGAGGACCGTGACGAGACCGTCTTTGGTCACCGTCCGTTCCTCGTCCTGGCTGACTGCTTGACCCGCCGCGGGATTGCAGTGTTGCGCGCCGATGATCGTGGCACGGGGAAGTCGACCGGAAGCTACTCCACGGCTACCACGGCAGATTTCGCGACAGACGTCGAGGCGGGCATCACCTACCTGAGGACCCGGCCGGAGATCGACAAGAGCAGGATCGGTCTGATCGGCCACAGCGAAGGAGGCGTTATCGCCCCGATGGTAGCAGCACGCACTCCCGGGGTGGCGTTCATCGTCCTCATGGCGGGGACAGGCGTGAAGGGTGACGAGGTCCTCGTGGAGCAGGTCAGGCTGTTGGCGCGGGCGAGCGGGAAGAGCGAGACCGAGGCAGACGGGCTTGCAGCACAGCAGCGCGAAGTTCTTGCGCTCATTCAGGCGGAGAAGGACAACGCGGTGTTGGAGAAGAAGCTGCGTGAGAAGTTCGGCGACCTTGCATCGGATGGCCAGATGAGCATTCAGATCAAGGCAATCCAATCACCGTGGTTTCGATATTTCATGCAGTACGATCCGGCGGTGGCGCTGAGAAAGACGACCTGTCCCGTGCTGGCCATCAATGGCGAGCGGGACGTTCAGGTGTCGTCCCGGCAGAATCTGCCGGCCATACGGCGAGCCCTCGAGGAGGCAGGCAACCGGGATTTCGAAACTGTGGAGCTGCCCGGCCTGAACCACCTGTTCCAAACCTCCAAGACCGGCTCTGTTGGCGAGTACGTCGAGATCGAGGAGACCGTGTCGCCGGTGGCGTTGGAGAGAGTCGCAACGTGGATTCTGGAGCACACACAACCTGCGCGCTGAGCGCAGTGAACGGATCTGCGTTCTCATACCCACTGCTCGAGCGCTCTCCCGCATTTTCAAACGGGGTATCCTGAATCCGCGCGCAAGGATGATGGTCGCCGTCAATGTGCCTCATCCACCGCGAAAGCCCGGCGCGAGGAGTCTCGCAAAGAAGGTGGTCGTGATTGGGCATCAGGCAGAACGCGTGGACAATCAGGCCGCCACTTTCAATGAGCTGTTCCACCCCTGCAAGGAATCGTTCACGATCCTCGTTGTCCAGGAACACCGGCAACCCTGCATCGCCGCGTCACCTACAATGGTACAACGCCCCAAGGAATGCGATCCGCACCGACCGGCTCATCGCCGCATCATGGCATTGATCGCGGCTTCTGTCAGACGCGCGATAGAAGTTAAGACACGGTCCCTAATCAAACGACGGAAGTGATAGCATCGTGCCTTCGTTTCGACAAGTCGCCGTGTGACCCCGCCCACTGGGTGGGTGTGCTGGGGGTTGGGGCACACGAGCTACTCCGCCGAACTGCAACGTGCTCAAGCACACATCACGACTGGAGACGCGCAACATGAAGACGACATCGTTTGTGAGGATCGCTGCCGGCCTGCTGGCGGCTCTCCTCAGCACATCACCCATCGAGCCGGCTGTCGCCGCGCGGCCCGGAGGAACCGGCGAGAAGGATCTCCTCGCCATACTGCTGGAGGCTTCCACCACCGGTGGCGAAGCGAAGGTGCGAGTCGTCGCCACCGCAAGGAAGAAGACGATCACGCGGGAACTTATTCTGCAAATCGCCGATGCCGGGGTGAGGGACCGCGATGAGAGATCTCTCGACCTCGCCCGTGTCTTGGCCGACGTGACAAACGATGCGAGGAGCAAGGCCGACGTGCTCAGCCGAAGGGGCGATTACGGCTATTTCACATCGGACTTCACCACCGCCCGCCAGTGTCTTGAGAAGGCCGAGGCGATCTACGCTGCCTTGAACGATCTTTCCGGAATGGCTCACGTGAAAAGGCGCACGGCCGACATGTTGTCGCGCACGGGACAGAACGATCAGTCACAGCGCCTCCTTGACGAGGCGAGGGCGCTCTACGAGCGTGCCGCAGACACGAGGGGCCTGGGAGGCGTCTGCCTGAGCAGATGGTATGCCGCGTTTGTAGCCGGCGATTTCGACACGGCCCGGAAGATGCTCGACGAGGCCCTGGCGCTCTTCACGTCCTGCCAGGATGGGCCGGGGCAGGCGGCAACGCTCCGTAGCATCGGGTTCATGCACGGCCAGACGGGCGAGAACGAAGAGGCGCTGACCTCCTACGAGCGTTCTCTGGCGCTCTTCAGCCAACTCGACGATTCGTTCGGCCAGGGGAACGTGCTGCGTGGCTCGGGTGACGTCTACGCAAAGATCGGCGAAAGCGAGAAAGCGCTCGACATGTACGGGCGAGCGCTGCCGCACCTCGACAGGATCCGGGACCTCCGCGGGCAGGCTTACCTGTACGCGAGCATGGGCAGCGTCTGGAAGCGGCGCGGGGATCTCAAGAAATCGCGGGAGATGTTCGAGCAAGCCCAGGCCCTGTTCGTGAGAACCGGCGACCTGCTGGGACAGGGGGAGTCGCTCCTCGAACAATCCTCGCTCACCGCGCGATCGGGGGACAATGAGCGAGCCATGGCGGAGCTCGCCGAGGCTCACTCCCTTTTCGTGCAGGCGGGCGACCTTTACGGACAGGCGAACACTTTGGTGGACACCGCCGCCATCCATTCGAACACGGGTGAGATCCCCGCCTCGCTCGCGAAGCTGCTGGAAGCCCTCCCCATCTTCCGAAAGGTCGAGGATCCCACAGGCGAGGGCAACGTTTACCTCCAAATGGGCGACCTCTACTTCACCACCGGAGATCTCGAACGCGCGCGATCGCTGTACGCCAAGGCCATGCCGTTCTACGAGAAGGCGGATCTCCCGCCGGACCAGGGCAACATCCACCTGAGACTCGGCGACATCTTTTTCAAGCGACAGGATTACGCGCAAGCCGCGGAGGAATTCGATTCAGCACTAATTCTTTTCACGAAGGCGGGAGATCCACTTGGGCAGGCATACGCGCTGTTCCGGCAGGGCGCCACTGCGATTCGGCTCGATCAGAGTGCGAAAGCAGCCGACACGCTCGACAAGGCGCTCCCCCTTTTCTTTCAGACACGCGAGCTGGCCGGCGAAGGGAACGTCTACGAGGCTCGCGCGGATATCGCCGAGCGGGCGCAGGATCATGCGAAGGCGCTGCAGTGGGCCGCCATGGCCGAGGAGCTCTATCGCAAGATCGGCGATCCGGCGGCCGAGCAGAGAGCGCTCTTTCTCAGGGCGCGAGCACTGAAGGCGAAGAGACAAGAAGAGGATGCCGCGGACCTCTATCGGCGCGGTCTCGCGCTTCTCGAAAAGCTTCGCAGCGGTGCCGGCTTCGCAGGGATGAAACGATCTTTCATGGAGAGCGCGATCGCGAGCTACGAAGAGGCCGCCGGGTTCTTCCTGGAGATCAATCGAGACGACATCGCCTTCCGGACCGCGGAGAGCATGAAGGCGCGCGCATTCCTCGACACGCTCGCCGAAGCCCTCGTCGACCTCGAACGCGGTGTCCCGCCGGAGCTCAGGAAACGCCGGGCAGATCTGCAGAACCAGATCGGCATGCTCGGAGTACACCTCCAGGAGGAGTTAGGCAAAGAGAGCCCGGATGAGAGGAGCGTTGCCTCGATCCGTTCGGAGATCGAGAAGGTCGAGGCGCAGGCGGAAGACCTCAGCAACGCAATTCGCATGAACAATCCACAGTATGCTTCGGTGAAGTACCCAGCTCCTCTAGATGTGAGAAGGCTCCAGAATGAAGTGCTCAGCGACAATGAAGTCCTCCTCGAGTACGTGCTGCTGAAGAACGATGCCCGGTGCTTCGTCGTCTCGCGGAACGACTTTGCGGCCGTGAAGTTGCCTGTGACGGCGGAGGCACTGGAACAGCAGGTGAGGTCATGGCTTCTACGATTGTCGAAGCCTCAGGAGAAGATTCAGAAGGAGCCGGCAGAGGCGCTCGGGCGGATGCTCATCGAGCCGCTCGCGAAGTGGATCCGAGGGAAGAAGCTGATCATCGTTCCTGACGGAGCTCTCGCGCGGCTGCCCTTCGAGACGCTGCGGAGCGGTGGGAAGTATCTCGTCGAGCAATATGATCTCTCCTATGTTCAGTCGGCGTCGGTGCTGGACATGTTGCGAAAGCAGCACACCAGCGAAGGAACGGCAGCGCGCTTCGTCGGCTTCGGAGATCCCGTCTACGACTACGAGGACTTCAAAGCGGGCAGGCCCGAAAAAGGGAGCGAGCTCAAGGGCGCCACGACGGAGACTTCCGTCGACTCCTCCGCGCGGGACGGCTACCTGACGCTTGGCGGACGCCTCGATCGGATCGAGGGCAGCGGGGCTGAAGTGTCCAGCGTAGCGGCGATTTTCCGCGACCATGGGCTCGCCGCGGCCACACACCTCCGGCTGGACGCCACCGAAGCGAAGGCGAAGAGCGAGGAGGTGGAGAAGGCCGACATCATTCACTTCTCCGCCCACGGCATCCTGACGGAGCGCGTGCAGGCGATCGCGTTGTCGCAGATACCGGGAGATGCGGAGGACGGGTTCCTGACGCTCGGCGAAATCATGAGCTGCCGCTACCAGGCCCGTCTCGTCGTACTTTCGGCTTGTGAAACGGGACTCGGGAGAACCGAGCGAGGGGAGGGCATCATCGGGCTCACTCGAGCCGTGATGTATGCCGGCAGCAGTGCGGCGCTTGTGAGCCTCTGGAACGTGAGCGACATCGGTACCAAAGAGCTCATGACACGCTTCTATTCACACATGCTGAAGGACGGGCTCAGCACCAGCGATGCGCTTCGGGCCGCGAAGCTGGACCTTATGCGCCATGGCGCTTTCAAGCACCCGTTCTTCTGGGGGGCGTTCGTCTTGTACGGAGGCTCGTTGTGAGCACCCTGCGCACCGGGCATCGATGTCGTCAAGGTTGCTCGTCGGTTGCCGTCGGCGGTGAGAGGGCAACGAAATCGCATGTCCCGCCGCTTCCTGAGAGGTAGATCGCGTCGCTGCCGATTGCCACCTGAGTGCTGAAGTCTGATGTATATCCAAGGTCATACGAGAGTAGCCGTTTGCCCGTCGTCTCGTTGAGCGCGTAGACGTTGGTGTCGGACGTGAAATAGATGACGCCGTTGGCGACGGACGGCGAATGCACAGGCGCGTAGGCCGTGTACCGCCAGAGCTGTTGGCCGTTGCCGGCGTTGAATGCGTAGAGGTAGGGATCTGTCGGAACATAGATGCGCTTCTTCTTGGTGTTGCACGCGATCGCCCCGGCGATGGGCATCTTGGAGAGATCCTTCTGCCAGAGAATGCCCGCGGCGTTGACGTTGTAAGCTGCGAGTATGCTCGTGCCTTTCCACGTCGGATCGGAGAGATCCCGATCGGAGTACTCGACGAGAAGGATGTCATTGCACAGGGAGTAGTGCGAGACCTGCAATGAGCTGCCAGATGCAGGCCTTTGGTATTTGATCTCGATCTTTTTCGTCGTCGGATTGATTCGCACGACCGTTTCATCTCCCCAGGAGCTTTGCGCGTCGGGGATCAGGGCATTGGCGAAAATGGTCGAACCCTTCAGAAGCACGTAGCGCCCCCGGAACGCGATGCCGTCCTTTGCCTTGCTCTTGTACCAGATGACCTTGCCCGACCCCTTGCTCAAAGCGAACAGCCGTCCGCCTTCCGGTCCGAAGGGATTCTCGATCACGTACACGACCTTCTTCGCCTCGTCGATCGTCGGCACCGCCTGAACGGCTTCTTCGAACCCGTAGTCAAACGATATCGGCGCCTTCCAGATTTGCTTGCCGCTACGGTTGACGGCGTAAAGATTGGTCGGGAGCACGCCTTCCAGATAGAAGATCACGCCATCGGACGAGACCGCAGGCTGCGGCGCCCACCCAGAGTTACCCTGACCGAATTCCCACTTCTGCGCTCCATCGCTCGCATTCAGCGCGTGGAGCGGCTCGCCGGCGCCGGAAAGGTAGAGAGCGCCCGCGTACAGCGCAGGCGAGCCGAAAACCGAGAAGAAGTAGCCGTCGTCGCAACTAATGCCCCAGCGACGCTGAAGCCTCGATACGTTGGAGATATTGATTTGCGTCGACGCCGGACAGTATGACGTGTACTGATCGTCGTATCCGAAATGAGGCCAATCGACGGCACCGGAGGGTGCCGCGCACAGAACGCCGAGAATAACCGAGACGGCCACTGGGCAATCTGGCCTCAACATTCCTCTCTTGAAAATCATGGGTTCTTCCTTCCCAACGCGGCGGAGCCGCAACCAAACACGCAAGACCCAGGCAGGCTGCAAGACCCTTCCGAGCACCTCTCAGGAAAGCAGGAAGTTAGGAAGGCAGGAAGGGGTCTGTTCGATGCCACCCTAAGCTCCGGAGTTGACTGCTCCGTTCCTGCATTCCTCCCTTCCTGCTTTCCTGAGAGGGGTTCGGAGGATCTCACCCACTCGAACGTCTTGCCATTTCGTGTCAACACTCAACTTCCTAGATACTATCTGACCCAGTTGGGCCATCGTCCGTGTTTGCTCTTCCATGCTCTGGCTGCGGCCGCCGCCACGGTGCTCACGGCGACCGCTCCGCTTCCAGGTGGATCCACCCGGCGGCGGGCCCACTCCTTGGCCCGGAACCGGTCGAAGTTGAAATGGGCGCTGCAAGCCTCGCACACCAGCCACCCACTGACCTGCGCCGCTTGCTGCTGGACGTACATCGCGAGTAGCTCGTCGTCGAAGGACGGATGACCTTCCAACATGAATGTCCAGTACGAGTCGCGCGCCGCAACCTGCTCAGTCGTGAGCGCGTAGCCTTCGGAAGACTCGATCCCCTTGTTGCAAACATCACAGACCACCATTCGAATCTCCTTTCGCTGTTCTCATGATCAGGAATTTCATCGAGTGGCCGTCGCCGTTCATCAGCTCGAGGGTCGGCGCGTAGCCCCCGTGCTTCGCCTTCACGAGCGCGCGGCCCAGCACCTGTCCTGTGGTGATATCGAGAGTGGTCACGGCTTGCGCCTCAGTGTCGAGCACGTAGGCTTTCAGGGCAGCGGGCGCAGCCACGGAAGCCGGGACCGTCACTCCCATGAGAAGTGTCAGTCCGAGATGAATGCTCCTCAGCATGTCTCACTCCCCTCAACAAGTGGGCTGCAACCGGTGTTGTCAGCCCGATGAATTCCGATGGTCACGACATGCTCTCTTGCAACCTCTGTGCCCGTTTCGAGTCGGTCGGATATGTGCTTCATGACAAATCAGCTCGCGCCCGGATTCCTTTGGGCTGAGAACCGGGATATGCCCCGCCGGGTATTCGCGCATACCCACGTGGGTATCGAGTCAGACAGGGACGCCCGCGAGCGAGACGCCTGGCGGTCTACCGAACCTTGGGATGAATATCGTACTTGTGCAATGCGGACACGAAGCGTGGGTAGTCGGCATCCTCGATGTTGAGGTGCGTGCACAGCTTCTTCAGGCTCTGCCCGCATTCGGCGTACCCCGATTCGAGAAACGCTTTCAGCTCGCCGCGGCTGAGGTCGCGGTTCATGAACTGCTCCCACGCAGTTTCCCAGAAACTCCTGCCAGCCGCGATCTGTACGCGCACCTGCTCCATGATCTCGCCTGCGCCGCTCGCAGATTCCTTGCCCAGGTCCCCGACGATAACCCGAATCTGCTCCTCCCCGATCTCCGAGCACTCCAATTGGATGCCGGCTCTCTTGAGAACATGAAGCAGCTCGCGCACGTTGCCCGGCCAGGCATGCTCCAGAAGGGCGGCGATGGAGCCATCAGTAAGTCGTTTCCCTCTCAACAAGCGCTCGTTCTCGAGGATGAGAGCCCGAATGTCCTCTTTCCTCTCGCGAAGCGGTGCGATCTCGATCGGCAAGACGTTCAATCGGAAATAGAGATCCGCGCGGAAGCGCTTCGCGCCGACATCGTCTTCGAGGTTCCGGTTGGTCGCCGCGACGATGCGCACATCACCGGTTCGTTCGACTGGATCGCCGAGCACACGATAGCGCTGGGTCTCGATGAGTTGCAGTAGCTTCGCCTGGAAAGTGAGCGGCACGTCGCCGATCTCATCGAGGAACAGCGTCCCCTTCCGCGCCGTCTCCACGAGTCCTTCGCGCGTCTCGAGCGCCCCCGTGAATGCGCCTCTCCGGTGGCCGAATACCTCGCTCTCGAAAAGGGACTCCGGGATCGCAGGCGCGCAAACGGTGACAAAAGGTCCTGTCCGACCGGAAAACCGGTGGATCAGCTCGGCCACGTGGTTCTTGCCGACCCCCGTCTCCCCGCGGAGCAGCACCGGTTCCTCTTCAAGCGAATATCGCGCGATGAGATCCCTCACGCGTGCCATCGCCGGACTCGCGCCCGACAGCCCGCCCGCCGGGGTCTTGATGTCGCGGATGGATTCGGCCAGAAGCCGCCCGATGACGGTGAAGACGTCGCGATCGGCCGGAGCGAACGCATCCCTGATGCCGCTGTCGACATAGAGGAAGAGGTCGGGATCGATCTGCTGAATGATGAGGCTCTTCACGTGAAGCGTCCGAGCCGATTGCGGGAGCGCATCGGCCGAGACGGTGATGAAGGCGTTGTCTTTCTCGAGCATTCCGCCGTGCGCGAGAGAGCGCTCGATGCAGCTTTTTGAAAAGCCCTCCCCGGCAGCAACGGTCTTTCCGGCGATATCACGGCCCTTGTGCCAAAGGATTCGGCCGTCACAGGAATAGATCATGGCGAGCGAGACCTCTTTCTCCTTCAAGGAGTCCCAGAGCCGTGCCTTGATCGATTCGATCATTCAGTCCTCGCGCGCAGCGCCTGGCGGCGGCAAAGCACGGGAATCGTATCTCCGAGTCACGGCACTAACCATGTTTTCGCATCCAGTATTCGCGGAACGACCGCAATCGCGGCAGAGTCTCGCGATCCTTCTGCCGATTCGTGGCCGCCTTGCTCGCGATCACGTCGTCGATGTGACACAGGGGAAATCCCTCGACATCCACGCGCCGGTGTCTTCTCGACAAACAGATCGGCATCCTGGGTAGTGTCTGGAAACCCGAGCAAGATCGCCGCCGACTTGCCGACACAGAGATACCGCACGGAGTGGCGGGCAAGGACATCTCGGATCTCCTGGGCCCGGCGGTATCCAAAGGCGGGCATATCCCAACCAGTCGGGGAGGCTCTGTTCGCACCACCGCCGGTAGTTTTCCATCGCATCGAACGCCCGGTATGTGGCGTCCTCCATCCCCGGCTTGTAGGTGCGGATGAAGGCGTACCGGAACGCGGGATGCAACGGTCGACGCGCCGCGGCCTCGAGCCATTCTTGCGGAATGTCAGCCGAGTCTGTCTGGGCACGTGGTCCGTCAGCGCCCGGAGCACAGTCCTCTTTCATCGTCAGTGATTATACCGCTTGTAGCTACTCCCCTCTCCAGCCACCGCGTTCTCCAAAACCCCCGTCCCGCCTCGGGACGGGTACCCATTCCCGCATGTCAGATGCCCCACTCGGTATTCTCTGGGCGACTTGAGCGGAGATTCACTCAATCGTGGGGCTGGCGAGCGCGGTAGCAGAACCGGCATTCAGATCGCGTTCAAGGGGGGTGGCGGGAGCCGGCGCCGGATAGCGACAGCCATGGGCGTGACGATGAGTGAACAGAACAGACGAAATGGAGAAAGCTGAAGAGCTCGCTGCTTCCACGGCAGTGTCAAACGCGGATCCTGACCGCATGAAGGCGCTTGGCGAGGCTGACCGACGCGATCCACAGATGGGCTATTGGCAGGCGATGCTCGACGACGCTGTGGATCGCAAAAGACGCGGCGCCGGCGGCACGCTTTTCGAGGAGAATCGCGACACGCGATCTCGGGAGGTTGCCAATCAGCGCAGCTAGTCCGAAAGCGTTGCTTTCAGAATGAGCGCTCCGTACTTCCCTTTACTGTCCTTCGTATGTCCCACGGCCCAGAATGTCGGTGTCTTGGCCACACGTGAATCCGCTGCGTTTGGCCATGCGGAGATGGCGGAAAGCAGATTGTTGGCCGTTGTCCCCGGCAACTCGTCGAGGCTGACCGTCGCATTCCACTTAGACCCCGAGGGCGTAAATACCTCGGCTATCGAGAGATAGCCGCTCTGGGTGTATTTTGCGCCGATCCCCACGACACGGGTGTCCCCCGCGTCTCGCGCAAAACCATCCATAAAACTGCCGTGCTCAGACACGGCGGGACAGGAGACTGCACTCCATTTCGGGGCTGAAGCAGTCGCCTTGGCCACGGATGCCAGTGCATTCGTGCGGGTATAGCTGAGGCCTCCAACGAAGAACGACTTGACGCCCGAGGTGCTTTCGTAAAGGAGGGCACTCGTCAGAAAGCTCCCAGTGCTCGCCATCGGTAGCAGGACCAGATCCGACTGGCCGGGGTGGGAACTTGGGCCGGACGTGGTCTTCCAGCTTTTGCCGTCCCAGCGCAGAACCTCTGTCGCTACACTCTTCCCGTCGTAAGAAAACGCTCCACCGACGGCAATGATAGACGTGGAAGAGAGTGCCGTGGCCCCCAGCAGGTAGTTGTCGCCCTGCGTGGGATTCGGACTCGTTACAGTGCTCCACGCCGATCCGTTCCAGTGCAGGATGAGAGTCTTGTATCTCTTGGTCGGATCCCAGGAATCCCACATCCCGAACGCCCATACGTCATTCGGGGCGACTCCGACGACCGTCTGAAGAAGAACGTCATAGGCCGAGCTCGGTCCCGGGCTGTTGACAATCGTCCACTTGCTTCCGTTCCAGTGCATGGTGAGCGTGTGACCGCCGGTGGTCGAGTCTCGCGAGCTGCCGACCACCCATATATCGTCCGCCGCGAGGGCGCAGATCCCTCGCAGGCTGGTGGTGCGGCCGGACACACCCGGCACGCTCACCGTTTTCCATTTCTTCCCATCGTAGCGGATGACGAACGAGGCGCTCTTTGAACCATCACTGGCCCAAGAGTTCCCGACCGCCCAGGCGTCTTTTGGGGAGAGCGAGACGACGTCGGTGAGCTGAACATTCAGCGATCCCGTGTTCGGACCCTTGACCACTGTCCAGCTGTCAGCTTGCCCTTGCGACGACACCACGGACAGGAGAGCGGCGATGATGCCCAGCATCCGAAGCGGGGCAGGACCATTTGAGAAAACAGCGCGCATATACCTTTATCCCTCCTGACGTGGGGCTGAATGACGATGAAGACGGGAAGTGCTCAGCTCGGTTGGCCCGCTCGAGTATGGCTCCCTGTCGGTCTGCCTCCGCATATGTGCAATTGCGATGAATGCGGCTCCGGAAAATGACACCGCGGCATCGAAGTGTGTCAGCCAACCCGCTGCGGGTGTTTGCTTTCCAATCGCGGCGCACGTCACCCCACCGGGGCTCGCTGCGGAATCACGAATCAGCTGCAAAAATGGCAAGTATGGTATACCTGGTTGACTATTACATAGAACCGAGCGGCCCCGGCGTCAAGCCCTCTCGTATACAGGGCCAGGGGAACGTCAAAGTCGCAGCGCCAAGTCCGGGTGACGTCGATCGGAGCAAACCGCAGATGACGCAGATTTCCGGAGGGATTACACAGATTGGATCATCACTCATCGCAGAGCGCTCCTCAAAGCGAAT
>JACPPM010000288.1 GCA_016191015.1 Acidobacteriota bacterium | reverse complement strand
TTCCTCCCTTCCTGCTTTCCTGAGAGGGGTTCGGAGGATCTCACCCACTCGAACGTTTTGCCATTTCGTGTCAACACTCAACTTCTTAGACACTAACGCGGCATAGCCGCAACCAAGAGCCGCGGGCTCACGGGGATGCTATTTCACCGCAGAGGCGCGGAGAGCGCAGAGGGGGAATCTTTCTCCGCGACCTCTGCGTCTCTGCGGTGAACAGGTTTCTTGCCATTTCGTGTCAACACTCAACTTCTTAGACACTAACGGCTAATAGCTAATAAAACGATTGCCCACCACATACGTTGATCGCCTGACCCGTGATGGCGGCGGCCTCAGCCGATGCGAGGAAGAATGCCATCGCGGCGATCTCGTCCGCCTCGACGAACCGTTTGATCGGCACGTTGCCGAGCGCCTTTTCCTTGAACTGGTCGGAGGTGAGTCCCATAACCTTGCCGATCTCCGTCATTCCCTGTCGAGCCATGTCGGTGTCGACCCAGCCGGGGCAGATGGCGTTGACAGTGACACGGCGCGGGGCCAGCTCGAGCGCAAGGGCGCGCGTGAGTCCAATGACGGCGTGTTTGCTTGCGCAGTATGCCGAAGAAGCCGGCACTCCGAACTTGCCCAGTACAGACGAGATATTGATGATCCGGCCGTTGCCGGCCGGCATGTGTGGAAGAACCGACTGAATGAAACGAAACGTCCCCGTGACGTTCGTGTCCATGAGCTCCTCGAAGAAGCCGTCGTCATCCCGATCGATCGGATTGCGCCCCCCGGCTCCGGCGTTATTGATGAGGACGTCAACCCGCTCCCACCTCTCCACGACCTGCGCCGTGAACCGCCGGATCTGCTCCCGCTCCCGCAGGTCGCACTCGCCCGCCAGCAGCTCGCCGCGAATCTCCGATCGTGCGCGCTCGATGTTCTCGGGCTTTCGAGAACAAACGGCCACTCGATCGCCGGCAGCGCTGAACTTCTTCGCCATGGCCAAGCCGATCCCCGTTCCACCACCCGTTATGATGACTGTCCGCCTCGTCATGTGTTCCACCTCGTCACTCCGCCAGAGTCTCATGAAGAAGCCTCCGGCAGAGCGACGGGCTGATCCAGATGTCAGGACGGCTCTCGATCTGCTGGAAGTAAAACCGGAGTTGTTCCGCATTCAGGAGGCCGCGCCGATAGGCCTCGATCAGTACGCCCAGTGTCCCACGGACAGGCACACCGAGGCGGCGCGCTTCATGCCGGGCGGACTCGTCGTCTACCAGAAGCAGCGCTCTCGACTGAGTCGCCAGGGCCAGGCTCTCCTTCTCCCCTTTGTCCAGTTTGGATGCCTCCAAGTCTGCGCCAACCGTGATTCCAGGCACCGGCTTCCAGCCCTCACGTTCGAAATACGATCGGAGCGTGCGTGCATCTTCGTACCCCGAACGCTCCCCGTGAGTGACCGCCTCCAGATAGACAGCACCCGGCAAAAGTACCTGGCCGTAGAGCAAGTGAAGCAGCGGAAGAGCGTTCAGCTTCGAGAGAGCGATGAGCGGACCCGCGTCCGCTACGACCGGGACACTCATCCGTCTCCGAGTTCCTCGATAACGGTCGTCTCGGAGAAATCGGGCTCGATGCCACGAAGACGCATTTCGCGGACCAGATCCCGCTTGTCCAAGTGCAGCAGTTCGGCGACGTAGCCGAGTGACCCGACTCCATCCCGCCAGAGCGAGAGAGCACGTTCGATTCGATACTGACGCAGGCCGAGCCGGAAAATCTGCTGCAAGGCGGCGGGTTCATCAGACACACCCTCCAACCATTCGCGGGGTATCTCCATCGGGACCGTTGATGGCATCTGATCCTTCCTGTGACCGTCCGTTGCCAAGACCAATTCTAGCACTCCACCCGGGGACGTCAAAGTGTAGCGGCGCCCGCCTCAGGTGCGAGCCGGACAAGGCTCAGGGGGTGAGCCGGCGAGCGGCCACGGACAATGAGATGACCGTCATCAGCGCGAAGCCGGCTGCGAACACCCACACGTCGGTGGCCCCGGCGCCGAGCGCGAGCATCGCATTGACCCCTTCCATCGCCCAGCCGGTCGGGATCAGGTGGCCGATGGTTTGCATGGTCGGGCCCACGATCTCCAGGGGCCACCAGAGGCCGCCGAGCGGTGAGAGGAGAACCGCGGTCCAGACCGCCACGTTGGCGCACTTGTCGGGCTCTTTGAAGAGGGTCCCCAGAAGCAAACCGAACGATGCAGAGGCGAGTGCGAAGAGAGACAGGAATGCGAATAGGACCCAGGGATGCTCAGCCCACTCGATCTTGAACACGACAACACCAAGCACCAGCATGTAAGCAATCTGGATCCAGCCGGTGGCGAAGCGCGTGAGAAGCTTCCCCAGGATGATGTCACGCTTTCGCACCGGCGCGATGAAGAGGCGCCGCAGCTTCCCGCTGGCCCGCTCCTCGGCAATCCCGGCTCCGGAGATCAGCAGATTGAGGAAGGTGAACATGACGAGGTACGCCGGGACGCTTCGTTGAAACCCCGCTGTCACCTCGCGCCGCTTGACCCCGATATCGCGACGATCGATTCGGATGGCGTCGGGACTCCGCACCGGCGTCGCGCCGCCATCGAGATCTCCGCGGAGGTAGATCGTCATCAGTGCCTTGCGGAGCTTGAAGCTCAGATTGAGCTCTCGGGTGGTTTCTTCCTCTTGAGAGTGCAAAACGAGCCTCACCGGTCTCTGCGCAAGAATCGCAGCCGTCGATCCCGGCGGGACCTCGACGGCCCATCCTTCGGGGGGCGCTTCGCGAGCCGTCGCTACGGCCACCCCCTCCGCGCTCAGAAGCGCCGTCAAGGCGCGCGCCAGCGTATCGCTCGAATCCTTGTTGACGATCGCCACGCTGAGCGGCTTCGGGGTCTGTTGCCTGAAGAGGACGCCGAAGAAGGTGGTGAAGATGAGCGGTCCGACGAAGATCCAGAAAATCGCCTGGCGCTCACGCAGAAGGCGCTTGAGATCGGCCCAGGCAATCGTCAGCGGATGCATCTCAAGCGTCCCTGCGTCGCCGATCGAGAATCACTGCTGCCGCAAGAACCACGATCCCCCAGCACCACACCGTCGCGACAGAGGGCAGAACGTGAGCGAAGGGCTGGGCGTTGACGATGAGGTCCACCATGGCGCGCTGAGCCGCACCGTTGGGCGTGAGGAGCCCGATGGCGCGAAGGAACGGGGGGTAGCTCTCGAGAGGAACGAACGACCCTCCGATCAGGGACACCATCATGACCACGCCGCCGACCACAGCCTGCACTCCTCGTTCGCTCCGGGCCAGACTCGCGATCGCCATCTGCAGACCTGCGGCGAAGAGAGCGAAGCCGAGTCCGATCAGCGCGAGACCCGCCGGACTTCTGATTTCAATTGCGAAGAGCAGATGGCCGACGAGCCCGAGGAGGGCGAGGATCGCGAGCAATCCCGTAACCACATAGATCACGCCACCGACCGCGATCGCCACCCGCGACACGCACGCCATCATGAGACGCCGTTGGAGTCCTCGGGTCCGGTCGCGCAGGAGGCGGAGTGCGAGCGCCTCGCTGATGAAGAGGAGGGCGAAGAGAACCAAGCCGGGGAATATCGTGCCGAAGAAGGCCCCCATCGGCGATCCCCCCGTCGTCTTTTCGCTGCCTCTCGAGGGCCGCTGCACGTCGATCGCGATCCCCTGCAGCGCACCGAGGGCCGCAAGACGCTCACCCGCGCGGTACGCGGCCGTCGAGATCGCGGACACCTCAGCATCGGTCGGCCTCCGCCCCTCGTCGCTCAACTTCCGAAGCTGGTCCAGCGGCTGCCGCGCCTGCGCGATCAGTCCATTCCCAACCGACACCGCGATATCAAGGACGCTGTCCGCAATCTCCGGGTAGATGCTCTGCGTCGGGTTCTTGTAAAGGATCAAGTCGGTCTGGCGGCCCTCAAGCAGGGCCTGCTGGAAGCCCTTGGGTATGACGATCAGCGCCGATGCGTTGCCCTTGCTGAACTGTTCGCGAGCTCCATCCAGTCCGCCGGCGTCAGATACCTCGAATCGGTCCTTCGCCGGTCCGGCCGAGAGGAACTGCTTCACGAAGCCTGAGGCAAAACTGCTGTCCTCGTCCATCACGAGCACCTTCACCGGAGGCAGCTTTCCCGTGGCCACGCTTCTGCCAAAGGCAGCGTATTCGATGCCCGCGATCGTGAGCGGAATCGCCATCAGGACAAGGATCAGGCCTGGGCTTCGAAGCGTGCGGCGGAGGTGGTGAAGCGCGATCAGGAGTGATGCGTGCATCCGGACTCACTCATGAAGTGCTGGGTGCGCACCGTCTCCTCATGTCATCCTGAGGAGCGCGCGTTGGACGCGCGACGAAGGATCCCATGCATACTCGCGGCCTGTGGACTGACTCACTCCCTCAGCTCCCGTCCCGTCAGCTTGATGAACAGGCTCTCGAGACTCGGTTGTTTGACCGCGACTTCGCGCACGACTCCGATCGAACCCGCGATCGGGAGCAGCGTTGAGAGCTGCCGCTCGGAGCTCTGCAGGGCGAGCAGGAGCTCGCTTTCCGAAGCTCTGATCAACACAACCTCAGGGCAGTTCCGCAAGACCTCCGGCGCGGCTTCGGACCTGAACGTCCCGCGAAGCGCGACGATCTCACGCTCCCCCGCCGCGTGCCGCAGCTCCGCAAGCGTTCCCTCAGCCAGGATCGTCCCGTGGTCGATGATGCCGATTCGATGGCATAGCCGTTCGGCCTCGTCCAGATAATGCGTCGTGTAGACGACCGCCGTGCCATCGACCGCGATCTCGCGAACCAGCTCCAGGATGCTGGCGCGGGTCTGCGGGTCGAGCCCCACGGTGGGCTCATCCATCAAAACGACAGCGGGGGCGTGCAGCACTCCCGCTGCGATATTGAGTCTGCGGAGCATCCCGCCCGAAAACCGCTCAATCGGCTCCTTCGCCCGGTCATCCAAGCGGACCCGCGCGAGCACGCTGTCGATCCGGTTTCGCAGGTCAGCGCCCTTGAGGCCGTACAATCGCCCAAAGAAGCTCAGATTGTCCCTCGCCGACATCTCCATGTAGAGTGCGACTTCCTGGGGAACCACCCCGAGCGACCGTCGTGCCTGCACGGGCTGCTGCATGACGTCGATGCCGTTGAGTCTCGCGGCGCCGGCGTCGGGGCTCACCAGACCGCACAGAACGCCGATCGTCGTGGACTTCCCCGCTCCATTGGGCCCGAGGAGGCCATAGATCTCCCCGGCGCGCACATGGAAGGAAATGCCGCTCAGCGCCTCGACCGTCCCGAATTTCTTGCGAAGGCCGTTGACTTCGATCAATCCTCGCCCTCGCCCTTGGCGATCACTTTGACATCGCCGTAGCTGCTCCGGATCTCAATCGTCGCACCGCCCTTCCCTTCCAGGGCGCCGGACGTGCCGGTCATCCGGACGAGCTGGTTCTGCTGGGTCCTGAAGCTGTTTACCATTGGGAAGGAGACGCTGACATCTCCGGAGAGGGATTCGGCCTGGAGCTGGAACTGCGAGCTCTGAGGAAGAGCGAGGCGCACGTCACCGTATTCGGTGCGGACGGCGATCGGGGCGGAGGGCGCCGAGCGCGCCGCGAGACGGCTGCTTCCGTGGTGGACCGTCAAGTCCAGCTTGCCGTCGAATTCGAGAACCTGCACGTCCGAATAGGATGTCTTGATCGTGCACCCGGAGGAGATATCTCGCAGCTCGACCCCGGTGTGCTCGCCCTCGATCTCTACAAACCCTTTGATCGCGGCTCCTTCGACATCCTTGTAGCTTGTGGTCGCTTTCACCTGGCCGACGATGTTTCTGAACGACACCGGGCTGTGTTCGCCATCGATCTGCACGTCACCGGAGACGTTGTCCGCGGAGACTTCCTGGTAGCTGTTCCGCAAGGTCACGTTGCCGGCGCAGTCCCCCGCGCTGATGGCCGAGTGATCCCCGACGGCCGTGACGTCCTTGGCAATCCGCTTGATCCGGACATCACCATAGTCGGCCTGGAGCTCGAGCGACCCGCCGACCTGCTCGATATGGACGTCCCCGTGATTGTTTTTCGCCTTCACATCGCCGCTCACCCCCACGAGGGTGATGTCGTCGTAACTGTTTTCGAGGATGAGGTTTCCGGTGAGATCGTTGATGGCGATGTCGGAGTGCTCGTCGAGGACTTTCAGATTGCCCGTGATGGTTTTGACAATGAGATCCCCGTAAGCTTCCCGGATCTCGATATCGGTCGTCTTCATGTTTTCCAGCGTGGTGTCGCCGTGACGGTTGACGGTCTTGAGAATGATCGAGCTCGGCACGGTGATCTCGAAATGAGTCTCCAAGAGGTCCCCGTCGCGGTTGATCGCCTTGCGCGTGCTGGTGAGGAGGGTCTCGCCGTTCTGTGACTCGAACACGATCTGAACCTTGTCAGACTCCTGACGCGCCTTCGCTTCATCGTCGATATACACGCGTTTGCGGAGCTGCACGGAGACACGAGGCTGGTCCCAACCGCGGATCACGAGATCGCCGTTGCTGTTCTCGACGCGGAGCGGCACCGTTGTTTCAACGGCCTCCTCCTTGGTCTCGGTGTACTCGTGGTACTCGCCGGTCACCGGGCGACCGTCGATCCGCACATGCTTCCACGGCCGGTGCCCCGTGATGCTCTCGATCGAAAGCCCGAACAGGATCACGAAGACGACGAAGAGGATCTCACGCGCCCTCATTGCTCTCCATCCTTTGGGCCAGAGCTCGCCTGATCTTGAGCCCGCCGAAAACGATCAGGATGACCGGCCAGAACTTCGCGATCAGCTTCCAGATCTCGATATCGAACCCGAAATTGTTGAGCAGGAAAACCGTACCCAGTGCCAGCAGGATCAGGCCGAAGACCAGCGAATCCGCCGAACGCTTCTTAGACATTCTTTCTCTCCTCCCCCGATGTGAAGTAGTTCTTCAGCATGATGATGCCGATCACGATGATCGCGAGCGGCCAGAGCTCCCCGATCCTGCCGATGTCGAACAGGCCGAAATTGTCGAGCTGGAAGAGAAGCCCGAGTAGCACGATGATCACGCCCGCGGCGAGTGACTCCTTCTTCTGACCATTGGCCAGCGGAACGTCGGGAGTCGCCTCAATGGCGCCCGATGCATAGCGCTCATTGATCCTCTGCGCGGATTTGTAGCTATCCACGATCATGAAGAAGTAGAAAGCGGCCATCGAGAGGCCGAGGAACATTTCGCCACCGTCGCCCTGGCGATCCATCGCCTGGACGATCCCGAAGAACACGGCGATGAATGCAACCGCCTTCACGTATTCGCCGTTGTAGATCGCGCCGACCCCCGGGATGAATCCGAGGAGCGCGGCCAGACCGGGCGTCTTCGGCGGCTGGATGACCGGCGGCCGCTCCATGGCCTGCGCCAGGCAGTTGGGGCAGTAGTTCACCCCCTTGACGTCGTGCCGGCACTCACCGCAAATCGACTTCCCGCAGGCGTGACACAGGGTCACGCTTTCCACTGTCTCATGATTCACGCAATACATGGTCTCTCGCTCCTTGGAGGGTTAAGCTGCTTCCCTCGGAGGCAATGATGCCTCTCTGGGAGCTTTGCTGGTCGCTCTTTTCTTTCCGCGTGCTGTAGTTCTCGAGCTCATCCTGGATCTGATCCACCCGCTGGTCCAGTATCAGCATCAGAACGTTCTTGAATGTCGCGATCTCCTGCCCCATGCCCTCGGCCCTCCCGTACATCCTCACGCTGTAGGACCAGGCGCGGTGCAGATACTTGTTGGCCGCGCGACTCGGCTCGGTATCCATCTTCAAGAACGCCGGCGAGAGGAGCGCAATCAGAAGCGCCGCTGCCGCCGAGAGATAGACGGGAGCCGGAATGCCGAAGTATCGATCGAAATAGGCAAGGACGCTGCGCCGCCGTGTCGTCCGTTCCAGGATCCTGTCCCCCAGGTCAGCCGGGGGATCGAGGAGAGGGAACGTGGCGAGCAGCTCGATGTTCTCGCGATAGACGGCCAGGAGATTTGAGCAGGAATGGCACTGGTGCAGGTGCTCTTCCACACCGCCAACGAGCGTCTGGCGGATCTGCCTATCGGCATATTCCGGCAGAAGTTCCTGAACCTGTTCGCAATTCACGCCTCCACCCCCTTTCCAACCGCGGTGTGCTCGCCCACCAGCACTCGCGCCAGCTCGAGCCGCCCCCGATTGATCCTCGATTTCACAGTCCCGATCGGCACTCCCGTGATCGCCGAAATCTCATCGTAGCTATACCCCTGGATGTCCCGCAGAACGACCGCCATCCGCAAATCCTCAGTCACTTTTACGAGAGCCGAATGAATCCTGTGGTGAGCTTCCCTGCGTTCGAGCTGCGCCAGAGGCGAGCCTCCCTGCGGCGCTGCGATGTGGGATGCGTCCTCGATGTCGACCACCTTCTCACGCTTGTGCTGCCGGTAATGGTCGATACAGAGGTTCCGCGCCACGGCCATCAGCCAGGTCGGAAACTCCATCTCGAAATTGTACCGGTCCAGAGCCCCGTAGACCTTCAGAAAGACGTCCTGGGTCAGGTCTTCGGCCGTCCCCGTGCTGCCACAAAACTGGTAGCAAAGGTTGTAAACCCGCCGGTTGTGCTTCCTGATCAACATGTTCCACGCATCCTCGTCTCGTTTGAGGCAGCGCCGAACGAGGTTCCTATCGTTCGAGGCGTCCTCTGTCATCTCTCACCCTCAGTAAACGAAACACGCACCGAGAATGTTCCCCATCCCGTACCCGTTCCCGTACCCCACCCCAACGCGGCGGAGCCGCAACCAAAAAGGCTGCGTCTCCGCCGCGCGTGAGAGCGTTCTTCCGAGCCACCTCGATCGGCCGAGACGACCGCTCCGTTCCTGCATTCCTCCCCTCCTGCTTTCCTGAGTGGAGTTCGGAAGATCTAGCCGCCTCAAATTTCTTGCCATTTCGTGTCAACACGCAGCTTGTAAGACGCTCAAACGGAGACAACGAGGTATGGCATTGAGGACCCAGGCCCGCGAGAAGGCTGCAGGTGCGAGGAGCCAAGGAGCGAGGAGCGCAGCGTACACCCTGGTACGTGAGCACCGCAGCGACGCAGGCGACGAAGAAAATGCGGCCTTATCGCGGGATCTGGGCCCCAACAAACCTATTGTTGACACCCAGGTCCTCTGGTATAGTCGCCCCGACGAGTGGAGGTGAGATCGGTGGTGTGGCGGGTTACTCTGGCGGCTGTGACGTCGCTGGTTCTCGGCAGCTTCCTGATTGCAGCGCCGGCGAAGCCGGTGGTTTCGATTGAAATCACCCCGCAGGGAAAGGGCCCGGGCAACGTGCCATTCCGCCTGGTGCTGATCGCGAAAGCCCCCCTCCGCTCGATCACCCTGCGCGCGTATCTGGACAAGCTGCCTCTGGCCCCCCAACCGGCTCTGACATTGAATCGTGGCGAACGCAGGTCGGTCGATGTCATGGTCACGATTCCGGACAAGAAGCAGCACTGGTTCTATGTCGAGGCCGAGGCGACCCTGCAGAACGGTGAGCGGATGACCTTCGGCAAGTCGTTGGTGGTCAGCTCGACCAAGGACGGCACCAAACAGGACACCTACGAAACCGTCCGATCGGAAAAGCAAAAGTAGCATTTTCCGTCAAAGGGGCCTGTCGGGCTCCGATCCTCCGCTGCTATCTGAACGCTCGCCGCGGATGAGGGCAATCTCCTGGCTTAGCGTCTTCACCGTCGTCTGCAAAGATGAGATTCGGACCGAGAAATGCAAGCTGATGCTGAGGAGCAGGAGAAAAGCGAAGAGGAAGAGCGTCGTCGTTGACGTGACTGCCCCGATGAGTCTCGTCAGGTAGAGGAGCAGATCGTAGGAGAAGCAGAGCGTCAGGATCGTCGCGCCCGTCAAAAGCCAGAGCCATGAGTACTCGAGCCTCAACCGCTTGCGCCGGACCAGTTCAATGATGACCAGGAAGATCAGAACCCCGACGATAATCGCGAATATTTTCTGGCGGATCGGCATGGGTTACTCCTTTTCGATGACCGGTCCCTCCTGCAGGAGGGCGATGAGAATCGAGAAGAAGACGTTGAAGACGTAGTAGACGACGTTGAGGCCCCTGTGCATGGGTCTCCTCTTGGTCGACGGGTACATTCGCACGGGCACCTCCTTCACCCTGAGCCCGGCACGGTGATAGAGGATGATGGCGTTGGCATCGGGGAACTCATCGGGAAACCCGTCGAGGGTGTAGAGCCGCATGGCCCGGCGATTCAAGGCGCGAGCACCCGAGGTCGGATCGGTGACCGGAATCGACGTCAGTGCCCGGACGATGAGGGAGAAGACGCGGCCTCCCACCCACTTGAGGAGCCGCATGCGATAGCGGGTCTCGGAGAGAAAGCGAGACCCTATCGTGACGTCGCACTCGGCCGAGACCACGGGCGCCAGCAAAGTGGCGATGTCTTCTGGTTCGTGCTGTCCATCGCCGTCCAGGAAGACGGCGGTGGGGTAGCCGTGCGATAGCGCGTACTTGATCCCAGTCTGAAGCGAAGCCCCGTACCCGAGGTTGACGGGATGCTTCAGGACAATGGCACCTGCCGAGCGAGCGATCTCGGACGTCCGATCCTGGCTCCCGTCGTCGACCACCACGATGTCGTCGACAGGCCTGCACCGTCGCGCCTTCGCAAGCAGCGCCGCCAGTGTGGGCTCTTCGTTGAGAGCCGGGACGATGATGAGGTTCTTCGAAACGGTGCTCACGGGGTTTCTCACATACACTCTAAAGGAAAAAGCCGTGAGGAAAAAGCGGAAACCGCTTGACTTCGCCATCGATGCTCCGTACTTTCTGGTTGCATGCCGGTCAAGTTGATCATCAACGCGGATGACTTCGGCTTTTCGCCGGGTGTGAATCGCGGCATTATCGAATGCATCGAGCGGGGCTATCTGAAGAGCGCGACGATCATGGTCAATACACCCGGCGCGAACGAAGCGCTCGAATACGCCCGCGGGCATCCCGAGCTCGGATTTGGACTGCATTTCAACATCGGCTGGGGTCGCCCGGTTTGCGGTCGCGCGCCCAGCATCTCCGGATCTGATGGCGCATTCCTCAGGCCGCGTCGCCTCATCCCTAGAATTCTGGCCCATGCGGTCGACCCAGACGATGTAGCCCGGGAAGCGGCGGCGCAAATCCAGCGCTGCCTCGAGGCCGGAGTGAAGTTGACTCACATCGATTCCCACCAGCACTTCCACGTTTTTCGTCCGGTCTATGAAGGCCTGCTGAAGGCTGCGTCCGTACATGGCATCAGGTCATTTCGCCTGCCGATGGACATCCTGACCCGGGAATCGCGCTCGAGCTGGAAGGCACGGCTGCTCCGCGTTCTCTCACGCGGGCTGGCGTCCCGACTGAAACAGGACGGGCTCTGGCATCCCGACCGCTTCTACGGCAGCGCGATGATGGGCGCGGCATTCACGAGGCATCATCTCGCGAGCGTGATCCGCGGGATGCCGGCGCAGACGACGGTCGAGGTCATGGTGCACCCGGGACGTCCGGAACCGGATTTCAGGAAGATCGACCCGTATGTCGAGTGGCGCGAGGTCGAGATCGAGGTGCTGGGAAGCGCCGAGATCCGCGAGGCCATCGATGCTTCGGGAGCCATAGTGAGCGACTTCAGAGCTCTGTGAGACTCAGAGGGGACGGGGCGGGCAGCGGCGGCAACCGCGCTCAGACGGTAAGCGTCGTCAGACCTTCGGCGTGCGCGGCTGTGTTGAGATCTCTGTCGAACCCGATGAATTCGATCTTCGGTTCGAAGCCCGGACGAGCGAGTCGCTCGTGAAGCAGCAACGCAGAAGCGATGTGAACGGCATCGATTGTCCGGAGCCTGTGTCGGCACAGAAGAGAGCACGCGGAGGTGATGACATCGTGTGTGATTTCAACGACCTCGAAGCCATCCATGTCTCGGTGCACCGAGCTGATGAGACGATCCCACGCGCGGCTTCATAACGATCCTTCCCGGGTCCGCCTTGCGACCGCCGAGGCGATTTCAGCGATGACCAGGCGACTCGTCGCGCGCGGAGAATGTTTGAGAAGATCCCGTACGACATCCGAATTCTGCTCCGATATGTAGCGCTTCACGAGCGCACTCGTATCGAAGTAGCGAATCAGCGCCGGTCCTCCCGATCTTCCATGATCGTCAGGGACATGGGGAGTCCTCCGACGCTCATGGGCTTGCAACGGCGCAGCGACCGGCTGGTGCTCCGCGTAATCAGACCGACCACGTCGAGTGCCTCGAGTGCCGCGTGGACGGGATTCTTGCTTCCGGACAGCGGTCTGATCTCTGCGATCGGCCGGCCGCGATCTGTGACGACCAGCGGACGCCCGCCTTGTACCAGCCGGAGATATGTCCCGAGGCGAGTCTTCAGCTCGCGCGCGCCCACCGTGTTTCTAGCCATGTGGTTATTGTAGCTACAATGCCTCTCCGTATCAAAACCAGGGATCAGGACATCAGACGATGCCGTGTCAATCGGGGTGGTCCAATCCGGTGCCCTACCCTACGGCGACCGGGTGTTGCCCGATGAACAGAAGATGCGGATGCACGAAGCCGCGGTCGATCGGGATTTCTCTGACGGCGAGCCCGCACCCCTCGAGCCAGCCTCGCATCACGTCAGGGGCAACATGAAACGTCCCCAAACCTTTCGTGAGGCCTATCAGCCTGATTGATGTGTATTCCTGCGCTCGATCCCAGGTTATCTTCGCGCGCTTGCGAGTGTCCATCGTCTTCACGATGATTCGCCCACCGGCCAGAAGGCTCCTGGCTGCGGCCTCGAGCAGGCTCCGTTGCTCGGAGGGGGGCAGAAGATAGAGGACGTCGACGAGCAGGATGCAGTCGAACGACTCCCCCAGCATCGGCCGGGCGGGATCGCGGTGCTCCAGGATCAGATTGGCGATTGGCGATCCCTTCCGGGCGAACTGGATCTTTCTCGGGTCCGGATCGATCGCGAGCACGAGACGTTGAGGCGCCGAGGCAGCCAGCATCCGGGCCAGCAGACCCGATCCAGCTCCGATATCGAGGATACGCCCGCTCGCCGGCACTTCCGCACAAACCCGCTCCAGCGGACAGCTCCGGCTCCGGACCCAAAGGTAGAACCGCTCCGATAGCGTCAGCCCGCTGTAGCTGCCGATGGCCTGATCGGCGAGATTCATGAACCGCCGAAAAGCAGCGAGTACGCCGTGCGGCTCTTGGAGAGCAGATCGGCGGGGCCGCGGAGTCTCGCGATCTGGCGAGCGAGGTAGCTTGGCCGCAAGTAGAACGCCCGATGGGCCGTCTTCTGGAAACGCGCTAGCTGATCTGCGGTCAACGTCCCCAACCGGATGGGGCTGCCCCGGCTGCAGTCGAATTCGGTGGCACTCGAATCCAGCTCCCCCGAGCCGATTGCAGCATCGCGCATTGGCGTGCCCGGATCCGGGGTCGCGATCGTGAACGAGACGTAGTCGCAGGGAAGGCGCAGCGCGAGCTCGAGGGTGGCGCGCATCGTGTCGATCGTCTCGCCCGGGAGTCCGACAATGAAATACGCCAGACTTTCGATCCCATGTTTTCTGAGCAGGGAGAAGGCGGAGAGCGTTTCTTCCAAACCATGGCCCTTCCGGTGCGCCTTCAACAGGAGCTCGCTGCCGGTTTCCACGCCGATCATCATGAAGTGGCAGCCTGCGCGCTTCGCCGCCACCACCACCTCTTCATTGAGGTTATCCGCACGGCTCTGGCCGAACCACGAGAAGCAGCCCAGGGATTCCAGCTCTTTGCAGACGCGAAGAAAGTAGTCGTGCCATGCCGTGAGGACATTGTCCATGAAATAGATTTCGGGAATACCCGCCGCGGCAAGCTCACGGAGCTCCCGGAACAGCTCATCCTGGTCCCGGTACACGAGCGGGATTCTGCTCTCGATGCAGAAGTCGCACTGGTACGAGCAGCCGAAGCTGGTAAGGGTTCGCACGAAGGGGTGCTTTCGGGCCTGGGGCACCTTGTAACGCGATTGGGGAAACGCCGAATGGAGCGGGATACCGCAGTTGAAGTTTTTCTTCTTTCTGATCCCGTACCGCTTCACGGCGCCATTGCTGTCCCGGAGGAGAAGGCTCTCCAGGTCGGCCTCGGCACCGTCCACCAGCCCTGCGACCGAGCGGGAGATGAACTCCAGAAGGATCCCATCGAGAACCGGATGGTCGCGCATGATCGTGTCGCCCCAGAACGTCAGATTGCCCCCGCTTCCGATCAGCTTGGTCCCAGTCCTCTCCTTCAGGCGTGCGACGAACTGCATGTCCTCTTTGAATGAGGCGGTCCCGGTCACAAACACCGTCAACCCAGGGTTCACGGCCGCGGCCCGCTCGAGTGCTCGCTCGAAATCGAGGTGCTCGGCCGTCGCGTCGAGGACCGTGACTGCTGCCGTGTCCCTCAGGATCCCGCTCTGCACCACGAGATCGATCGGCGGCCAGTAGTAGTCGGCCTTCGATGAGAAGCTGCAGTAGTTGTCGCGGATGAAAGTCCCGCGGCCCGGTGGTGCGAGCAGAAGCACCCGTGGTCGTGTCCGTTGAAGCTCACCCGTGGGGACCAGTGTGGCCTCGCCTGTTCCCGGCTATCGCGGCTGCCGGCCCGGTGCGGGCTGAGCGGCGGAAGCAGCCGGCTCGACCGCCCGGCCCCGTCGCTTGAGACGCCAGAGCTCCGGGAATAGTCGGGCCATCTCGCCGAACATTCTGAAAACGACCACCGGCCCCGACAAAGTCGAAAGGCCGCGCGTGCGCGGGAAATAGTCGACACCGATCTGCGTCACGCGCATCCCCAGCCGAAGGGCGCGGATCAGAATCTCCGCATCGATGAAGGAGCCTTCGGATTTTAAGTCGAGCTTCCTCAAGGCCTCGAGCCGGAATAGTTTGAACGCGAAATTGACGTCCCGCAGGTGGAGCCCGAAGACGACGGTCACGAGGAGATTGTACACATAGGATTGAAAGGTCCTCAGCCACCCCTCGCTGTGCCTGTCGTGCCTGTAGGCGCTCACGATATCGGCGCGTCGTACGGCGCGAACCGCTCGATTCACATCCAGGAGATCAAACGGGAAGTCAGCATCCGAGTATAGGACCAGCGGTTTGGTCGCCGCCCGGAGCCCCGTCTTCAAGGCACCGCCGAGCTTCCGATTACGATCGTGGTGAATCACCCGGATGCGCGGATTCTTCGCCGCAATCCGGTCCACAATCGCGCCGGTTCCATCGGTCGCCGCATCGTCCACGACGACGATTTCGTAGTCCGGGAATCTCGCCGAGAGAAACTCGACTGTTTCCGCAAGCAGCTCCTCGGCCGTCTCGGCTTCGTTGTACATGGGGTAGACGACGCTGAGCCCTGCGGTGGGGGCGGAGGCTTCTGACATCTGAGACTTCCCTTTCGTACGTTATCTGGATTATACCCTATGCGTGATGAGTTTCGATTCAGCCCTGCGAGCACTCTCCCGACGCATACTTGTTCGCGAGGGCACACGCCCCTGGCATCGTTTCATATGTCCAGGTGGATGCTGGGCTCGTGTTTTGCCGGAGAGGGCTCGAAAGACGTGAAAGCAAACAGTAAACCGTCGACGGACCGGAATCTCCTTTTCTCAGGGACCCTCACGATCCTGATCTGCGTTCACCTCGGCCTGGCTGTCTATTGGATGCTTCTGGATCATCTACCGCCGTTCTGGGATGAGGCCTGGTATCTGTATCACGGAGCGGTGCAATATGAGGCGATCCGCCGTCTCGACGTCAACGCATGGTTGAAGGCGTGGGTCGAGCTCGACCCGAATCGACCGTCTTTCGCATCGACGCTGGCCGTGCCCTTCTACGCTCTCCTCGGAGTTGGGGATGATGCCGGACTCTGCGTCAACCTCATCGCGCTCGCCCTACTCCTGCTCTCGACCTACGGCCTCGCGAGCCGTCTTCATGGCCGGCCCGCGGGCCTCCTCGCCGCAAGTTGCGCCGGGGGCTATCCGTTGATTGTCGGCCTGACTCACATTTTCATGGTCGAGCTCATCAAGACCGCGATCATCGCTCTCACCCTCTTGGCGCTCTTGAAGTCGGATGGGTTTCGTGTCCGCTCGTGGAGCTTCGTGGCGGCGATCGCGATGGCGTGCGGGAGCGTCATCAAGGTCATCTATCCGATATTCGTCGCAGGTCCGTGGATCCTCACCGCCATCCAGGCGTTCGCTCGCCGCCCTGCGGCGCCCCGGCGCATCCAGGGAAGCCGGATCATCAACGTCGCGATGACCGTGGCGTTGCCTCTGCTGGTCGCTGCGCCGTGGTATGTCACGAATTTCCGCTGGATGATGAAGCGGTCCCTCTCGGCCTCCGTCGGCCAGGAAGCATCTCTCTACGGACCTGGAAGCCCACTCCGCCCCGAAAACCTCTATTCCTTCTTCCTCGAGTTCGTCGGGTGGGATCTTTCCTTTGCAGGTTCCTTGTTTCTCGCGATCGGGCTGATCGGACTCCTCCCTCGCGTGGGCCGCCAGGGACACGTGGATGACGACCCCCGTCCGACTCCTGCATACGGCGTCCTTTTCCTCTTGTCCTCCGTCCTTGCAGGCTATGCGTTTCTGACCAGCCTGCGGAACCAGGACCACAACCACGTGAGCGGCCTGATACCGGCTGTAGCGGTCCTGACTGCCTGGGGGCTCGCGCGCCTCAGCCGCAAGCTCTGGCCACTCCCGCTCACAATCGTCATCGGATACATGACTGTCCAGCTCGTTGCCGGCACCGATCCGGCGCTTCTGCGGTACGCCGGGCTTCGCGTGACTGACCCGGTCAACAGAGACCGGCTCCTTCTCTTCTACCCTGCACAGGCCGGCACCCTCCATGTCCGGTACGCCTACCCTGAGCGCCGTCGATGGCCCATCACCGATCTGGTCGACTACGCGGCTCACTCTCTGCCGCCCCTCGTGATCGCCAGGGGGCGCGGTCGGATCGGTGTCGTGCCGAACTATCCTTGTGTCGAAGAGTCCGCCGTGCAGTTTGAAGCCTATCGGCAGCGGGCGGCGATGATGGTGGAGTTCGCCGTCCCAGGGAAGCTGTGCGAGTATGATGCGCTGATCACCAAGACCGGGGACCCCGGATTCCCGAATCGGACGCAGGCGTATTCCGAGATCACCAAGCTGCTCGAGAGGCCCGACTCCTGTTTTCGGTTATTGCCCCGCGCGGTCCCGCTCCCCGATGGTGACGAGGTCCTGGTGTACGTTCGGCGAGATGAGAATGACAATCAGTCGACGCTGAGGTGAGCGAGCCACGGCGCCCTCGCCCGCCTCCACGCTCCACGCGTCTCAGTGCCGCCTCAGAATCAGGCGGCGGCCTTCCCAGTCGGTTTTGACATCAGGTGTGAGAACCCGCAGGGGGCCGGTGGAGGCCATTCGAGGGTCGACGCCGATTCGGACGTCGAGGGCGCCGAGGCGGACGCCCTCGGGCGGGTGAAGCTGGTAGCTCTCGCGGATCCACTCCCCTGGTCTCCACTGCCGCGTGGGGAATTTTCCGTCCATCGGCTGGTGGTCGTTTTGAAAGACGATTGATCCGTCAGCATTGGTGAAGTGGACAAAGAATGCGTCATCGACGGTGATCTTGCTGATACATCGCCAGACATACGTGATCACAGGTGTGGCGGTGTCCAGGTCGTGAAGGCGACAGGAGGCCAGGACGAGCGAATCGCCGAAGCTCACTGGTTTTCTGACCAACTCGGTGCCGGCGGAATCGCGGAGGTCAGGCGGGAGCGCGCGTCCGGTCAGCTCGAGAGGAACGATCGCCCTGGTATTCCAGTCGTCGACCACCGTCGAAGCAGCGCGGACCGCGATGCGGCCCTCGCCGGCATCCGGCAGAAGCCCAAGAGCGATTCCCGTGACCCTCTCGAAGCCCTCGTGCTCCCTGATCACGCGGCCCTCCGTGATGTAGTCGCCCGGCAGCCAGGAGCTCCCGGGTTCCAGATTCTCGATGACATGATCATCCCCGAATGTGATTTTCGGGGGTGCACCCGAGCCGTCCCCCGGCTCGATGAAATGGACAAACGTGCCGATACGCGACTGTGGCGAGAGGACGTGCCAGAAAAGGCGTGCGAAAAGCCAGCCGTACCGTGGCTCGAGATGAGCGCCGAGGAATCCCATGCCATTCTCATAGACGACGGAGACCGGATTGGACGTTCTCCCTCCGAGAAACGGATCCGCTGCCGGGAACACCCTCGCTCCAGGATACGGCTCGAGATCGCCGGTCCGGATCCGCCGCACGTCGGGGAGGTGACGGAAGATCATCGCGATGGAACTGTCCGGCAGCGCGTAATCCTTCGGGAGCTGTTCGTATCTCAGGAATCCTGTATCAAAAGAGCTCTTGAGACTCTCCGGACTGAACGCAGCCGAGGATGGTATCTGGAGACCCGTTTTGGTGATGATGTAGTCGGAGGCGGCGAGGCAGGTCTTTACATCGGCGTCGGTCGATAGGAGTGGTTCAATAAAAGTGTAGGGAAGGTCTCTGCGGACGACTTCGAGTCGGAAGGCATTGCCCGAGAAAAACGGATGGGAGCCGACGATCCCGATCCGCATCTCGCGCAAACCCTCGCGTCGTTCCAGCTCTTGAAGAATCGCGCTCACACGCCAATCTGGATTGATGGGGCGCCCCTCCTCCGCCTCAGGATAGACCTGGCGAATCGTGTCAGCGAGCTCGAAGCCGACCGGCGCGGTGAAGAATGTGGTGGCATGAGCCAGGATGGGGATCATGGCAAACACCCGCGCCGCGCGACCGACATCGAGTTTCCAGGCGAGGTATTCGATTGAAAGCGCCAGCGCAGGCATTATCGGCATCAGGTAGTTCAGGCTGACGTTGGAAATCGACGACAGGATCACAAGCGAGCCAAGCCCCCAGAAGGCCATGAGAACCGCCCCTTCCCTTGTCGGGCCACGCCTCTTCCAGATAGAGACGGCCGCTGCGGCCGAGAGAGAAATGAGCAGCGAGCCGAATAGAAGAGAGGGCCCGACGAAGAGAGCCCCCCGGGCGTAGTAACCAGGCGGCGATTCAAATCCTCCGACGGAAAAGAAGTCCACCACTTCGTGCTCGAGATGTATTTGCGCATAGGCACCGTAGAGATACCTCGAGAAGAAGGCGGTCAGCGCGTCGAGGTGATGAATGTACCACGGGTACATGAGCGCCAGGGAAACGGCGACACCCGGGAGGAGCTTGACGATGACGATCAGCCCGTGTCGCCGGAGGCCGCGATAGAACGCGTACAGCAACGGCAGGATCAGGTAGACGCCGGCGAAGTTCCGAGCGTTCATGGCGAGGCCGATGGCAACACCCAGGGCGACATTCCACAGCGTACGATCATTCCAGTTGCTTTTGAGGAGGCACAGCATGGCCAGCGTGATGAGCGCTGCCGCCGGTAGATCGCTGAGCATCGCTTTGGAGTAGACGAGTGTGGATCGGAAAAAGAGCAGGTACAGCACGCTGAAAAGCCCGCCCGCCGGCCCAACGAGGTTCTCGCCAATGAAATACGTCGCGACGCAGAGAACGGCCAGGTACAACATGATGGTCAGGTGACCGTATTCGAGTTGGTAGGGACCGAGCGGGGCGAAGACCAGCGTCGAGACCGGCAGCAGCGGCGGACGAGGCTCGTCCGGGTTTGTGAAGACTTTCCAGAACCCCTCTGCCCCGTCGCTGTCTATGGCCACGTGATATTTGACAGACCGTGCATGGTACATGGCCTCATCCCAGCGAGGGGGCAGGTCGAAGACGCGGTACTCCAGCAGCCAGTGCCATTGGAGGATTCCGACGACGAGCACGAGCAGAAAGACACTGACGAGCGCACTGCGTCTCCGCTGGAAAAAGGCTGGCAGCCTCATCGTCGGCCCATCCCCGAACGACGCGTGGCAGTCAGGGCACGTCCGGTGCTGATCAAGGAATAACCCGCACAAGCCGGATATCGTCCACCGTCAGATGCCCATCCGGCGAACTGTCGATGATTTCGAGACGAGCTTCCCGGCCCAGATCGGCGCGCAAGTCTACCTCCGTCTCGATGAACCGATCGGTTCCCGGCCCTGTGATTTCCACGATGACACGCCTTTCGCAGACGACCCGGAAGAGCAGATTCTTCGGGTCTCGCTGCCCGGCCAGGCGCACGCAGAGGCGCGTCCGGGAGATCGAGAAAGGTATCGAGCGTGCGGTGCCTGTCTGGCCATCGTCTGAGCTGCCGAGCACCCATTCGCCCTCCCCATCACCTCGTTGTGCCGAAAAAGCTCGGCCGGTCACCTCCCAACCCTGAAGCTCTCCGGTCTCGAAGTTGAGCACGCTCCCGCCTCCGTCGCCCGAAACGGATCCATCCGCGTGGAGGAATCTGGGGGCATGAGTCCACCGGTCGTGCTCGCAGACCTGGCCAAAGGACGCGAAACCCCTCGGATTCCAGCTTGCCCACTCGGGAGCGTACAGCACCATCATTCCATACTCTCCATCTGCTGAATCATGATCAGGAAACGGCCGCCACACCGGGGAGTACTCGAATGGGAAATCAGCCAGGTGCTCATGGAGTAACCGCCCATCGGCTGGATCCAGGAGCGAGAAGCCGTATATCAGTCCCGTCTTGCATTCATCGAAGAACGTACGCAGAGTGCGCCTTTCCAAGTAAGCCCGGAAGTACTCGCGGCTGTTCATCAATCCTTCCATGTTGATCACGGGCAGCTCCGAAAAATACCCGAACACCCCGGAATCAGCCGAGGCTATCACGGTGTCCCGCGGCAAACCATCCCTCAACGCCAGGGCAGTCATCAGTTGCATCCCTGCAAACGAATAGGGCAGCGGCGGGGCATCCGGCCACAGACCGTCCCGAAGGTGGCGGTGTGACTGAACCAGACCTGCGGCGTAGATCACGATGACTCCCGCCCGGAGCATCTTCACGAACCGGCTCCCAGCGCCCTCGGCCCCCAACTGGAGGGCAAGGATCAGCAAAAGAACAGTGACGCCCATGGCCCACCAGAGCGAGGCTTCATCTTCGCCGGCGCCGTGGCGGAGGCGCAGAGCCAGAAACGACACGTAGGAAGCGGCTAGTCCGATCTGGATGATGGACGCAGCCCGTGCCGGCCGAGTACGACCCTCCCAAAGAGCATCGGCCAGAATCCCGATCAACAACACAGGCAGGAAGCTCTCTCCGACAAAGTACCACGTGGAGTAGACGTACGACTTGTCATCCGTCAGAATACTCATGCCCGTCAGCATGAACGTGTTCACCCATGAGCTCGCGAGCCCGTAGGCGGCGAGGAATGAGATCGCGATCAGGGCATTGGATTCGCGCGCGGTGCGCGCGGCGCGCGGACGCCGGCGTAGCAAGGACACGAACGAAGGGATCAGCAGGAGGACCGTGGGCAGAAGGAGGAGCCAGGTCGTGGGCCCAAACCACCAATCCCAGAGAATGCGGTACGCACCCACCAGATACGAGAGCGACATCCTCAGGTGCTCCACAGAAAACCAGTCAACTGACAGCACGCCAACGACATAGAACCGGGCGTTCGATATCTTCACGGCGCCGCTGAAGGGCATAATGGTGCCGTATGCCCAGAGCGCATATCCATACCACGTCCCCGCGACTGCTGTCGCGAGGCCGCAACACTCGCCCCAGAGCCCCCAGGTGAAGCCGAACCGGCGCCCGAAGCACGGTGGCGTGAGGGCGAGGAGCACGAGCACGGCAAAGAGGAGGGCGTTGAAGCGGGCCAGCCACACCAGTCCCAGAAGCACCCCAGTGATCTGCGCCCTTCGCCCCGCGGGCAGACCGCCGCTGATGACAAGCGCTGTCAGGAGGAGGAGTGGGGCGAGGACCAGGTTCTCCTTGATGTTCGCGACGAAATCCTTCGCGATCGCCGGGTTGTACGACCATGCAAGCAGGGAGAGCAACGACGGGGTGGCGCCCGCAACCCGCCGGACAAGCGTGTAGATGAGGCATCCGGTGAAGCAGTAGAGGATGAGGCCGAGAATGAGCACGAGGCGAAAGAACTGGCCGGTCGTGAGGGGGATGGAGGCGAAGGGAATGAGGATGAGTTGCCAGAGGGGCTGGAATCCGTAACAGGCGTTGACCCCATCGTACGTGATCCAATGGTAGGTCCAGAAATTCCTGGCCACTGACAGATAGTAGAACCCGTCGTCGACAACGGTAGGCACGAGCTGGAAGTAGCTTGCGCGCAGAAACCTCTCCGTTGCGTAAACGACGACGGGAAGCTGGAGAAGGAGAGGCCAGAACCACCGTCGAGGGACCGAGCCGGGATCTTGCATCTGGTTTCCCGAAATTATAACAGCGCGCAGGCATTCCCCGCCTGCATCCAATCCCCGATCACGCGGCGGGCAGCGACCGGTTCAGGGTCAATTCCCTGTCAAAATCTACCTCCCGCACCGCAGCTCGTAGAGGGAGATCCGGATTTCTTTCTTATACAAGAGCCCGCGTGGCCCGAAGGTGGAGAACCTGAGGGATCGGACGCGGTTGCCCGAGAGACTCCTGAGCCCCTCGCCTGTGTAAAGATTCCCAAACTGCTCATGGTTGACGACGAGGGGAGAGAGCAGGAAGCCGCCGCGCGCGAGAGCAGGCACGATCATGTACCTGCGCTGCGCTCCGTCTTCAGTGGTGACCTCGACGTATACCCACGGGTTCTTGAACAGAAACTCCAGGACGTGGCCGATGAGGCTGAGGCGGACATCCACACGAGCCCAGACGAGGTCGGCCATTCCTGGCGAGATAGGAGAGGGTACGTCGAAGGAGGTCTGAACCGTGCCGAGTGGGTGGAAGGAGACGGACGCGGGTGGTGACTGACGTTCGAGAACGAGCATCTCCAAGTCCGAGGAACGCACGTGGTATCGGCTCAGGAGCTCGGGCCACGAGAGCCCGTCGTCAAGCGAGGGGTAGCGTGCATCGATCGGCCAGACGTGGAAGAAAATGAAATCGGCGGCTCGATCGGAGCGCAGGTGAGCCGCATTCAGTTCCGCGAGTCGGTCCGAGTAGGTGACGTAGCTTTGGAAGACCGGGCGGGGTGCGTACCGCAGGCCGCTGTGAATCAGGGCCGTCTGACCGACCGGATAGATATCCACGCTCCCGGGAACGTGCGGGAGAGGGTACTCTTGTCGGACGAGCGCCGCGAACTCGAGGTACTCGCGGGGCATCCGGCCGGGTTCTCTGATCAGCCTCGACACGGCTGCGAGCCGGTCCTCCAGGTTGCCGGCGAGCCAGGACATGCGAGCTGGCAGACCGGAACCAGTATAGGTGAGGAGTGACCACCAGAGGAGCCCTGTGGTCAGGAGGGGGTGTACGAGCAAAAGCAGACGACGGCGGCCTCGGTCGATTCGGCCTGAGCTCACGACAGCCGCGGCCAGCAGACCCGCGCAGAGAAGCACGCTGATCGCGATCAACGCGTGGCCGTCATGCCGGACGAAGCCCTCCTTGAAGGCAAGAAACAGGACGAATCCGACGGCCGAAACCCGGAGTAGAGCCAACCGTCCTCCCAGCTCGGACTCGCGACGGCCAAGAAGCGTGAGCAGGCTCGCGGCAAGTGCTCCAAACACGAAAAGCTCGGCCCACGGCCCCTTGAGTGCCATGGCTCCCGTGTACCCGAAAGAGATCATCAGGCGCCCGAATATGAAAGCCGGGAGATTCGTCATGTCCTGCCCCGACAGCCTCCAGGCCACCAGAACTGAGACGAAGAACACGCATGAGGTCGTCGGGACACGGTGCCGTCGGAGCAGGTCGTCACAGGCGAGGATCAAGTAAACGAGAATCGAGAGGGCGAAGAGGGGGAACTTCACCAGAGCCAGGATGGCTGCCGCCACGGACAGCGCTATCGGTCCGAGGTGGATCCGATCGGGAGCTGTGAAACGCTCGAAGATCGCGATCGTCAGGAGCGCGAAGAAGATGGTATCCAAAGCGATGGAGCAGACGAACATGACAGCGGCGGACCAGATCAGGATGAGAACGGGATGCATGGCAAACCGCCGGGCCAAGAGATATAGAGAAACGGCCAACGTCGTCGCGAGATACCCCCACAGCCAGAGGGAGGCGGCGTAGGTCCCGGGATGGTAGTTCCGGCTGTAGAGAAAGCCAAGAGGGCCGAAGGGCCAGACGATCGAATGGGCGAAGTCCCAGCTTCCGGCGAAGGCTTCGTTGAGGACCAGGTCGGAGGAGGCATCGGAAACGGTGCCGCACGGACCGGTCCACCACGGGACGAAGACCAGCAGAGCGAGGAACAGGATTCCGAGGAGAGCAAGCGGCGGCATCAGGCGCCCTGCGACATCCCTCCCAGTCATGGCCCTACATCGCCTCCAGTCGAAGGAGCTCGAATTCCAGGCAGGAGGCGTCCGTTCCGGCTACACGCAACCGGCCCCACGAATGATTGTGGAGAGGCCGCGGGAGCCGGATGCGTCCGGCGGGCAATGTAAGATCCCACGTCGAAACGCGTTCCGCTACGGACGATCCGCGATCCGGGGGATACTCCTCCAGAGTGGCGCGCACGGTGCAGACTGGATCGGCAGCATCGATCGGTTCTTTGAAGCGCCACACCAGCCACCCCGGAAACGGGGGCTTCACGTTCCAGTGTATCTCCGTGTCGCTTCGAAATGCCGGACGGGTAAATGGGATGCGGGCGTCGAGCTCATGTGGATCCTCGTACGGATCCGTCGTGATGAGGGTCAGACTCAATGAGATGTCCCACTCCCAATCCCCCGGGATCGTTTCGACGGTTGATTCCCAGTATCGATCCAAGTCGAAGAAGTGGACCACACCGGCCGGCGGGTGGGCGCGGCTCCTCAACGGCAATTCCACGGCGCCACCGAGAACATAGCGGACGGCGAAAGGAGCGTCGTTGAAAACCACGACCACGTCGTTCGGATCCATCTCGCCGGGAACCTGCTGCAGAACCCTCCGAACGACAGCATCACCTTCGTCGCACATCCCCCTGTAGAACGACACGTCCCCCTTGATCCAGACGCTGTAGCAGCTCCAGAACCAGAGAAGCGAGACGCCGAATGCCGGCCAGCGACACCAGGACCAGCGGTGAACACAGGAGCCGATCAGGGCCGTTGCAGCAAGCAGCACGATCGCCGTCGGCAGGTGATAGTACCGGGCTCCTTGCGGATACCCGGTCCGAAGGGTATACGGCAGGAGCGTGAGGCAGAGCCATATCGCGAGAACGCGGGTCCTTCGGGCCACGAGAAGGCCGAGAACCAGGACTGCGCTGACGAAGGTGAGAAAAGGCGCCTGCTCGAGATCCGTCAGTACCCCCCAGAAAGACTCGGCTCCCGCGCGGTGAAGGAGAGTCGGTGCGAGGAGCGCGACCTTGCCGGCGAATACGAGATTGCCGAGGTTGTGCAGCCCCGGTGACAGCGCGTACCCCTGCTCCCGCAACGCGTCCGGATCCGCCGCGGCGGTGTGGATCACGAGATAGAGAGCGGTGAAGATGCCGAACGGCCACAAGCAGCCCCAGCTTCGGCGGCCTGATCGGATGTCCCACGCGTGTGGAAACAGTTGGACGAGCAGCATCACAACCGGCAGCGTGATCAACATCTCGTTCGCCAACAGACCAAGGACATAGACAACCAATGAGAGAACAAGGGATCTCCGGTCGCCTCCCTCGATGAACCGTAAAAAGCCCCACAGAGCCCACAAATAGGCTGCCGTTCCGATGACCTGGTCGTTGGCCCCGATCGAAAGCACGGCCTCGCTGACAAGGGGAAGGAAGCAGACGACGCCCGCCAGGCATACCCTCACGACCCAACTCCTGCAAAAGCGCCCGGATATGAGGTACCACGCCGTGAAGGACGCTGTCTGCATGAGAAGAGAGGTGAGATGGAAGGCCCACGGTGCCGGGCCTGCGATCCTGGTGAGGGCTGAAAACAGGAGGAGCCGCATCGGGTTGTAGTGGTAGTTCACCTCGATGTAACGCGGATCGAAAACCTGCCACCAATGGCGATCGAAGGTCGCTCGGATGAGCCCGTAGTCGTCGTGATAGAAGCCGATGAGGAAGAGGGGGCAAAGGCCAAGCACCAGCGCGGCAAAGACAGCCGCTGTCAGCGCAGAGCCACCTTCACGCGGGCCGCGCCCTCCCCCAGGCTCCGGGGTCGATTCCGGCTTGTACCTGGCGCCCATCACGGCATCGGTCTCCGGTCGGTCGCGCCCGCCGATCCATCTTCGCTCGGCCCCACCACACCCACGCTCACGACACAGCATGTCCCCGGTGATTGCATCGGATCCAGGCGCATCCCCTCGACCGATCCGGCCGTCAGCCAGCCATAGTGAAACCCGACCGGCACCGTGTACACGCGCTCGAGCCCGTCCGCCATGACCGCGAACTCCATCCGGCGATCCTCGGAGTACCTCGGATTCGCCGGCGTGATCCAGTATATCTGCCCAACCTGTTCTGGCGGCCCCGTCTCCGCACTGCAGGTCATGCGAATCCTCACAGCATCGACCGTGATCGGATCCACCGTGACGGGCCCGAAGATCGCGGGATCGTCTCCGGCGCTCCGGAAGCATCCGCCCGCCTCCAGGGGTTCGAATTGGCGACGCGACAGGTGATCGATATCACGGTCCGTCCACACGACCCGCGACACGGCCGTCCCCGTGGGCGCATCGCCCGTCGAGGGTAGAAGTGCCACCGAGCGCAGTCGCAGAATCGATCCGGCTGGGGGATCGATCCGAATCCGTGTGATGTACTCGGCCGTCAACCACGGCATGTAGGATGCCAGGTACACATCGACAGGGGCGGACTCCGTACCCGCGCGCTGATCGCTCACTGCAGGCAACTGCATGTTGGCCGCATGCTCCTCATCGAACCCGGCGTGCTTCGAGGACTCCCAGTAGACCCTCATCAATTCACCAGGATCGGCCCTTTCGACAGTCAGCCTGAGTCGGAGGCGTTCGACCGCCGCCGCAGGCCACATAAACCGGGGACTTGTCAGGTGCGGATCGTCATATCCGCTCACCATGCGGAACGCGTCGTCTCCGCCGGTTGCAGTCAAGTCGGATTTCTGCCAGTCGGCCAGAGAGCTTTCCCAGTGCGGATAGCGGGCTCCGAGCTTGGCAGCGATGAGCTTCGGGGCGCGAAGATCAACCTCGGCCACCGTCCCGAAATCGACTCCGTAGAGGACCGCGCGCGGATCATCCAGAATCTCCTCACCGTTGGTGATCGACGCTATCGCAAGCCCGCTGCGGCCAATCGGCCGCGTCTCGAGCCCTGTGAGAGTCGGACCGGCCGAGAGCACGTATCCACCATCGGCCACCCCGAGTACTTGAGGGAGGACCGTCTCGGCTCCGACTCTGCAGAGTAATAGCGTCCCCAGGTACCGCCGCGTCTCACGCCAGTAGAGGTCTGAGACTGGGTTGAAGCTGAGGACGAGAGCCAGGCGGGGCTGGGACTTCCGCGACTTGATCGCAGCTTCGACCTGATCCAACCGTCGTGCGAGCATCTCGGAGTGTCGTATCGCGACGATCGAGAAGACCGAGCTAAGTCTCAAGTACCCGGCCATGAGCCCAACGATCAGCAGAGTGGCAAGGACCCGCGTTTGCCGATTCGTGCTCTGAAGCGCGGCTGCGCCGAGAGCGGCCAGGATCAGTGCCACCCCCGGGAGAAACATATAGAGACACCCGAGATTCAGCCTGACCGGATCGAGCATGCCGGCATCACGCACAGCAATCCCTGGTGCAACCCACAGCACGGCCCCGATGAGCTCAAAGCGCAACGAACGACTCGAGAGGCCGCCGAGACCCGCCAGCAGAAGTACGGCGCCTGCGAGCCCCACCGACACATCGCGCAGCATGGGGTTCGGCGGCGTCTGAACGAAAGGTGCCGCCAGGCCAATCAGGCGGGGCACCGACCACTCCCTCAACGGCGTGAAACCCGCGGATGTCAGCGAGGGGAGAAACGCGAAAAGGTAACCACCGAGAACGGCGAGGAAAGGCACCACCCTGATCGCCGCCCTACGCGACCCCACCGACCACACAACCACCGGCGTGGCCAGAATGGCCCACGAGCAGCTCAGCAGACTAGCCGCGAAGCTGACAACGGCAGGAAGAAATGCGCCGGGTCTCGTTTCCGAGAGCCTGATCAGAAGAAGCGCAGCCAGAAGGAAGGTCAGGCTCAGGATCGGGCCCCGCATGGCGACGCTGAAGAGGTTGGGGAGAGCCGCCGGTGAGGCGGCGAGGACGCCGACCGCGATCCAACCAGCCCGGATACCACCGGTCATGCCCCAGGCCAACCGGAGGAGCATCGCACAGTTGATCGAGTGAAGCAGAACATTGATCAGGAAGAACCGGGACGGCTCGCGGGGCCAGCCTGTAGCGTCGAGCGAGAGCGTGAGAACCGCCAGGGGCGAGAATGGCCGGTCCGGCAGGCAGGTCGCAAGAACTGCGTCCGGAGACCCGATGGTGTCGCGAGCGAACAGGACCCAAAGGGAATCGTCGGGACGAAACCCGCCCTGGTAGCCAGTCGGCGTGAAAACGATCGTGATCAGGACGGGAGCGACGAGTGCAACGAGGACAGGCCATCCGGATCTGCTCATCATTCTGACGACGCCTCGTAGGTTATCTCACACGAAAGTAATGGGCAATCCACCACCCAAATCTGTACAAGGGAACGTCAAAGTCATGTGAGACAGAACGGGCAAGTCCATTCGGAGATAACCGCAGATTGCACAGATTTCAGCGCAGATTGCGCAGATGACCGGAGGCCTCAACGGTTTTTCACCATTCAGCCACCCAGCACAATGTCCGTCCGGATCCATCTGCGAAATCTGTGAAATCTGCGGTTTGCGCGGGACTTTGACGTGGTCCTGCAAATCTGTGGCTGTCCGGCTTCGGCCTCGTTTGATCTGACGACATGTTTCAAGAATGGGCCGCTAAGCGGCATAACGCGGACCAGCCGCAACCAAACAGGGCGGCGGTGCCCCGCG
>JACPPM010000298.1 GCA_016191015.1 Acidobacteriota bacterium | reverse complement strand
CTTTCTGGTCGTCGTGGCTGGCCGAAGTTGAGGCGGAGGCGTTCCCGTCGTGAATGCCGATTACGGACGGCGCGTCGGCGGCGGCGCTGGTGCGGGCGGAGCGGGCACGCTGCTGAGAGGCGCCCGGCGCGCCGAGGGATGTGAGTTGCTTCTCGAGCATCGTTCCATCTGCCGAGACGGTGAGGAAGAGCCCGTCCGGCACCCACTTGTTGGCCGACGTATCGTAGAACGCGGTCGGCAGCTTGTAGCCCGCCGGGAACCCCCAGCGATTGCGGATGCGCATGGTGACGGGTTGAGCCAGGGCAACGTCACCTGGATCGAAGATGACGCAGTTCGTGTACGCAATCGGATATTGGATATTTTCGCCGGAGTTGAGCGGCCCCGGGATCTCGCGCGAGCTGGGAATCACGGTGAGGCGGAAGTCAGTTGCCGTCGAGAGGGCGCCTGCGGGGAATTGCAGCTCGACGTCACCAGTGGAGTCAACCGCCGTGCCACCATCGGGAGTGATCGTCGTGACCAGCGGGTCGGCCGTGGCCATGTGGATCACACCCATGTTCTGGTGTTGCCCTTCGGGCACATCCGCCGAGCGCCGGACCGGGATATGGCCCCCGATCTCAAACGTCAACCAGTGCGTGCCACCGGATGACATCTCGATGAGAAAGGACCCGTCCGCCGCGGTCGTGGCGGACCGCGAGGCGCCCGTGCTATTCACGGTGACGTCCGCGAGCGGCTGGCCCGATGAATCGAGCACGGTGCCGATGATGCTGGTGCTCTGTCCTCCCGGCTGCTGACAATCGTGGCATGGCTGATTTGCACTGTGGTAGCAACAGTGCCCGATCGTCACTCCGTCCGGCCGCTGAGATTGAATCGCGGACTCGGGGCCACACATCCCGTACATACTAGGCCTCCGGCCCGGTTCTCTGCCCGCGCAGGCAGCGCGGAGCTGAGCACGCCCGACGAGTTCCGTCGCATCATTGTGGCGAGGACGCAGCGATGTCACGCGCCACTCATGGCAGACCGCGCACTCTCGCGTGCTATGCCGCTTGCCCGACCGAATGCCCTCGCCGGTGGCACGCAGACGAGAGCACTCCGCACCGCCGCAGGTCGGACAGAAGAGGGTTTCAGGCGGCACGGGCGTTGGCGAGTCCGTCCTGGAAAGCGCCCGTCGGCCCTTCCGGTGCGGCGCGGTGCTATTCGTGGGCGCGCTCATTGTACAATCGCTTTCTGCGAATCATACACTGTGTTCCCGCTGTCTGGCACTGACACGAATGCGCGTGTGTTGCGCGGCCCGGCCACTCGTCCGGTCGACGTTCTCTGGTGGATTGTGAGCCGGGCGACGACGGCGGATCACTCCGCGGCGAGCACCGATGTCCATCAATAGTCGGGGAGCGCGATAATTGTTTTCCACGTGGGCACCGCGTCCGCACGCAGCCGAGCTTCGACTCCGCCGCCAGCCTGCCCGTAGTTCGGCATCACAGTTCCGACAAATAGGTCGGTACCTGCCGGGAGCTGGTAGACGAAGAGGATCGAGGCAGGAACCGGCAATGGCAGCGCGTATCTTCCGACCGCGGCAAAACCGGTATTCGCATATCCGTGATCGCTCTCCGTGGTCAGGTACGTGCCGCGCCGCAGGGTTCTGCCGTCGAAACACGGATCGATCGCCATTCCGGAGAAGCGGTAGAAGAGGGTTCGCGCGGTCAAAGTCACGCGGACGAACAAGGGAATCGCCCCAGGGGAGGGGATGTACCCTGGGGGGAGGGAGGCAGGTGCGGCGAGCGACGCCGGCGCGGTGATGGCAGCGCTCACCCGAACGCCCGGCTCTGTCGGAAAACCCGTGCCTGGGGTGAGATCACTTATCGAGACGAAATCCGGATGGTCTTGTGGAACGACCAGGAAGTCACCGCCAATGACGCATACCTGATCGATCGCCTTGTTGTGCCGGAGACGAGCTCGTACAATGTAGAAACCCATCCCGGCTTCCGGAACTGACGAAAGCGCCGAGCGGCTGCGCTCGTCTAGCTGGGCAAGGATCTTCGTCATCGATTCACACTCGAGACCGAGACAGACAACGCAAGCCGCAATGCGCCACTTCCTGCCATTAGCTCGGCATCGTGGTCCGCGCAGGCAGCCGAGCGGTCACCTGCGCCGGGGAACGACTCCCTACTCACTCGCATCATCACGTACCCGCGGGGGCAACTCTTGACGCAGCATAGGGTGTCAGTTTTAGATGCGGTTTGTTATTGCAAACGCTCACCTATTATGCCGAGCTCGGCATAATAGGTGAGCGTTGACATTATTGATGGGCAGGCATTGTCCCCCGGTCCACCCTTTCCATGGCAACGACACACTTGTTCATCGTACGGCTCACTGTACGATCCAGTCGCAGGGAGGAAAAACCTGTGAAACAAACTAGACAGCCTTCTGGACGCGAAAAAGTGACAATTGACATTGCGGTCCCAAAGACTGGCCGGATTTCAACGGAGCACTGGAATCCCGATACGGGCCACGCGCTGTTGCCTATCTTCTTCGTCTCACGGTTGCGATCCCCACGGCGATTCTCTTTGAGGATGTGATGCTGTCATAGACAACACTTCTAGAATCCGGAGACCATGCAGGAGGTTGTCCCGGTGTCACTGGGTCATCAATGGCCACGCAGAAGCCTCCCGCGAGATCGGTGATCATCAGGCTGAGCTTGCCACTCCGGTCGCGACCGTAGAAGGCGACCAGCCGGCCATCGTAGGAGAGAACGGGATAGAAATCCGAACGCCTTTCGTGGGAGAACAGCTTCCGAAACTCCCTGGTCCTTGCGTTGAGTACGTAGATGTCGGCGAAGTCATCCTGCTCGACACCCGGCGCGGCGGCTCGGTCAGTCGCCTTTTTGATGTCGTATCCATAGACGAGGACGTAATCCCGGAACGTCCAAGACGGCTCGCAGATGGCCAGATTTCCGGGGGATGTGATTTCTTCTATCTTTCCGGTACTCCGCGTTGCCATGCGCCAAGTTGTCCCATGGCCTTCAGACGCGGACTTCGAGAACAGCAACCGGCTGCCGTCTGGCGACCAAGCCGAGAAGAACCAGAAACCCGGAGGCGGGTTTGTCTTCTCTGCCAACACCTCCGAGACCCCGGTCTCTACCCATAGCCTGCTGAGCCTGCAGAGCCCGGGCCAGAACGAGCCAAGCAGGATTTCCTTCTTGTCCGGACTCGAACCGAGAATGTAAGTCCGAGGGGCATCGGCAAGCGTATCAGGCAGAGGGAGTGTCTTCTGTATCTCACCTGAAAGCGCGGCCAATCGCAGTTGATTCTGATCCAGGTAAATCATCATCTCTCCGTCATTCGACACGCTGACAGCCGGCGGGACCGTTGAGAGCAGGGTAGGCTGGAGTGCCGGGAATGACAGACTCCAGACCTCCTCTTTCTCCGCGGCGTAGGCGGGCGATTGAACCGGTGACCGAGCCACAGGCGGAATCTGATATAGGATGGCCTTTCCGGATCGATCCCAATGTTTGAAGTTGGGCGTGCCCTGGCCAGATTCGAACGAGGTCACGGTGACGTCGTATCGAGCAACGAACTCCTCCCGGTTAAACTCAGTGGGCGGAATACGTCCCCATGGCATCCGGGTTCGGCCGCATCCCGAGCAGACGAGGACTAGGCAAATACACAGGGTAGCTGCGCGGAGGCGGTCAGTCAGGCATGTCCTATGAGGTGCCAAGGTGTCCCGCTTTTCGGAACGCGCTGGTATAGACCGATCCCTTCGACACACACTGTGCCATTCGATGGACAGATCAGGAAGGCCTGATCCAGCTATCCGATTCAACCGGTGCCCACGGCCGCCAGGGTCGCCTTTGATCCCGAGACAGCTCACCGGGTATTGCCCCTCGTCTGCGCCTTCACCGACATCGCATAGCCGCACGGCGTCCGGGCGCATCCGCAGTCCTCGGTTTGTGCCAAGATAAATGTTGAATGAAAACACGGTTCCGAGGCGAGGCGGGGATTGCTCTGGTGAGCCCCGAATCATACTACGGGCTTGGGACGCCAGCACGCGGGCCTCCATTCTTTGTCCGACCCCTGACGGCCTCTGTTCCGAGGAGAACGAGTCCCGCCACGACACAGAAGATGCCTACCGGTTCGTGCGTGAAGAACCAGAAGAAACCTCCGAGCAACACAAGGTATGGGCCGATTATCCTCCGCACATAGGACTCCCCTTTTCCAAGGGCTCTCATGAAACACCCCGCTATCGCGGGTCCCCACACCAACAACAGCCACCATCGTTCCGGATCAGAGAGAACGCGCGCTGCAACGAAACTAGCCAGTGCGAGTCCCATGCCTAGGTGAACTAGACGGCCTGCCATCACTAGTACCTCCTCGTCTGCGACAGTGGTCGACTACGGTCCAAAGGTGCACGGATCGTCCTCACATAGGCTATGGCAAATCCCACCCAGCACATAGAGCGCTCCCATGTCTCCTGCCGCGCCCACCGCACCGCAGCAAGCCGTCCCAACCGCAATCATCACCTCTTGGCTAAAGGTGAAACATGCATCTGAGCACTCGTCCATACAATCCGACAAGGTCTTGCTGCACGGAGGTCGAGGTGGGCGACATGAGATGACGGTTCCGCTCTCGTCCCCACTCTGGTGTCGGTGATGGTCTACGCACTCAGTATGCCAATATGATACGATGAACCAGAGTTTGTGCGTGCCCTGGGGATCGGTCCAATTCGTCGGGTTGCTATCGACGTAAGGATACAGATTGTCTTGCTTGACACTATCCTCCGCGGTGAACCGCCCCGTATGCGGGTCATAGAATCTAGCGCGAAAGAATAACTGGCCGGTTTCAGGGTCAGCCTCCCGCGCCGTGTATGTGAAGAGTGGCCACTCTGCTTTCAGGGTCGAGGTGCTCGACACGAGCTGGCCGAAGGAATCGAACTCGTAGGTGG
>JACPPM010000277.1 GCA_016191015.1 Acidobacteriota bacterium | reverse complement strand
CGACATCTGCGAGTCAATCTGTGGAATCTGCGGTTTCCGGGACTTTGCCGTAGCCTTGGCACCTGAGACATCGGCTTGAAAGCGATGGTTCATTGTGTTAAGAAGTAGTCGTGCACTGTTCTCGACTCTTCAATTCAATAAGGAGGCCCTAGGATGGAGGATCAGAAACTCCGCGATCACGTGCTGAAGGTCGACGAAGAGTATCGTCACCTTGCTGAGAAACACAAGGGTTGCGAAGATAGGCTCGAGAGGCTCGAGCACCGTTTCTACCTCTCCGATTCCGAGAAGCTTGAGAAGATCAATCTCAAGAAACAGAAGCTGCTCCTCAAGGACCGCATGGCTGAGATCCTGAACAAGTTCAAGGGCGAATTGGCGGAGCAGAAGGCCTAGATCGACAATCGCCCTTCGCGGGCGAGTGCGGCACATGTATGGCCAAAGAAGGCATTCCTTTTCTTGTTGCCAGCTTGCTGGTGGCCGGGTTTTTCTTCGCGACGGCACACCCGCGAGTCGGCGCGGCCTTTCTCATCCCGACCCTGTTCATCGCCTATTTCTTCCGTGATCCGGACCGCCACCCACCTGAGGGCGAGGGACTCCTCCTTTCACCGGCCGATGGCAAAGTGATCGGAATCGAAAATGTCGGCACGTCGCCAACAGGCGCCTCGGCGTTGAAGGTGAGCATTTTTCTGAGCGTCTTCGACGTTCACATCAATCGAGCGCCGGTGGCGGGGAGGATTGATCGCATCGACTATCAGAAGGGGAGATTCCTGATTGCATCAGACGACGATGCGTCGGCCCAGAACGAACGCAATACGTTTGTGCTGGATACGCGCCACGGCCGCATCGCGTTCAGCCAGGTCGCGGGGATGATCGCGCGCCGAATCGTCTGCTGGAAAAAGCCGGCCGACGCCGTCGTGCAGGGGGAGAAGGTCGGGATGATCCGGTTCGGGTCTCGTGTGGATCTCTACGTGCCGCCCGCGGCGAAGCTCGACGTGAGAATCGGCGATCGTGTGAAGGGCGGGGAGACGATCATCGGGAGGGTTCGGTGATGTCGCCGCACCGCCCCCGGGGATTGCGCCGGGGAATTCCGCTGCTCCCGAGCCTCTTCACAACGGCCAACATATTCTTCGGCTATTTTGCGATGGTTTCGGCGATGCGCCGCGACTTCACGCTGGCGGTGATCTGTATCTTCATCGCGGGGCTCACCGACATGCTCGACGGGCGGATTGCCCGCATGACCGGCACGAATTCGGAGTTCGGCCGGGAGCTCGACTCGTTGGCTGACGTGATCTCCTTCGGGGTGGCGCCTGCGATCCTGGCGTACTGCTGGGGTTTCTCGTTCCTCAAAGACGTCTATCTGCGCCGCCTGGGATGGGCAGCGACATTCCTTTTTGTGATCTGTGGGGCGATCAGGCTGGCGAGGTTCAACGTGCAGCCGGGGCATGCCGACAAGCGCTATTTCGTGGGGTTACCGATTCCCGCCGCAGCCGGGGCCCTGGCAGCCCTTGTCAACCTCCGCCCCCAGCGGCTGACCGATCCGCGCGTGACCGTCGTCATCTTCCTGGCCGTCCTTCTTCTCGGCCTTCTCATGATCAGCACGATGCGCTACCGAAGCTTCAAGGACGTGGACCTGCGTAGTCGCAAATCGGTCGGCATGGTCTTCGTGATGGCCGTCTTCTTCGCCCTCATGGCCGTTTCCCCTCATGTCACACTGTTCACCTCGGCAAGCCTCTATGCCCTGTCAGGTCCGTTGAGTCGCCTCTATCATGGGGTCACGCGCAAAACCCACCCGGCGGATATTTACGAAGAGGCGCACGCCGTGACCGAGGCCAAGGCCAAGGGCTGACGGCCCCGTCGACTCCGTAATACCCAGATGCATTCAGCCTTGCTCCCGATGACGAGAAAAGTCCCGGCTCCGGATTCCACGGTCCAAAGTCCCCGACCGGGCTCCGGCGACCGCAGGCCCTTGACTCCGGATCTTGGACTCCCGTCCACGACCAGACGATGAAACCCGGCAGTCCCGTGACTCCGCCCGATCGCCCGCGCAGCGGGGCCTTCAAGGACTTCGTCCGCCTTAGCGGGAAGGTGCGGCCTCATCTGCCGCTGCTCCTGCTCGCCCTATTCGCGATGGCGATGGTGGCGATCTTCACTTCCGCCTTCACCCTCATGGTGAAACCGCTCATGGACGACGTCCTGATCCGGTCCAGCTCGTCTGCATCCTACGCCGTACCCGATTTCATCTCACGCGCCCTGGCGCTGTTCGAACGGTCCGGTCTCGGACACGGAAACACATCTCTGCCGGTCCTGCTGCTCCTCGCGACGATCTTCTTCTTCAAATGCGTTTTTGCGTATCTGGCGACATTCTTCATGGTATCACTCGGACAGCGGGTGGTCCTCGAGCTCCGCAACGATCTGTTCGCTCATCTGCTCGACCAATCCACGAGATTCTTCACGCGTCACCAGACCGGGCGCCTCCTGTCCCGCGTGACCAACGATGTCGAACGGATCCAGACAGCGGTCTCCGAGGTCGTGGGCGATCTTATCCGCGAGGGACTCACGCTGATCGGCCTGCTGGCCGTCATTTTTTTCTGGGATTGGAAGCTGGCCTGTATCGCGATCCTCATCGTGCCTTTCGCCCTCTTTCCATTGGTGAATCTCGGCCGGAAGCTCCGCCGCGGCTCCGCCAGCTCCCAGGAGAGGCTGGCCGACATCACGCACTTGCTGACCGAGATGATCGGGGGTCACCGGATCGTGAAAGCGTTCGCGATGGAGGGGTTTGAGAAGGAGAAGTTCGGGTACGCGACCGAGCGCCTCTATCTGATCAACCTGAGGAACACGCGCCTTGTTGCACTCTCCTCCCCCGTGATGGAGTTCGTCGGGGCTCTCGCAGGCTGCCTCATCATCTTCTACGGCAACACTCAGATCCAGGCCGGGACGATGAGTGTCGGGCAGTTCTCATCCTTTCTCGCCGCGCTGCTGCTGATGTACGCGCCACTGAAGAGGCTCAGCCGCGTCAACGCCACGATCCAGCAGGCGCTGGCCGCGGCGTCTCGCGTCTTCGATCTGCTCGACACTCACATGGAAATCGTCGAATCTCCGGACGCGTTCGAGCTCGGGAAAATCAAGGGCACCGTCAGGTTCAAGAACGTCAGCTTCTCCTACGACCACCATCCCATCCTGCGCAACATCAATGTGAGCGTCGAACGAGGGGAGGTGCTGGCGATTGTCGGCCTCAGCGGCGCCGGGAAATCGACGCTGGTGAACCTGCTTCCACGACTCTACGACGTGTCGGATGGGGAGGTGCAGATCGACGGCATCGACGTTCGCCGCGTCACCCTGCCGTCTCTCCGTTCGCAGATCGGCATCGTCACACAGGAGACGATCCTGTTTAACGATACCGTGGCCAATAACATCGCCTACGGGCTGAAGTCGGTGAGCTCGTCGGCGATCGAGGCCGCGGGGAGAGCGGCGCACGCCCACGATTTCATTGCGGCACTGCCGAACGGATATGACACGGTACTGGGGGAGAAGGGGCAGACGCTGAGCGCGGGGCAGAGGCAGCGCCTGTCGATCGCCCGGGTCTTGCTCAAGGACCCTCCCATCCTCATCCTGGACGAGGCCACCTCCGCGCTTGATACCGAAAGCGAGCTCATGGTGCAGCGTGCGATCGCCAACCTCATGGCCAACCGCACGACCCTGGTGATCGCTCATCGCCTCTCCACCGTCCGGCGCGCCGACAAAATCGTGGTGCTCGACGGCGGCGAGATCATCGAATGGGGGACCCACGAGGATCTCCTGAACCGCAACGGTACCTATTCGAAGCTGTACGATCTGCAGTTCTCCGAAGCGGACGCGTCCGTCTACGGGAGCCGGCAGAGGAGGAGCAGGAGTCTGACGTGGCGAGAAGCATGACCGGGTTCGGAGAGTCGGAGCTGGTGCGCGAGAGCCTGCGCTGCCGGTGCAGAGTGAAGAGTGTCAATAATCGCTATCTTCAGATCGCGGTGCGGATCGAACCGGCCGACGAGGAGCTGGAGATCGGCGTGAGACGATTCGTCCAGGACAGGGTGTCGCGCGGGTCTCTCGACGTCAGCATGAAGATCGTTCGCGAAGCGTCGGGCACCGAGCGCGCGGTTTTCCATGAGAGGCTGTTCGACGCCATCAAGCCGGCGCTGGCCGTCACAGGAGCCCTGATCACACTCGACGGCCTGGTGCGTGCCGGGATTGTTGAGGTGCTCGATGAGGGCCATGAGGCGGTGGGCGAGGATCGGGAGGCGCTGATGTCCTGCGTCCGCCAGGCCGTTGAGGAATGGGATCAGAGCCGCGAGACCGAGGGTGCAGCCCTCGCGCGCCACATGCACGCTGTTCTGGGCGACCTGCGTGCGGCGGTCGAACGAATATGCGAATTGGATTCCGGCCGAGTCGAGTCTGTCACGACTCGGCTGAAGGCTCGCATGACCCAACTCCTCGACGGACAGGCCGTCACCGAACAGCGGCTGCTCGAAGAGGCCGCGTACCTGGCACAACGATGGGATATCAGCGAGGAGATCGAGCGGTTGAAGAGCCATTTCACAGCGTTCAAGGAGCTGCTCGAAGGCCGATCCGTCGACGCGTCCGGCAAGAGGATGGAGTTTATCCTCCAGGAGATCCTGCGCGAGGTGAACACGCTGGGGAGCAAAGCGCAGGATCCCCGCATCACCGCGCTCGCCGTCGACTCCAAAGTCTTCATCGAAAAACTCAGGCAGCAGGCCGCCAATATCGAGTAGTGTCTAGGAAGTTGAGTGTTGACGCAAAATGGCAAGAAATTTGAGGCGG
>JACPPM010000281.1 GCA_016191015.1 Acidobacteriota bacterium | reverse complement strand
GTCGCCAAGCATCTCTTGACAGGAAGAATCCTCAACTCCTTCGGTACCAGGACGAGCACTGCATCTGCGCGAGGCCCGTCACTTAAGCTCTTCCCGCTTTTGCATTTTTAACTTTGCATTTCTAATTCCTGAATCCGCGCGTCTTACGCGCGGATTCAGGTCTCACTTCCCTGTCCACGCCACCTCAGTTGGTCCGGGACCACCGGGACTGTAGAATGGCGGCCGGGGGAAGTGCATGGCGAGATACGATGTGGTTGTCGTCGGAGGCGGGATTAGCGGGCTGAGCCTCGGGGTCCGGGCGGCACGCGCGGGGCGACAGGTGGCAGTCGTCGAGAAATCCTCGCGGCCGGGTGGTTGCCTGTACACACACCGCACTCCGTCGGGATTTTGGCTCGAGCTCGGTGCGCACACGTGCTACAACTCGTACGAATCACTCATAGAACTGATCGACGCCCTGAACATCCGTTCGAAAGTCGCGCGGCGAATCCCCACAAAACTGCGCTTCTTTGACGGGGCTGTCCTGCTGCCTGGAAACAATCTGGGTGCCCTGATCCGGCTGTTGAGTCTCAGGGAGCTCATCTGCGCGGTGCCGCGGGCCTTTGGTGGAAGCAAGGAAGGGCAAACCATCGCGGGTTACTATTCGCGGATTGTCGGCCCCTCGAACTTCGCTCGCGTTTTGGGTCCATTGCTTTCAGCCGTGCCATCTCAGAGAGCCGATGAGTTTCCAGCCGACATACTGTTCAAATCGCGAAAGAGCCGCCGCAAGGACTATCCACGAAGCTTCACTCTGAGCGGCGGCCTCACGACCGTGGTCGAAGCGATGAGTGAGTGTCCGGGCGTGACGGTTCTGAGAGGCAAGGGAGCGGTCCGCGTCAGCCACGGAAACGGACAATTCTCGGTGACGCTCGACGGAGGCGAGCTTCTCCAGGCACCCCTCCTCGGGCTCGCCGTGCCACCCTCCGAGGCCGCGACGCTTCTCGCTGCATTCAATCCCGGAATCGCGACCGCCGTTTCCCAGATCAGAGAAGTGTGTGTCGAGAGCGTCGGAGTTGTTGTGCGGTGTGAGGAGGTGAAATTGCCGGTCAGCATGTTCATCGTCCCATTGAAGGGTGGCTTCCATTCTGCCGTATCACGCGACTCGATTCCCGATCCCGCACGGCGTTCTTTCACCTTTCATTTCTCCGCCGGAGGCCGCCTCGATGAACGCCTGCAGATCGTCTCCCGGGTTCTGGGCGCTGACAGCCGGTCGTTTGAGGAAATAGTCGAAAACATGACCCGCCTCCCCGCACCCACCCTCGGCCACCAGGCCTTGATCCAGCAGATCGACAGCCAGCTTCTCGGGACGAGCCTCGCGATCACGGGCAACTGGTTTGATGGGCTCGCGATCGAAGATTGTGTCCGGCGATCGGAACGCGAGTGGAAACGGCTGGAGGCGCTGTGAACGAGGGACGCCGCTGACCATGGTGCGGATCGGAGCCGGCGCCAGTAAGACTCTGCCGCTGGTTCTCGCTAGCCGGCACCTGCGGTGGATCTCTTCCGGCATTCCGACGCGATTCTAAGTTACAATCGCCGGGTGCGTGAGAAACACCAACACCGGAGACAATGATCGAGACGGTCGGGAGGTCAGAGATGAAAGTCGCCAGATACATGCTTGCCCTCGTGTTCATTATTCACGCGCCGCACGCATCGGCCAGCGTGTTACGGGTGACGCCGTTCCTCGGGATCACGACTCCGGAGAGCCGCATGAGCTACGGTGTTCAGGTGGGCATCGGCCTCTTCCTGCCCGTGTCGCTCGAGGGGGAGATCTACAAGGTTCGCGACGAAGGTGCCTTTGCCGCTGCTACCTTCTGGAGCGCCGGCGCACGCATCCAGCCGCCCCTCCTGCCCGTCGCTCCGTACCTCGCTGCCGGTCTCGGCATGCTCCGCGAGGATCAGGGCGCGAGCACGTCGTCCTACTTCGCGGCCAACATCGGTGGCGGCGTAGAGATCAAGACCGGCGGCCATATTGCCTTTCAAGGCGAGTTTCGCGTCTTCAAGATCAGCGGCTACTCCGATCCCACTACCTTCAAGCGCTTCTCCGCCGGGATCAGCTTGAAGTTCTGATCCGCGGTTCCAACATGGAGTCGTTGCGGATGCCCGGAATCCGAGGCGGCCTGCTCGTCCTGGCGATCCACGCCGCCGCGCTTCCCGGTGACGCCGTCACGGAAAGGCCCAACGTCGTTCTGATTTCGATCGATACGCTGCGAGCCGATCGGCTGGGGTGTTACGGGTACGGTGGAGCGCAGACCCCTGCGATCGACGCTCTCGCCTCCTCCGGTGTGCTCTTCGAAAACGCGTACGCTCAGGTCCCGATGACTCGGCCCTCCCACGCCTCGATCCTGACCGGACTCTACCCATTTGAGCATAGGATTCGCGACAACTTCTCCCTCCCTCTCGCGGGCGGCATCCCGACACTCGCAACGGTGTTGAAGGGAGCGGGCTACACGACAGCCGGCTTTCCTGGTTCTGTCCTGCTGTCGTCTCAATCCGGGCTGCAGCGTGGGTTTGACTACTATCTCGACAACTTCGCCCCGGGTAAACAGACAAACCCTGAGTTCTTCTCATCGTTCCAGAAGAATGCCGAAAGCGTCTCGGCGGCGGCGATCAAATGGGTCGAGGAGAACCATGCGAGACCGTTCTTTCTATTCGTCCATTTCTACGATCCCCACACGGAGTACTCCGCACCCGAGCCATACCGGTCTCGTTTCGCGCAACGACCGTACGACGGCGAGGTGGCGTATACGGATGAGCATGTCGGGCGGCTCCTCGGCACTTTCGAGAGACTCTCGCTTCGGCAGCGAACTCTTGTCGTTCTCTGTTCCGACCACGGCGAGGGACTCGGCCAGCATGGCGAAGAAGAACATCTCTTTTTCGTTTACAACTCAACCTTGCACATCCCTCTGATCTTCTCCTGGCCGGGACACGTCGGCGCTGGACTCAGAAGCCGCCCCCAGGCTCGCGCCATCGACATCATGCCGACTCTCCTGAAGCTTGTCGGGATCGAGGCGCCGGCGCGGCTCTCCGGTATCGACGTCGGCCAGGCCCTGAAAGGCGGGTCACCCCCCTCGCCTCCCTCGTACGCGGAGACGCTCTTCCCCAGGTTGCATTTCGGCTGGAGCGATCTGCGGTCCGTCACCGACGGTAGTTGGAAACTCATCCGCGCTCCGAGACCCGAGCTCTACGACATCGGCGCCGATCCGGCCGAAACCAAGAACCTCTACTCCAGCCGGAAAGAAGATGCCCTCCGTCTCTCGGCTCTGCTCGATTCCATCTACGTGGGGCGGGACGACGACGCGCCGCAGCGAGCGGAGGCTGCCGACGCTGCGGAGCTCGAGGCGCTGGCCCAGCTCGGCTATGTGGGCAGTTCTACTACCGATGTAGTTAAACCGGGTGCCGACCCCAAGGACAAGATCGCAGAGTTCCAAGGATTTAACCATGACCTGCGCGTGGCGATCGAGGCCTTCTCCGCCGGTGACAATCAGAAATCCGCCGACATGTTGCAATCGCTCATCACAAGGGGCAAATCAAGCTTCGAGGTGCAGTACTTCCTGGGCAGGGCCTTGTTCCGGCTGGGGCGCGTCGCCGAGGCGATCGAGCGGTTGAAGGAGGGCATATCGAAGCTGCCCGCGTTTGCTCCGATCTACACCGAGCTGGCTCGCGCCTATGTCGCGCAAAACAGGATTCAGGATGCCGTCGCGCTCATGCAACAATGCATCCTACGGGACGACACGAATGCGACATTCCATGCGTACATGGGCTTCCTTCGCAAGATCGGCCGCGCCCCTGAGGAGGCCGCGCGGGAGTACGAACGGGCGCGCGCGCTCGCCCCGACCGACGTGGAGATTCGCGAGGCATTAGCTGCGGTCTATCGGGACGCCGGCAGACTGGACGCGGCGGAGAGGGAGCTGCGAGAGGCGGTCCGCATCGATCCGGCTTCCGACTCGGCCTGGAACTCCCTTGGCATGATCCTCGGATCAGTGGGCCGGGACGAGGAAGCAAGGATGTGTTTCGAGGAGGCGATGCGGATCGACAGCGGCGACCCCTACTATCATTTCAATCTGGCCCGGATGCTCGAACGATCCGCCAAGATTGACGATGCCCGGCGCGAATACGCGGAGGCATTGCGCCTCAAGCCGGATTTCGCCGAAGCGCGACATGAGCTCGAATCGCTCCCCACGCAAACGCCGGCGCTCATCCGTTTCCGGCTCATCCGGATCAAGCAGAAAGCGGTCGCAGACGCGGTGGCGCGCAAGATCGCCGCGGGAGATTCGTTCGAGGCGCTCGCGCGCAACTACTCAATTGACCCATCGCGCCCCCAGGGCGGCCTCTACGAGGTGGCCGACCTCCGTGAGCTCAAGCCCGCAATCGCCGCCGCCCTGGCTCTATTGAAGGTGGGACAGACGAGCCCCATGGTCGTCGACGGCGAGCACTTCGTCATTGTTCACCTTGTTTCGATGCCCTGATTTGCACCAGGCGTGAGCGCCCGTTAGGATGATTTTTCCGATTCCAGCAGAATAGTCATGATCCCGGAGGTTGCGAATGATCCGATCAAGATTGTGTGGATTCGCGGCGTGTGGCCGTGGTCTTGTCATCACGTCGTTCCTTCTCGTGTTGGCGCTGGTGCCGGCGATGGCTGCTGAGGCGCCGGCTGATCTCGTGCTGCTCAACGGGCGCATCTGGACAGGTGCGACTGCCCAGCCGTGGGCCGAAGCGGTCGCAGTCCACGCCGGACGCATTCTGGCGGTTGGCACGAGCGCGGAAATCGGCAAGCTCGCCGGCTCCCACACGCGCTCGATCGACCTGGCTGGCAGGGTGGTTGTGCCGGGCTTCACGGACGCGCACACGCACTTCATGAACGGCGGGTTTCAGCTTTCATCGATTGACCTCCGCGATGCAAGAAGTCCGGAAGAATTCGCACGCAGGATCGCCGATCGAGCCGCGAAGAGCCGTCCCGGGAAATGGATTCTCGGTGGAGACTGGGACCATGAGATGTGGCCAGGCGCGCCGCTGCCGACGCGCGAGCTGCTCGATCCGTCGACGCGGGATATCCCCGTCTTCATCTCGCGCCTCGACGGTCACATGGCCCTCGCCAACACCGTCGTCCTGCGCATGGCGAAGATCACGAAGGAGACAAAGGATCCTCCCGGCGGCACGATCGTGCGTGATGCAAAGACCGGCGAACCGACCGGCGTCCTCAAAGACGCGGCGATGGAGCTGGTATGGCCGCTGATACCCGAGCCGGGCGATACGGAGTGCTCCGAGGCGCTCGATGCGGCTCTGCGCGAGGCTGCGCGCCAGGGCGTCACATCCGTGCACGATATCACATCGTGGCGCGATTTCGATCTCTACAAACGTTTCGAGGGAGCGGGGCGGCTGACTGTGCGCGTGTACGCTCGCACCCCACTCGCCGACTGGAAACGGCAGGTGGACTATATCGCGAAGCATGGTGCGGGAGATGAGTGGCTGCGGCTCGGCGGCTTCAAGGCTTATATGGACGGGTCGCTCGGCTCGACCACCGCGCTCTTTTTCGAGCCGTACGTCGACTCTCCGTCAACGACAGGCCTCATGTCCAGCGACAATCTGCCCGAGGGCAAGATCAAAGATCTGCTTATCCTGGCCGATAAGGCCGGCCTGCAGTGCTCGATCCATGCGATCGGCGACAAGGCCAACACGCTCCTGCTCGATTATTACGCCGAGGTGGCGAAGATCAACGGTCCGAGAGACCGGCGTTTCCGGATCGAGCATGCCCAACACATCCGACCTGCCGACATCCCGCGATTCGCCCAGCTCGGCGTGATCCCCTCGATGCAGCCCTACCACTGCATCGACGACGGCCGGTGGGCCGAGAAACGGATCGGCCCTGAGCGGATCAAGTCGACCTACGCGTTTCGGACCCTGATCGACACCGGCGCCACGCTCGCCTTCGGCTCCGATTGGAATGTCGCGCCGCTCTCCCCGATCCTCGGCATCTACGCCGCTGTCACGCGCGAAACAACGGACGGCAAGAACCCGAAGGGCTGGGTGCCAGAACAGAAGATCACGGTGGCGGAGGCCGTCCGCGCCTACACGGCCGGGTGCGCATACGCCGAGCTCGCCGAGCGCGACAAGGGGACCATCGAGCCCGGGAAGCTTGCCGACATGGCGATCCTGTCGCAGGACATCTTCAGCATCGACCCCGACGCTATCGCGAAGACCTCGGTCGTAGCGACGATCGCCGGCGGCCGCATCGTCTACGGCGGAGATGCACTCGCGAGCGCGGCCCCGCCCAACCGCTGAGGAGCCTGAGTCTCAAGGCCGCGCGCGCGTGTCCGCGAGGGAGGGTATCGAAGCGCGCCCTTGTTGAGATCGTCGGTCATCCAGTCCCGGCTCTCCAACGTATACTAGGGTGAGCCTCCTCGCTGAGCTCGTCGCGAGGGGCCGACAAAGATAGGAGAGAAAATGAACAACGTAGAAACCGTCAAGAACATATACGATGCATTCGGCCGCGGCGACGTCGCGGCGATCCTGGAGAAGCTTTCTCCCGACGTACGCTGGGAGGTGTGGAAGGACAACCGAGCGCAAAAGGCTGGGGTACCCTGGATGCAGTCACGCTCCGGCCGGGAAGGTGCGGCCGAGTTCTTCAAGACGCTGGCGACTCACCTGGAGTTCAAGAACATCGAGGTGCCGTGCATCATGGAGGGCTCGAACAAGGTGGTCGCCGAGTTCGTCGTCGAAGCGGTCGTTCGCACAAGCGGTGCGCGGGTCGGTGATGAGGAGCTCCATCTGTGGACATTCGGCGAGGACGGCAAGGTCTCCCACTTCCGGCACTATACCGACACGGCCAAGCACATCGAGGCGGCAGGTCTGTGAGTCCTCTGTTCGATGGCCGAGGCTGAAGCGGACCCGAGCTCAGTGTCGTTGCGTCACTATCGCGCGGGATCCGGTGCCGCGCTCACCGGCATTTCGAGCTTTCTAAAGGTCCCCATATCGACGAAGAGCTTGCTCACATCGGCCGATCGAACGAAGGCGGCGAGCTTGTCGGTGGTGGCGGTGATCCGGACTTTCCCTTCGGTGATACCATCGAGCGATTCGGCGTCGATCGCCTTCTTGACCAGCTCGTCATCCATGTACCCGATGGTCAGCGACCCGTCCTTGGCGATCTCGTACTTCGCGAAGATATACGCCGGCGCGGTCGTGTAGGGCGCGTTGAGCGGGTCGGGCGATGACTTCGCCCGCAGATTCATGTAGCTCGATCCGTCCAGCACGGTCGTGAAGAAATCGTAGTGGAGTACGCCGGCGCCATCCTTGCCATCCGGAATGACGAGGACCAGATCGGCCGTGCCACTTTCCTTGTGGATGAAATGAAAGAAATGGGTATCACCGTCGGGGTCCTGCCCCACCCAAAGACCCTCGAGCCTGGCATCGGCCTTGGCGCCATTCGGATCAGAGAGTGGGTTCACAGATTCTGACGGTACGCAGGATATCAGAGCCGCGAGGGCGGTCACGAGGCCGCTCATCCGGATAGTTCTCACTGTGGCACCTCCGCTTGGGCCGATTCTACCATGATGCTGGCGGATCGGACGCGACCTCCTTCGCGGCCTGATCAGGACGCTATCCAACTCGGTTTGCGCTTCTCCAGGAACGCAGTGATTCCCTCACGGCCTTCGGGGCTCGCGCGGAGCTGGGCGATCTTCTGGGCCGCGTGGGCGGAAGCCTCGACCTTGGTCATCTGAACCACCATCGATACCCAGCGTTTTGCCTCGCGAGCGGCCACCGGACCGCTGGTCACAAGCTCGCCAGCCAGACGTGCCACCGTGCTCTCCAGCTCACTCTCGGGTACGACATGGTGGACGAGGCCGATGGCCGCGGCGCGTGAGGCTGAGAATCGTTCGCCCGTCATGAAGAGCGCCCTCGCATGGCTCCCTCCGATTTTCGACACCACGAAGGGTGAAATCACAGCAGGGATGATTCCGAGCTTCACCTCGGTCAGACCGAAGACGCAGGACTCGGATGCCACCACGATATCGGCGCATGACACGAGCCCACAGCCGCCGCCGAGAACAGCTCCGTGCACCTTCGCGATCACCGGGATCGGAGCGCGGTCGATCGCCTCGAACATGCTGCTCATCCTCACCGCGTCGTCTCGGTTCTCGTCGAACGTGTAGCCGCTCATCCTCTGCATCCATTCCAGGTCGGCACCCGCGCAAAACGACTTGCCCTCCCCGTCGAGGACGACCGCTCGGAGGTCTCCGTCGACAGCGAGCTCGGCAAAGAAATCCGTCATCTCAGCGATGACCGTCTGATTAAAAGCGTTTCGTACTTCTGGCCGGTTCAGGGATACCCGTGCCACCGGCCCCGAAATCTGGGTCCTGATCGTTGTGTACACCATCTTCTCTCCGGAGAGCTCAGAAGCTAATGGGACTGCGGGCTGGTTGTCAACCCGCGTCGACTGTGGTAGTTCTAGATGTTCGAAGAAGCATCAATGGACTGGTCAAAGAAACGCACCCCTTTGCAGGCGCCGGACAAGAAGGGCGTCCCCGAAGGACTCTGGGTCCGGTGCAACAACTGCCGCGAGGCGTTGTTCCGGAAGCAGGTCGTCGAGAACATGAACTGCTGCCCGAAATGCCAGTACCACTTCCGTTTGACGGCCAAGGAACGGATCGAGATGCTCCTGGACGACGGCGTCTTTGAAGAATACGACGCAGATCTGACTCCGGCCGACCCGTTGAATTTCACCGATCTGAAACCGTATGCCAGCCGCCTCAAGGCAGCCTACGCGAGCACGGGCCTGCGAGAAGCGTTCATCACATCTCGCGGCACCATGGGTGGCATCCCTGTTGTGCTCGGCGTCATGGAGTACAACTTCATCGGCGGCAGCATGGGATCGGTGGTAGGAGAGAAGGTGACGCGGGCAATCGAGATGTCGCTCACCGAGAAGATTCCGCTCATCCTCATCTCCTGCAGCGGCGGGGCCCGCATGATGGAAGGCGCGCTATCGCTGATGCAAATGGCGAAGATCTCTGCGGCGCTCGCACGTCTCCATGCCGAGGCGATCCCGTACATCTCCGTGCTCACCGATCCGACAACCGGTGGCGTGACGGCAAGCTTCGCGATGCTGGGGGACCTGAACATCGCCGAGCCGAAAGCCCTGATCGGCTTCGCCGGTCCGCGAGTGATCGAGCAGACGATCCGCAAGAAACTTCCAGATGGGTTCCAACGCTCCGAATTCCTCCTCGAGCACGGTATGCTCGACGCCCTCGTCCCGAGGCCACAGATGCGGGAATACTTGATCAGATCGTTGCGGTGGTTTCGCCCAACCGAGTCTAAAGTTTAGAGTTTCAAGTTTAGAGTTGGACGCCGGGGCGATCGCTGGGGTCCTGAGCGGCCACACACACGGCAACTGGTCCGGATGAAGCTTTCAGGGCGCGCTGCGGCTTTTCTGGAGAGGCTCGGGCAGCATGTCATCAAGCCAGGGCTCGCTCCGATCGGGGTGCTCCTGGATGCGCTCGGAACCCCCGAGCGTTCGTTTTCGAGCATTCTCGTGGCCGGGACCAATGGCAAGGGGTCGTGCGCCGCGATGCTGCACTCCGTTCTCGTCGAAGCGGGTGTCCGTGCCGGTCTGTACACGTCGCCTCACCTGGTCGAGGTCACCGAGCGGATACGAGTCGAGCGCACCGACATACCTCACACGAGACTCTCGGAGCTGCTCGAACGGATCGAAGACGTATCGAATGCGCTCGCGGCGCAGGGGACTCTCGATCGTAGCCCCACTTATTTCGAGGTTCTCACGGCGGCAGCGTTTCTCCATTTCAAGACTGAGGCGTGTCGCGTCGCCGTGCTCGAGGTCGGGATGGGCGGTCGCTTCGACGCGACGAATATTGTCCAGCCGATCCTCTCGATCATCACGCCGATCGACTTCGACCACGAGGAGTTTCTGGGCGGGACGCTGGCGAAGATCGCCGCTGAAAAGGCCGGGATCATGCGACCGGGGGTTCCTGTGATCAGCGCGGCACAGGCGAAGGAGGCGGGGGCTGAGCTGTCGAGGCGGGCGCAGGCGATCGGAGCTCCGATCGTCTTCTCCCCCGGCCCCATGGCGCACCGTGCGACCTCGGCGGGCCGGTACGAGACTCGCCGGTCCCTCAGTACGTCCTGGATCACTCTTCCTCTCGCGGGGGTCCACCAGGTCTCGAACGCATCATTGGTGCTCCAGGCCTGTGAGCACCTCAGGCGGTATGGTATCGATGCCGCCGCCGAAAAGCGCGGCATCGAGAACTGTGCATGGCCCGGGAGACTCGAGCAAGTCGGATCGTCTCCTGACGTTTACCTCGACGGGTGCCACAATGCGGCAGGTGCCGCGACACTCAGGGCATTCGTTCTCGCCACCCCGAATCGCCCGCGGCTGCTGGTGTTCGGGTGCATGAAGGACAAGAATGTACGCGCGATGGCTGAGGTCCTCTTCCCGGTTTTCGATGCAGTCGTCATCACGTCTGTGGGCTCAGCCCGAGCTGCCGCGCCCGAGCAGATCGCATCGATCACAGCGGACATCAGGGTGCCGACGATGATCGAGGCCGATCTGAGTCGGGTCGTCGGACCCGATGGCGAGTGGCGATACGAACGGCATCCCCTCCCGGCCGAAGGCCTCGCCGTGATCGCAGGATCGCTCTATCTGGTCGGGCTTGCAAAGAGAATCGTCAGTCGCGTCTAGAGAAACAACAGGAGCGCCGGCAGGATGACCGCGCTGTAAAGCAGAAAGGCGATGATCTCGTAGCCGAGAATGTCTTTGAACTCGAGGCCTGCGAGCGAGAGCAGAGGGATCGCCCAGAACGGTTGGATCAGATTCGTGGCCATGTCACCGTAGGCATAGGCGAGGGCGAGCTCGTTGACAGGCACGTTCAGGCTGCGGGCGGCGTCGAGCAGATAGGGCGCTTCGATCGCCCACTTGCTGCCACCCGAGGGGACGAAGTAGTTCAGGATCGCCGAGTACACAAAGACCACACTCGTGTAAGTGCGCTCGGTCGAGATGGAGATGAAGAAGTGGGCGAGGGTTTGAGCAAGGCCGGTGCTCTTGATGATGCCGTAGATGCCTGAGTAGAACGGGAACTGGAGCACGACCCCGTGGAGAGGTTTTGCAGCCTCCTCGCAGGCGCGAACGAACGCCGCTGGGCTCGGGTAGAGGAGAATCGAAAGGAGCAGGAATGCGAAGTTGACCGTGTTGAGGGTGAGGCCGGCCGGGTTTCGCCAGAGGTGCGAGGCGACCCAGATGCACCCGGCCGCTCCGGCGAGCAGATTCAACAGGTAGCTGTGGTCGAAGAACTGGGCGAGCGTGCGGGGGCCGGCGGGACGCGCAAGTGTGACAGGTGCGTAGAGTCCATCCAGTGCGTGCGCAGCGACCGACCGAACGCCGGCCGGCGCGGGATGGAGGGCGAGGGTCATGAGGAGAAGCAGCGAGCACGCGACGGCGGTGACGATCAGGTTGAAGGGGTGAAAAATGGTCTCGCTGATCGGAATGATGCCGACCTGCTTCTCGAGGAAGTGACCCGGTGTGGCGAGGAGGAGCGGGACCGAACCGGAAAGACCGGCGTGCCAGGATGATCCCATGCCGAGGTAGCTGGTGGCGACGAGTAGTCGGTAGTCCGTATCAGGGCGGTGGCGTGCAACCATCGTGACGAGGATGGCCGAGGCGATCAGACCGAAGCCCCAATTGATCCAGCAGAAGCACAGGGAGGCGGCCCCAGTGAGCAACAGGGCGCTCGTGGGGGTCCGCGCGAGATTCGTGAATGCGCGGAGCACCTTCCGGGCCGGCTGGGACGACGCGAGGACGTGACCGGTGAAGATGACCAGGCAGATCTGCATGGCGAAAGTCAGAAGCTCCCAGAATCCATCGCCCCAGAACCCGATGCATTGCAGAGGGCCCGCGCCGGTCCCGGCGATGGCTCCGATGTACACAACGACGGTCAGGATCAGCGCGATCGAGAACGAGCCTGGCACGTAGCGCCCACTCCAATCACTCAATCGCCCGGCCACGCGACTCAGCACGTGTCCACTCAGGCTGCTCATGAGACCGTAGTCTACCGCGGCGCATCTGACAAGGCTACGGCGAAGTTTCGGAAACCGCAATTCTCACTCTTGGTCTCGCCCCCAACCGAGCGCCCGAAGGAAGTTCCCTGTCTGAACAAGCTCGGACTAATCTGCGCAATCTGCGGAATCTGCGGTTTCGCACGGAAAGGCATGGCCCGAGTCAGCGCCTCGACTTTGCCGCAGCCCTGACCTCATCGCAGTCCCGTCTTGAACCGCCCCCTCCCTTCGGGTATCCTTTCACCTCGCTTCACCGAACGATCTGGGTGATGAGAGCAGGAAGGAAGCGCTGATGATCACGGAGATAATGCAGGGCTTGGGGATCACGCTCAAGCACCTCTTCAGAAAGCCCTCGACGGTTCAGTATCCCGACGAGAAGTTGAAGCTGCCGGATCGCTACCGGGCGATCCACGGATTGAGGCGGTACGAGGATGGGCTCGAGCGTTGCGTGTGCTGCGGCTTGTGCGCCGTGGCCTGCCCGGCGGACGCCATCTACATGGAGGCAGCCGAGAACACCGAGACCGACCGCCATTCGCATGGCGAGCGGTATGCGATGCGGTACCAGATCCACATGTACCGTTGCATCTTCTGTGGGTTCTGCGAAGAAGCCTGCCCCGAAGACGCCATTTACCTGACCAAGGACACGCTAGGTGTCGTGACGGATCGGAACCAGATGGTCTGGGACAAAGAGTCGATCCTCAAGCATGGTCAAATCTTCCCGAAGAAACCGGGTGTGCCCGTCGATCCGCCGCCGAAAACTGAAAACGTACATTGACACGAGGAGAGCTGGGCAGAGGATGAGCGTGGTAGGCTGGGCAAGGGTCAAGGTGCAAGGCGCAGACATGAAGGCAGGATCCGGCCTGGGCAGGCGGGGGATGGCCATCACCATTGCCATCCTCGCCGGGCTTGCTCCATTGCTGACCGTCGCATGCAAGAGTGAGAATAGTTCGTCGCCCCCGGTGAGTCAGACTGGGAACGTCGTCCCCGCGGTGAAGGTAAAGGATCTGCAGGGGAAGGAGCTCGATCTCACGACGACACGAGGGAAGGTGCTCCTGATCAATTTCTGGGCCACATGGTGCGGGCCGTGCAAGCACGAGATCCCTGACCTGTCCAGGCTTCACCGGAAGTATCGCGACCAGGGGTTGTTGGTCCTGGGGTTCGCGGTTGACTCAGGCAGCGCCTCCGAGGTGACCCCGTTCCTCTCCGAATTCGGCATCGACTACCCCGTCTACATGGCAGACGATGTGCGAGACCAGTTCTACCGTGAGCCTGGGATACCGATGACGATTGTCGTGGACCGCAAGGGACAGGTCGTCAAGAAGCTCTTCGGCTTGACATCCGCGGACGTCTTCGAATCCACTGTCCTGCCGCTATTGAACGAGGGTGCGTGAGCCGGCAGGGACTGGTCGTCGTCTACACGGGCAACGGGAAAGGCAAGACGACGGCGGCACTCGGGTTGGTTGTCCGCGCCACCGGCTATGGGCTCAAGACCTTGATGATCCAGTTCGTCAAGGGAAGCTGGCGGTACGGTGAGCTCACGGGCGCCGAACGGCTCAAGCCTGAGTTCGAAATCCGTCCTGCCGGAAAAGGATTCGTAGGCATCCTCGACGATAAGCTGCCGATCGAAGAACATCGGAAGGCGGCCGAAGAGGCGATGGACGAAGTCGAAAGCATCGTTGCAGCCGGGCAGTATGACATCGTGATACTGGACGAAGTTTTGGTTGCCCTGGGGCTCGACCTCATCACCGAAGACCGGCTGCAGCGGGTGCTCGACCTCCGCCCCGCCGGCCTGCATCTGGTCCTCACAGGACGGGGATGCCCACAGTCGATCATCGACCGAGCCGACCTCGTGACCGAGATGAAGGAGATCAAGCACCCGTACCAGCAGGGCCGCAAGGCCGAAAAGGGGATCGACTTCTGAGCCACGAGCCCAGCGACAGGAAGCTCAGAAACACTTCGCGATCAATGAGGCGATCGAGCTAGCTGGACAGTACGAAGTCGCTCCCGGAATCGCTCTGGAGGTTTCCTACCGAAACGGGCAGCTCCTGCTGCGCGCTCCGGGGCAGAATTGGGTCCCGCTTACGCCGCAAGGTGGCGACCGCTTAGTAGTCCCCATGGTAGGGGCCGAGGTGACCTTCATTCGCAACGGAGCCAGTTCACTCGAGGAAGTCGTCCTGCGCCAAGCCGGCCATGAGGCAAGGGCGCGCAAAGTCCTCGCACAGTGTTGAGAACGAGCGCCCGCGCCCAGGGCGATCCGCGTCTCCGGAGAGTCTTGGACCATCTCTGGCTGTGGGGCGTGCCGATTCTCCCAGTCCGCGCTCTCAGCCATCCTCCCGTCCGGGGAGCCTGGCCTCGGTCACGGAGATGGCCAGCCCATCAGGATCGACGTACTGAGCGATACGGTCTCCAAAGAGCTCCTTCGGCGCCTGGATGCAGCGTACGTTTCTTTCAACCATTCGTTGGTGAAACTCATCCAGATTCGCAACGCTCAGGCCGGGCCGGCACTGCCCGGCAGAGGCCTGTCGCGAGCTGTCGTTTTCGGATTTCGCACCTTCACTGGCGTGGAGCGCCAGGGTCGCACCCTCGGTCGCGAACTCGCTCCATTCTGGTGAGTCGAAACGCAGAGGCAGGCCAATGACATCCCGATAGAACGACACGGCGCTCTTCATATCGCTCACGAAAACAATCACATAGTTCACTCGCACTCGACACCTCCTTGGCTTTCGCTTCCCCTTCGAAACGTGCGCTCCGGTCCTTGTCCTGTGAGGCCATCCACGCTGTAGGATGACTCACCAAGACACCGATGCGAGCTCATGATGCACTCTCACGAATTGGACGCCTGCCCCGCCGGAATGGTTTAACGGAGAATGGAAACTCCATTGGAAGGTACGCGAGAGCAGTTCTTTCTTCGTCCCCACGCCCAACGCGGCGGAGCCGCAACCAAGCAGGCAATACCCAGGCACGCCACAAGACCTTTCCGAGCACCTCTCAGGAAAGCAGGAAGTGAGGAAGGCAGGAAGGGGTTTGTTCGATGCCACCCTGAGCACCAGAGATGACCGCTCCGTTCCTGCATTCCTTCCTTCCTGCTTTCCTGAGAGGAGTCCGGAAGGTCTCGCCCGCTCGAGAGTTTTGCCATTTCGTGTCAGCACTCAACTTCTCAGACGCGCACCGACATCATCGACGTGTTGGCAATTGCCGCGATCACGGGCGTCCCATGGGAGCCGTGTCATCTGCCCGTAACTTCGAGAGTTGTGCACAAACTTCCGTACTGCGTGCCGTGCCACGAAACAAATCGTTTGTCCAGCAGCGCACCGCAAGCGAGGGCCCGGATGACATCGTCTGGCTGTTTTACCCATGACTTGTTGTCTTTGACCTCGTCGCTCTGATTGCAAGTCTCTTCGAACTCGGTATGTCTTTGGTCAACGTAGTCCGTCAGGAGATCGAAGCCATCTGCCAGCTTCATCCCTTGCTGGCCGACTCGGGAAAGCCAGGAGCGCCCGTTGTTTTCGGCAAACCAACCAGCCCACAACAGGAGCCTGATCGAGATGATGTGATAGCCGAGTGCGTCGCGGTTGATCCAATCGAGCGTTGATCGCTCGAAGTCCCTCGTCGCGACGCCGCACCGCTGAAGCCGAGCTAGCAACTCCCTCCCTTTGGGCGCGTGGCCGTAAAACGCGCGCGGCGTGCCTCCGGGAAAGAGATTCCAGTCGATCTGTTCGTTGTAGAGCGACTCGGCGCGCGTCAGGACCTCCGGATCATTCAAGAGAAACCCGATGGCAGTAGCTGTGTAGACGTGATACGAGAACGGGTTGGTATAGGCATGAGCATTGCCGATGTGTTCCAAGTTCTTCTCGGCCAGTTGGTACACAGCACGCCAGAAACTGTGGATCTCGTTGACCTCATTCGCTGGCATGGCACCTCGGACCAGCTCAAACGGCCAGATGAACGGCACCAGCAAAGAGACGCTGGTAAAGAAGCCGTTGTCGTATTCGTCTGTGTCGTATGTCCGCGCCCAAGCCAAAAGGAATTGCCGCGCTTTCTGCCTTGAGCGCCCGTTTCCGTTGAACACATAGTCGATCCCGAACGCATGGGTCAGCACTGCATCACGCTTGGCAGCGGCTACCCCTATCCCGGTCCGCAGATTTATGACGCGTTGTGGCCGTGGCGATGCATTGCGGCTCTCCTCCGCCAACACCGCAGCTTGATCTATCAGCTCCCGAACCCTAGGGTCGTTTCCTTGGTACGCCTCTCTCACGTTCAGAATCTGATCCGGACCCCAGAGAACAACCGTGCGCCCGGCACCGATTGCGTGGCCGCTCATGCTGGTGGAATCCGCTGGCTGCCGGCCCTGAACTGGTGTGGTGGTGCACACGACCGTGGCGGCGAGAACCAATGGGACAAACTTACTTCTCTCGTGGGTTGTCATGTTCAACCTCCGTCCGTACGCAACCGACGCATGAAACACAATATCCCTGGTGCCCTGGTGAAACCGAGCAATCGGACGTGACGCACGAGCCCTTCACTCATGTATGGAATCTGGCCAGCCCCGATGAGGTTCCATCGGGAGACTTCAAGCATTGGTGCCCCTTTCGACGTGCATGTCCTCGGCCTCATCTGAGCGGAAGACCGTTCAGATAGGCTTCAAGGTCTGTCCATCCATCCCCATTGGTGTCATCCCACGCACTGAAGGTCTTGGGCTTTGGATCCCGGGTATTGGGAATCCCATCGTTATCGGCGTCGGGGGACGGAGTGCCCGAGGCGGGTGGTGGTACCAGGCCGCTCTTGCCGCCACATTTCTTACAGTCCAATGAATCCACAATCTCGCCTCTGCGTCCGATCACACCGCTCCGTTTCCGGAGCTGAGAGATGATACGTTGGTCAACCTCGTCCCAGGGTTGGGCACCCCATTCCCCAATGATGGTTTCGAGTGGCTCGCTCGGAGGCGTGACCGAGGGTGTGCCAAATGGTCTGTCTGCAAGCACATCTCGGAAGCGAGTATCGACAAGAGCAGATTGGGTCGTCCCCAGAAGGGAATCGGTATTGTCAGCCATGTAGATTCTCGTCCCGAGGTCGCTCCTGTCTTCGTGAAGAATCGGCCGTTCTGATGGCGTCTCCGGGCCTCTCACAAACAGATTGCCAATGATGTTCGCCTGTACACCGTTGTTGATCTGCATCCCGCGATCGCCCCAGTGGTAGATAATGTTGTATCGGAAATCAACCACCGGGAAGTCAGGCCAGTCAGCGTGCGGTTCGCAGTGCGGATGGCCGTTGCATCCCACCAACTGCGGACTTCGCCAGTTACACCCGCCAATGAAGTTGCGGTGTAGCGAGAATGACCCCCAACCGCGGCTTAGGTTCACACATCGGCTATGCTCCCCGTCCTCGTGCGTGCCGTCCCAAAGCGCGTCCGCAATGATGGAGCTGGAAACCGTAAAATACAGGTTGAGCTGGCGCTCTGCTGAGAGATTTTCATCACTGGCCCAGGCCAAAGATACATGATCAAGTACCACTCGAGAGACTTGATGAAAGTCCAGAGCGTCCCCGGTTGACTCAGGGCACGAAGAACATGGTGGTGGATCACCGAATCGAGATCGGAAGTTGCGAACAGGCTTTCTGAAGCGGACGTGTTGAATGACTATGTCGCTCGTCTCAACAAAACTCAACGGATACCCGACGACGGATACACCACCTCCGGGAGCGCTCTGGCCGAGAATGGAAAGTGAGCCCTTTCCTTGGCCACGGACTTCGATCGGGCTCTTCAGAACGATCGTGCCGGCCACGCGGAACAGGCACGTTCGGGCACCGGTAGCTTGCATGCATGAACGCAGGCTCCCAGGACCCGAGTCATTGAGGCTCGTCACCATCATCACCCTACCGCCACGGCCGCCGGCCGTGTCACACCCCCACCCTTCGCAGCCGGGAAAAGCTGGGACGGATGTACCTGGCGGAGACGCTTGCAGCCAGATCGGCTCCTCCACGAACAACGCTCGGGGGAGAGGCTTCCCGTCGCCACTATCCCCTCCAGTGCTGAGAGTCAGCGAGCTGACGAGGCACGAGACCACATATCTGGTACTTAGAGCTCTTCTCATATGTGAGTTCCCCTTCTCATGCGAGACCCCGATAGGACTCGTGGTCAGGCATGGCGGCCCGCGCTGTGAGGCCATGCACACTGTGGGATGACTCGCCAAGACACCGATGCGAGCTCATCATGCCCCTGAAGAATTGGACGCCTGCGCCGCCGGAATCGTTTAACGGAGATTGGAAACTGCATTGGAAGGTACGCGAGAGGACTCGGCGCCAGCCGATTCGCGCCTGCGCACTCTCGAAGATCTCGCGACAGGGACCAGCTCTTGATCTAGTGCCCAGATCTAGGGGCCTTCGACGGCTCCGCCCCAACGCGGCGGAGGCACAACCCAACAGGCTGCGTCTCTGCCGCGTTGGGGTCCGCGCTACGACTAGGACATAGAGCTCGTTCGCAAATCCTGCCCGACGCGCACCAGCCACACGGACGCCCGGATGCGAGCGCTCACGCTTGTCCCCGCCAAAACTGTGCTCAGACGCAACTGTTTCTTTTCAGACCCGCAACTCATCCTCGCGCGCCTTCATTCCATCTGCGGGTATCGTCGTTTCGTCGGAATCACACTGCTTCCGCCGAGTCCTTGCTCTACCTTCAATGTGGGCAGAGTGGGAGACCATGGAAAGAGTGAGCGGGCTGCACGGCGGCCCCCATGGCAACGGTCACACCTTGTTGAAACCTCTGGCCGCGGAACGATCTTTGGAACTTGACAGGTGAAAGGAGCCAAACGTGGAGATCAATGGAACATCGTGGAGGAACCCGGCCCAGGCGAATCGGATAGGTCTGGGGAGGAAGTGGAGTTCCATTTGTGGATACAAGAAGCCGGGAGTCCAGCCGGCGTTTCGGCCAAGTCGCCATCACGCGGACGGGGAGGCGGGGCAGGCATGAGTTACACTGTCTGGAAATTCATCCATCTGGTCTGCGTGATCGTATTCTTGGGAAACATCACCACGGGTCTGTTCTGGGCTGACCATGCTCACAAGACGCGTGACGCTCGACTGATCGCGTCGATTTTCCATGGGCTCACGAAGAGCGACCGGTGGTTTACGATTCCGAGTGTTATCGGGATTGTCGTCAGCGGAGTGAAGGCAGCTCTGATCGGTGGTCTACCGATTTTGGCCACGGGCTGGATTCTATGGCCGATCATTCTGTTCTCGATCTCTGGCATCGTTTTCGGAATCTGGGTGGCGCCGCTCCAACGCCGTATTCACCGCTTGATGCAGGAGGCGAGCTCGTTCGAGCAGGCCCGGGAGACATATGCAGCGCTTCATAGGAAGTTCAATCTGTGGGGTCTCGTGGCCATTGGCACACTGGTCATTGCTACGGCCATCATGGCGTTCAAGCCATCACTCCCGGCACCGTGATGTCGCCGAGCCAAACACCGTTATTCGATCACCTTCACGCGCAGGCGGCCTGTGAGGACCAGTCCGCCGATCAACCAAAAAGGAAAAACAAGATGATACTACTGACTTTGTTTCTGCTGTACGCCATCGCCCTTTCAATCGCACTCGCAAGGGCAGGGCACTGGGCGCGAACCACCCCATCAACAGGAGCACATCACAACCCCTACACGCGGATTTTGATTGTGGGTGCGACAGGCGGCACCGGTCGCCAGCTCGTTGCGCAAGCCTTGGATCGTGGATGCACAGTTACGGCATTCGTCCGGAATCCGTCGCGGCTGAAAGTGCAGCATCCGCGACTCCGGGTCATTCAAGGTGATGTGCTCGAGTATGAGTCCGTCAAGGCGGCCATGCACGAACAGGAGGCGGTGCTCTGCGCGCTCGGCCACAAGCGATTCCTCTATCCAACGTGGATCCTGTCCCATGGAACTCGTAACATCCTGCGGGCCATGGAGACCGAGGGCGTCCGGCGATTGGTCTGCGAAAGCTCCATCGGCATCGGTGACAGCGCCGGACGTCTGGGGCTCTATTACTCGCTGTTTGTCATCCCGGTGATCCTCCCTTTCTACTTCTGGGACAGGACGCGCCAGGAGCGGCTGATTGCGGCGAGTAGCCTGGAGTGGGTGATTGTTCGACCCGGGACGCTGACCGACGGAGACAGGCGCCGTGAATATCACCATGGGCTTGGAGGTGGGAGCTTCCTGCGGACGGTGCGCATCTCCCGGGCTGACGTGGCAGATTTCATGCTGAACCAACTCGCATCCGATACCTACGTTGGGTGCGCCACGAGCGTCTTCTGGTAGGGGTGGCAGCGATAAAGGCCCTGAACCGCCGGATCAGGCGCGCAGAGCCGTTGCTTGACACGTTCCAGAGCGGTTTCTATAATCCGGCCTTCGTTGACGCGAGGTGACAAATGAGCCCGTGGGTCCCGCTACTCGTCATGATGCTGATCGGCTTGGGCTTCGGCGTCGTGAATATCATCGCGTCGAATTTCCTCGGCCCGAGGCATCCGACGGCGAAGAAGAACATGCCGTATGAGTGCGGGATCGAGCCGATCGGGAATGCGCGCATCCGGTTTTCGGTAAAGTTCTACGTGATCACGATGCTCTTCATCCTCTTCGACATGGAAGCGGTCTTCGTCTATCCCTGGGCCGTCGTCTACAAGCAGCTCGCCCGGAGTGGCCTGTTCGTCTTCATGGAGATGGCGCTGTATTTGGCGATCATCTTCGCCGGGTTCGTCTATGTATGGAAGAAGGGGGCGCTCAATTGGGAGGACTGATCGAGCACACCCGGGAGCTGCTGCGATGAATGAGAAGGATTTGAACAAGCTCGCCGATGATATGAAGGACCAGATTCTTCTGACCACGGCTGACAAGGTAATTAACTGGGCTCGGAAGAGCTCGATATGGCCCGTCACGTTCGGCCTTGCCTGCTGCGCCATCGAGATGATGGCCACGGGCGCGAGCCGCTTCGACATTGCGAGATTCGGCTCCGAAGTCTTCCGTGCCTCGCCGCGGCAGGCCGATCTGATGATCGTCGCCGGCCGCGTCTCGCAGAAGATGGCGCCGGTTCTGCGCCAGATCTATGACCAGATGTCCGAGCCCAAATGGGTAATTTCGATGGGGGCGTGCGCCTCGTGCGGCGGGATCTTCAACAATTACGCGATTGTGCAGGGTGTCGATCGGGTGGTGCCCGTGGATGTGTACGTGCCCGGGTGCCCTCCGCGCCCCGAGCAGCTCCTTGACGGAATCATGGCGCTCCAGAAGAAGATCCAGAAGCAGAAGGGCCAGCTGATCGCATGAGTCGAACGGAGGGGTTGAGGGAGAGGCTGCGCGAGAGTCTGGGTGAGATCGAGAAAGCGGAGGGGAAGGCATGCGAAGCCGACTACATCAAGAAGGAATCGATCCTCGACGCGCTTCGCATCGCGAAGGAGACCGGCTTCGACTACCTCTCGGACGTTTTTGCGATCGACTTCCACCCGCGTGAGCCTCGGTTTGAGATCGTTTACGTTCTGACCAAGGTTCAGACAGGGGAACGGTTCCTCTTCGTTCTGCGCCTCGCCGAAGGCGAGTCCTTCCCGAGCGCCAGTGGCATCTTCGCGTCGGCGAACTGGGATGAGCGCGAGATCTTCGACATGTTCGGAATCCAGGTGGAGGGCCATCCTGACCTGAGGCGCATTCTCACCTACGATGGGATGGAAGGCCATCCGTTGCGTAAGGACTTCCCGCTCGGGTATCAGCCTGAACGCGGCTTCTTCGAAGATGTCCATCACACGCCGAAGGAAGGCGGCCCGCCATTCTGACCGCTCGCTGCTGACGCCATATCATGATCAAAACCGAGACGATGACCATCAACATGGGGCCTCAGCACCCGTCTACCCATGGTGTGTTGCGGCTTGTGCTGGAGCTTGATGGCGAGAGAATCGTCCGGACCGTGCCTCATATCGGCTATCTCCACACGGGAGTCGAGAAAACCTGCGAGTACAAAACGTACATCCAGGCGATGACGATGACCGATCGCCTCGACTACCTCTCCCCGATGATGAACAACCTCGCCTTCATGCTCTCGACCGAGAAGCTCGTGGGAGTCGAAGTGCCGCCGCGCGCCCAGGCGATCAGGGTGCTGATGAACGAGTTGCAACGGATCGCGTCTCACCTTGTCTGGCTGGGCACCCATGCACTCGACATCGGCGCGATGTCGGTGATGCTCTACTGCTTCCGCGAACGCGAGATGATTCTGGATCTCTTTGAAGAGGTCTGCGGTGCGCGGCTCACCGTCAGCTACTTCCGCATCGGAGGGCTTTCCGCGGACCTCCCCGAAGGCTACCTGGGCCGGGTCAAGGATTTCATCACCTACTTCAAGCAGCGCGTGGACGAATACGAGGGGCTGCTCACTCGCAACAAGCTCTGGCTGCGCCGGACGGTTGGTATCGGGAAGATCAATGCCGAGGAGGCCAAGAACTGGGGCTTCTCCGGGCCTTGCCTGCGTGCGAGCGGGGTCGCGTGGGACATCCGTAAAACAAATCCATACAGCGGGTACGAGAAGTACGACTTCGAAGTCCCCGTGGGCGTCAACGGCGATGTGTACGACCGATATCTCGTGAGGATCGCGGAGATGAGGCAGAGCGCGCGGATCGTCGAGCAGGCGCTGGCGTCGATGCCCTCTGGTGCTCACATAGCCGACGCGCCGAAAGTCACCCTCCCACCGCGCAATACGCTCCACACGAGCATGGAGGCGCTCATCCACCACTTCCTCATCATCTGTAACGGCGTGCAGCCGCCCCCCGGGGAGGCGTATGTGCCGATCGAGTCGTCGAAGGGTGAGCTCGGCTTCTACATGGTCTCCGACGGTTCCGCTCGCCCGTATCGCGTCAGAATGCGGCCTCCGTCATTCAAGAACCTCCAGGTCCTCCCCAAGCTCGCCGAAGGACTCATGGTCGCAGACCTGATCGCGGTCATCGGCAGCATCGACATCGTCCTGGGCGAGATTGATCGGTAGAGCATGAGGGGAATGAAACCACAGATTTCGCAGATTTCCTCGCAGATTTCGCAGATTGGTCCCGTGACGGATCGCAGTGTGGAGACACACACCAGGGATCCGAGAACACACGCGATCATCGGAGCGGCGATGGAGGTTCACCGGCTACTTGGATGCGGTTTTCTGGAAGCCGTGTATCAGGAGGCTTTGGGAATCGAGCTCGGTATGCGGGGCATACCAAATCAGAGGGAGGTGCCGCTGCCGCTCTACTTCAAAGGCACGCGGCTCGAGACTCATTACCGTCCGGATTTCGTTTGCTATGATGGCGTCGTCGTGGAACTGAAGGCCATCCCAAGGCTCGGTCCGATCGAGGAAGCGCAGATTATCAACTATCTGAAGGCGTCGCAGCACTCAGTGGGCCTGCTTCTAAACTTCGGCGGCGCGTCGCTCGAGTTCAAGAGATATGTCAACACCTCGCAGCCCGAGCGCGCCGCGGTGTCGAATGCTGCGGAGGGCGCGGGCTCTGGCGTGGGCAGTAATGCGTCTGCGGAATCTGCGTCCCTTTCATCTGCGAAATCTGCGGTTATCCGGCACGATCCTAGAGAGGAGCGGTACTGATTCGTGGCGTTCGAATTCACTGCTGAGAACCAGACGGAGTTTGAGAGAATACTCTCGCGTTATCCTCAGAAACGCGCCGCACTGCTGCCGACCCTTTACCTTGTACAGAAACAGCACGGGTACGTCTGCAAGGATGCCATAGGATTCATCGCGGAAAAACTGGGAATCGAGCCTGTGCAGGTCTATGCTGTCATCACCTTCTACACGATGTTTAATCTCAAACCCGTCGGGCGCTTCCATCTGCAACTTTGCAACAACATCAGCTGCATGTTGCTCGGCAGCGAGAAGCTTCTCGCGCACCTCAGGAGCAGGCTCGGGATCGGTCTGAAGGAGACCACGCCGGATGGACTTTTCACGCTCTCGACCGTAGAATGCCTCGGCTCGTGCGGAACCGCGCCGGTGCTTCAGATCAATTGCGATCCGTATCGCGAGAATCTGGGAATCGAAGAGCTGGACCGGCTTCTTGATGAGCTGAGAGCGAGTGCTGGCGACGCGCCTGCCGCGCAGGAGTGAGTTTGATAGAGCTGTTGATCATCGCCGTCAAGTGCCTGGTCGTTTTCACGGCCGCGCTTCTCGGTGTGCCTTTCATGGTCTGGTTCGAGCGCAAGGTGGTGGCACATATGCAGATGCGCCTCGGCCCGATGTATGTCGGCCCGCACGGCGTGCTCCAGCCATTCGCCGACGCCATCAAGCTAATGTTTAAAGAGGACTTTCTGCCCCCGCAGGCCAACAAGGTGGTCTATTACCTGGCCCCGGTCCTCGGCATGACCACGGCTGTGCTCGCCTTCTCGGTCATCCCATTCGGCCCGCAAACCAACCTGTTCGGACTCCTGAAGGAGCCGATTCCGCTGCAGGTCACAGACCTCAACATCGGCCTCCTGATCATCTTCTCCGCCACGGCGATGGGAGTGTATGGGATCGTCCTGGCGGGCTGGAGCAGCAACAGCAAGTACCCGCTGCTTGGGGCGCTGCGGTCGACGGCGCAGATGGCGAGCTATGAGCTGAGCCTCGGGCTCTCCACCGTCTCGATCCTGATGCTCGCCGGCTCACTCAGCTTGAACGAAATCGTCAACGCCCAAGCCGGCTTGTACTGGGGATTCATTCCGCGATGGTTCGTCTTCCAGAGCCCGACGGGATTCGCCGCCTTCCTTCTCTACTTCATCTGCGGTGTCGCGGAAACCAACCGGGCCCCCTTCGACCTGCCCGAGGCCGAGACGGAGCTCGTCGCAGGATTCCACACCGAGTACAGCTCGATGAAATTCGCCATGTTCTTCATGGCCGAATACGTGAACATGATTGCGGTCTCGGCTATCGCCACGACTCTGTTCCTGGGCGGCTGGCACGGGTGGGGAGCCGGCGGCGATACGTCCTATGGCTGGGTCATCGGACTCGGCTGGTTCGTGGCCAAGGTCATCTCCCTTCTCTTCGTCTATGTCTGGCTGCGGGCGACTCTGCCGCGCCTCCGCTACGATCAGCTCATGGCCTTCGGCTGGAAGTTCCTCTTTCCCGCCTCCCTCGTCACAATCCTCGCCACCGCCTTGTGGATTTCCAGGCAGGTTTCATGACAACCGTCTTTTTCCTCATCTTCGCGCTCACGGCAATCGGCGCTGCAGTCGCCATGATCTTCCAGCGCAATCCGGTTTATAGCTGCCTCTGTCTGGTCCTCGCCTTCTTCGCGCTGGCGGGACTCTACGTCCTCCTCGGCGCCCCGTTCATCGCCGCCATACAGATCATCGTGTACGCCGGGGCAATCATGGTCTTGTTTCTGTTCGTCATCATGCTGCTGAACCTGTCGGCTGAGGAGCGGGAGAGACCGAAGCGACCGCGGTTCCTGCCGTTTGCGGTGGCCGTGGGAGGATTGCTCCTCCTCGAGCTGGCTCTGGTCTTCCGCCGGGCGCCGCTGCTCGGGATGCCGGCGGGGCAGAGCGAGACGTCGGTCGAAGAGATCGGTCTCAAATTGTTCACGGATTACATTTATCCCTTCGAGCTGAGCTCGGTTCTGATCCTGGCTGCGATCATCGGTGCCGTGATGCTGGCAAAAAGGAAGATATGATGCCACCAACCCTCGCACACAATCATGGCTCCCCAAACTTTAAACTTGTAACTTTAGACTTCAAACTCCGATGATCCCACTGAGTTGGTACCTTGTCGTCAGCGCGGTTCTGTTCACGATCGGTGTGGTCGGCATCTTCTTCCGGCGGGATCTGATCACACTGTTCATGTGCATCGAGCTGCAGCTCAACGGTGTCAACCTGGCGCTGATCGCGTTCTCGCGGTACCTGCCTGACATCTCCGGGCAAATCATCGTCTTCTTCGTGATCACGGTGGCGGCAGCCGAAGCGGCCGTCGGTCTTGCGATCATGATCGCGCTGTTCCACCACAAAGAGCACCTCGACAGCGAGCGCGTCAACCTGATGCAGGGATGAGCCGGGCATGGAATATTTTGCTTTAATCCCACTTTTCCCCGGCGCCTCGGCCCTTCTCCTGGCTCTGTTCGGCCAGAGGATGTCGCGCTCGGTGGTCTCGGCGATCGCCTGTGTCTCGGTCTTCTTCTCGTTCCTGATATCGGTGGGGTATCTTGCCCTGACGCTGGGTATTGCGATTCCCGGTTTCGGGGCGCTGCCGCGGGACACCGGGTCTCTTTTCACCTTCATCGACGCGGGCGGCCTCCACGTCGACATGGCCTTCCGCCTCGACTCGCTCTCCCTCATCATGTGTCTGGTGGTCACGGGAATCGGTTTCCTTATCCACGTGTACTCGACCGGATACATGCATCATGAGCCCGATTTCGCCAGATATTTTACCTACCTGAATCTGTTCACCTTCTCGATGCTGATGCTGGTGCTCGGCGCCAATCTCGTCGTCATGTTCATCGGGTGGGAGGGCGTCGGACTCTGTTCGTATCTGCTGATCGGTTTCTGGTACGAGAAGAAGTCGGCATCGGACGCGGGGAAGAAGGCGTTCATCGTCAACCGCATTGGGGACGCCGGGTTCCTGGTCGGTCTGATGCTCCTGTACACAAACTTCGGCACCCTGGACATTCAGTCGATCTTGAGCGGAGTCAACGAGGGCTACCCTGTGGGCAGCCACCTGCTCAACCTCATCGCCGTGTGTCTCTTCATCGGCGCCACCGGCAAGTCGGCTCAGATCCCGCTCTACATCTGGCTGCCGGACGCGATGGAGGGCCCCACCCCAGTCTCGGCCCTCATCCACGCCGCAACGATGGTCACGTCCGGTGTCTACATGATCGCACGGCTCGGCGGGCTCTACTCGAAAGCCACACTCGTGCTCGTCCTCATCGCCTGGATCGGTGCGCTCACGGCCTTCGTGGCCGCCTCGATTGGACTCGTCCAGAACGACATCAAGCGCGTCCTCGCCTACTCGACAGTCTCGCAGCTCGGCTACATGTTCCTGGCCTGTGGTGTGGCCGCCTACGACGCGGCTGTTTTCCATCTCTACACACACGCCTTCTTCAAGGCGCTCCTCTTCCTCGGGGCCGGCAGCGTGATTCATGCGATGTCGGGCGAACAGGATATCCGGAAAATGGGCCACCTTTCGAAGAAGCTGGGCATCACCACGTGGACCTTCGTCGCGGCGACGTTGGCAATCACGGGCTTCCCCGCGATCACGTCGGGCTTCTGGAGCAAGGATCTGATTCTCGAGAGGGCATTCGAAGCCAATCTGTGGCTCTGGCTGGTCGGGATCGTCACTGCCGGGATGACTTCTTTCTACATGTTCCGGCTGGTCTTTATGGTCTTCTTCGGCCAGAGCAGGGTCGATCCGAGCGTACACCCGCATGAGTCGCCGTCGAGCATGACCGTGCCTCTCATGTTGCTGGCAGTCGGGAGCATCGCCGCCGGATGGGTGGCCACATCGCTGAGGCGGTTCCTGAACCTTTCGATTCTGGGGGCGCACGAGGTCGGTGGCGGACACGCCGAAGATGCGCATGCGGGGTGGACGATGGAGCAGCTCTACCTTGCGGCCGCCGCGTTCGTGGTGATGTTCGTTGGGTTGATGCTCGCATATCACCTTTACGTCAAGGAGACGGCGCTGCCGCAAAGGATCGGGGAACGCTGGCCCAGGCTTTACAAATTGCTCTTCAACAAGTATTTCGTCGACGAGATTTACGGTGCCGCGATCGTCGGCCCGCTCGTGAAGGGCTCGGATCGCGTATATAAACACTTCGACCTCGGGGTCATCGATCGGACGCTTGATACGATCGGGGCTGGCGCGCTCGAAGGCGGCCGGATCGTCTCGCGCCTCCAAACCGGCAACATCAAGGCCTACGCCACATACATCCTCGCGGGCGCCGCGTTTCTGACCGCACTCTGGGTGATCGGATGAACCTGCTCAACCACTCGCTCCTTTCCGTCGTGACGTTCCTGCCGCTCGCAGGGGCAGTCCTCCTGATCTTCCTCCCCAAGGAGGATCTGGCGAAGCTGAGGTTCGTCGCGTTCGCTACGACCATCGTGAACTTCCTCATCTCGCTCAAGATCTACGCCGGCTTCGATGCGTCGCTGTCCGGGTTTCAGTTCCATGAAGTCCGGACATGGATCCCGCGGCTGAATACACACTACGAGCTCGGCATTGACGGAATTTCGCTCTTCCTGGTGCTCCTGACGACCTTCCTCATGATCCTCTCCGTCCTCGCCTCGTTCACGGCCATCACCGAGCGGGTCAAGGAATACTTCATCTTGATGCTGATGCTCGAGACCGGCATGATCGGCGTCTTCGTCTCCCTCGACCTGCTCCTCTTCTACCTCTTCTGGGAAGGGATGCTGATCCCGATGTACTTCCTGATCGGAGTGTGGGGAGGGCCGCGGCGCATCTACGCATCGATCAAGTTCTTCCTCTACACGCTTGTAGGCAGCGTCCTCATGCTGGTCGGGATCATCTATCTCCATTCGCTGTACGCCCAAGCGCACGGGGACGGCACATTTTCTCTGCTGCTCCTCCAGACGCTCCATATCGACCCCTCTGCGCAACAGTGGCTCTTCTGGGCGTTCTTCCTCGCCTTCGCAATCAAGGTCCCACTCTTTCCGTTCCACACCTGGCTCCCGGACGCACACGTCGAGGCCCCGACGGCCGGAAGCGTCCTGCTTGCCGGCATCCTGCTCAAGATGGGCACCTACGGCATGCTGCGCTTCAATCTTCCGCTCTTCCCCGACGCAACTCAGAAGTACGCTACGTATGTCATGGTCCTTGCCGTCATCGGCATCATCTACGGAGCGCTGATGTCCACGGTCCAAAAGGACATCAAGAAGCTGGTCGCCTACAGCTCGGTCTCCCACCTCGGCTTCTGCGTTCTCGGCATCTTCGCGCTCAACCAGGAAGCGATCGAAGGCGCCATCTACCAGATGCTGAACCACGGCGTCTCCACCGGCGCTCTGTTCATCATCGTGGGGGTCATCTATGAGCGGGCGCACACCCGCGAGATCGACGCGTTCGGCGGCCTCTGGAAGGTCATGCCGCTCTTTTCGGTCTTCTTCCTGATCGTCGGGCTCTCCTCGATCGGGCTGCCGGGAACCAACGGGTTCGTCGGCGAGTTCCTGATCCTGATGGGCACGTTCAAGGCTCGCGCTCTCTTCGGCGTGCTTGCCGTCCCCGGCGTCATCCTCAGCGCGGTTTACATGCTCTGGGCGTTGCAGCGGATTCTCTACGGCAAGGCACCCGAGAAGCACGCGGGCTACCCGGACCTCACCCTCAGAGAGAAACTCACGATCATCCCCCTCATCGTTCTCATCTTCTGGATGGGCATTTTCTCTCCGATGTTCACGTCCAAGAT
>JACPPM010000278.1 GCA_016191015.1 Acidobacteriota bacterium | reverse complement strand
TCTCACTCTCCACGCTCCACGCTCTCACGCGCGGCGGAGACGCAACCAATGCAGGTTGCGGCTCGGCCGCGTTAGGGGAGGCTCGGCCCAGCAGGCTTCCTGAGCAGGTACAGATCTTGGTACGGGTTCCCACGCGCACCCTCGGGGAGGTGGGTCAGGAGGTCGAACCCCACCGAGAGCTCAGCTCTCACGTACGTGGCCGGGTGGTAAGCGCCACAAGTGTTGCTGCCGGCCACCTCGTCGTACTTGACCACGAGCCTGCCTGACCGAAACTGGTCCTGTTCCTCGCGTGTCAGATCGTCCAAATAGCGCTCCCCGTGCGTCGAGAGCAGAAGATAGCCTCCGGGAATCAGAATCCTCCGGAGCTCTTCGATCCAGGCAAACTGCAACCGCGCGGGCATGTGTGTAAATACAGAAAGTGCGTAGATGAAATCAAAGGACTGGGTGGGGAATGACATAGGGGGCGCGAGCTGGTTGCCGCAGAACTCGCCAAACGGGAGGCGGTCGGCGCACCATCTCACCAATGCCGGGTTGTAATCGCAGCCGCAGAACCGAGGCCCACTGATTGAGCTCCATCTGCGAAAGACCCGGCCGGACCCGCAGCCGAAGTCCAGCACCGCCCTGAAGCCCTCGATGCTCGCGCCCGTGCCCGCGAGTGCATCTCGGATCGCGCTCTCTGCCAGCTGCCCGCCCTCGAGGTACCAGTGAATGTCCGGCTGACCCGTTGCAAGCGTTATCAGCCTCAGCGGCGGAAGCGGGAGCCGGTCGGGAGCCCCGTGAAGCCAGTAAGGCAGATTCCCGCGCGCGTATGCGATCGTCCGTACCCTTTGGCGCAACCCCCGAGCCAAGCCCAACAGGTGGAGCCGACGGAGAATCGCCTTCATCAGACGTGTCTTGGTTGGCATCTCTGCATGCGGTCACGATTACCGCGCAGCGCGAGGAACACCACAGTTGCGAGAATACCAAGCGCCTTCGGGTCCGCGCCGAATCGGACGACGGCGCCCGTCAGGGCAGTCATGCCCTCGGAGACCGCAATAGTTCCCTCCGGGGGAAGCAAGTCGTTTGCCCAGGCCAGCCAGAGAACGTAGTTCAATCCGGCGAAGTCCGAGTGCGCATGGGACATCGATCCCTCGTGCCGAAAATATTCGGTCAAGGGGCTGGCGAGCCACAACCCGATCACGGCAAAGGTCGCAGCCGACCCCGGGACGAGCAGACGGATGGTCGCGACGCAGAGGGTCAGACCGAGGAGCGCATAGAGCTCGGTCCCAGGGATCACGGCGTCCACATATGGCTTCGAATATCCATCGGTCGTATGGCCGCGGAGCAATGCGATGCTGTGCCCGAGGGTAAAGAACGGAGCCCAGAGGATCGCCGGTCCGATCGAAAACGGGTTGCCAACCAGTCCCGTCGCCGTCTTGAGCCGTGGATCCGGCAGGCCCGGGGTGCCGAACGAATAGTCGCCAAACTCGTCTGTGAAGTCGAGATCGCCATGCAGGGCAGCCGACCTGAGATATGCGTAGTAGCAGAGACCATCGCCCCCGATGAACCCAGGGAAGTTGTAGAACGCGTTGACCAGGAACCCAGTCAGGAGCAGGGCAGGCACTGGCCGCCACACGAGTCCCAATCGGGTTCGCAAATCCTCGATCCACCGAAAGACGCGGAGCCTCTCGGTCGGACAGAAGATCCGTGCGATCACGAGGAGCACGAGTCCGAGCAGAATCGGGTTGGTCGCCCCAGCGAGCCGGATGATTTTGTCCCGCCCGATCGGGATATCGACATCCGTCAGGAGCAAGAGCAGAGCCGAGACTCCAGCCAGAATCGTTATCGATGCGTCAAGTATCTTGAAGAGCGGCCGGCGCCCCGTCCTCTCCTGCGCTTCCTCCACGACACGTGCCTACGGCGGACCGTACTCATCGCCCGGCATTAGTGTCTAGGAAGTTGAGTGTTGACACGAAATGGCAAAACGTTCGAGCGGGTGAGATCCTCCGAACCCCTCTCAGGAAAGCAGGAAGGGAGGAATGCAGGAACGGAGCAGTCATCTCCGGAGCTCAGGGTGGCATCGAACAGACCCCTTCCTGTCTTCCTAACTTCCTGCTTTCCTGAGAGGTGCTCGGAAGAGTCTTGCAGCGTGCATGGGTCTTGCCTGTTTGGTTGCGGCTCCGCCGCGTTAGGATCGATCCCCGCGCCACACCGATCATCCGCGTAATCTTCAGGGCGCGCGCGGAGGATGTCAAGTCGGCCGGGATTCGGAGTACAGGACTGAACGATCACGAATTGGGAGCTCAGCTTGACTCCGCTCGCTCACGCTCGCGGCTCTGTTCACACGATCGCGAGGTCGATCAGAGCCGCGACCGTGAGGGAGCGGTCGTACCACCATCCAAGTCCCGGCATGGCTTGCATTGAATTCCGCACGCAAGCCGTACTCCGAATCTCAGAAGTCGCCAGGACTGCGGCAAAGTCGAGGCGCCGACTCGGGCGAGGCCGTTCCGTGCGAAACCGCAGATG
>JACPPM010000270.1 GCA_016191015.1 Acidobacteriota bacterium | reverse complement strand
CAACCAGTTCGTCGAAACAGGAAAGGCCAATGAGGGGATTGCGACAGTTGCGTTGCCAAATTTCCAGTCGTTTTCGATAGTCGAAACAGGAAAGGCCAGTGAGGGGATTGCGACTCTTGAAGTTGCTCGTGGCGATGAATTCGTAGAGGTGGTCGAAACAGGAAAGGCCAATGAGGGGATTGCGACTCTTGAAGGTACAATTCGACCTCTGGTCCGAGGCCGAGTCGAAACACGAAAGGCCAATCAGGGGATTGCGACTTGGCAAAAATCTGCCTCTTGGTTTCTTCCGCCGCCAGTCGAAACAGGAAAGGCCAATGAGGGGATTGCGACATCTGCCCGAGCGTCGGGTCTTTCATGGCGTAGAGGTCGAAACAGGAAAGGCCAATGAGGGGATTGCGACTTCTAACGCCGTTTTTGAAGACAACGATTTTTCGTCGAAACACGAAAGGCCAATGAGGGGATTGCGACCTTTCCCCATAGACCTTTCCGCCGTTGATGAGCTGGTCGAAACACGAAAGGCCAGTTTGGGGATCATGACTCGACCGCCGACCGGAACACGAAGTCCGGCGAGCGGTCGGGTCAAACAGGGTTAGAGAGCAGACTTTCTCTCATTTTCTACAGAAACCTATGATTCAGGGGGAAGGAAATCGAGTTTGGCGAAACTAAGAATGTGAAGATTGGTCTTGTACCGATCTCCGGCGCTAGGGAGGCGTCAGACACCGCAAGAGGATGAAACCATGCACGGGGTCATGAGCTGCGGAACCCTCGCATGGCGTTTGTTCCGTTGATCCCGCACCGTCCCATCCGGAAGGGAGGAGCCTTTGAAGCACTTGGTCGTATTCGATGTCCCGTCCATCAAAGACTACGTCTTCGGAACCGATCGCCTTGTGGAGATTCGGGGCGCGAGCGCGCTGCTGGACCATCTCAACAGAATCGGAACGGAACGGTTCCTGAAGACAGCGCTCGGCGACACGGCGGTTGATTTGGTATTTGCCGGTGGAGGCGCATCCCAGTTCCTCCTCAACGGCGATGAAGGCAGGATCGACGATGTCATCGAGGAGCTGAAGGGGTGCTTCGTCAAGGAATCACGAGGAGGCCTACGACTTGTAAGCGGGAGGGCGGAGATGGTCCGAGGTCAGTACAGGGAGAGCCTCGCTTCCGCCTTCATGAGAATGAAACAGGAGAAGGAAGAGAACCCTTTTCGATCGACACCAGCCATGCACTCAGGGCTGATTCGCGAATGCGATAGCTGCTCGGGAATGGCGACCACGGTCGAGGAACATGCCGGCGATGAAGTCATCCTCTGCGACACCTGCCACCGGAAGCTCGATTTCGGGAGGACAAATAAAGGACTCTGGCGCGGCTTCGAGGAGTTTCTTGATTCCAGGGGCGCGAACGATACTTTCGAACGCCCCACCACGTTCGAGGAGATCGGCAGCTCCTCCAAGAAGGCCGGGTACCTCGCACTCGTCTACGCAGACGGCAATCACATGGGCAAGATCATCAGGTCGATCGACGACCGGAAGCAATTCGCCTTTTTCTCCCAAACCATCGACACGTGCATCAGAGAGGCATGTCACGAGGCCTTGGCTGAGAGCCTTGCGATCCCCGCAGTGCGAGCAGACATACTCCTTCTCGGCGGGGACGATCTTCTTGTCTGCCTGTCGGCCGATGCTGCGTTCCCGTTCGCGATCTCGGTTGCCGATAAGTTCCACGAGAAGACGAAAGCCCGCTTCGGCAGAAGCGGGCTCGCTCCTGTCGGAACGAGAGAAGAAGGAGTGACGCTCTCGCTCGGGATTGCGTTTGGAAAGAGCCACACCCCGTTCTTCGTGCTGCTTGAGCAGGCCGAGGAGCTACTGCGATCTGCCAAGAGGGGCGGATCATGTGATGTCACGGCCAATGATTCATATGTCCCTTCCTACATCGATTTCCACGACACATCCCAATTCAACCAAGTCCATGTGCACGACTCGAGAGAGCGATTTCTAACAAGAAGGCATGTTCGACACGAATTGCATTTCCATTGCCGTCCTTATTCACTCGATCAGGCCCACAAGCTCCTTCAGCACGCCGCAGCCATTGTCGCCTCTGATCTTCCTCGGTCACGTACCATACGGCTGCGGCAGGCGCCGTTCCTCGGCAAGATGAACGGAACGATCGAGTGTCTCAAGCTCATCGGTAGAGTGAAGGAGAAAGGGCAGCGGCAGGTTCTCCTGGACGCCCTCAATGAGCTCGACTGTCTGACAAGCCTGCCATGGCGCGATCTTGAGGGAACTGTCTGTTCAACGGCATTGGTGGATCTGATCGAGCTCACCGAGCTCATGAGATGAAAGGGTGATCATGCACTCCATTTCTTTAGAGCTGAGGATCGAGTTTACATCTCGGTGGCACATGGGTTCAGGCGAAGGAAGCCCTGCCGCGGATAGGATCGTGCAGCGAGATGGCATGGGGCGTCCCTACATTCCTGCCAGCACGCTGAAGGGCGTGGTTCGCGAGAGTTGTGAGCGCCTTTCGCGCGCCCTCGGATACCCGGAGCCGGCAGATCCCCATACATCTGCCTTCGCCTCCGCCAGCGATTTCCTGCCTCTGGCCAAGGTGGAATCACCAGTGGATGCACTCTTTGGAAACAGATACGAAGGGGGTGAGCTTTTCTTTCGGGATGCGTACCAGCTCGCTGAGGAAATGCCTCCCACGACACAGGTGACGAGTCGCACAGCGATGTACCGGGGACTGAGGACGGCACGCACGAAGCATCTCTTCTCTACCGAGTACGCGGGCGGTGGAACATTCCTGACCACCGTCGATGGATATCATCGTCAACTTGTAACGACCGGCGATGGAGCGGTGCCGTTTGCGTACTGTGTGATGATCGCCGGTATCTTGAATGTCGATCGTATGGGGGGAGACAAGAGCTCGGGCGCAGGTGCAATCAACCTGCACGTAACGAAACTCTCATACAACGGGCGGGCGATCGAGCTGCTGAGGATTCTTGAGAACCTGGGTGATTCTGATCTCGTTGAGCTCTACACCCTCTTTCGCGCCGACCAGATGAAGGAGGGGTCATGAAGCCGCACATCATCTCGGCTGAAGCGCTCGCTCCGTTGGTGGTCAAGGAAGACAGGCAGTCCAGCAAGTCGGGGACGCTTACGTACATACCCGGCAGCACGCTTCTCGGCGCGATGGCGGCTACGTATTGCCGATCGTTCGGCGGACCTGCAGACGCCAAGTTCCGAGATCTTTTCATCGAGAATCCCGTCTGCTTCCCTGACCTTCTCCCTTCGCAAGAGCTTGGGGCTGAGACAAAGCCACTCCCGTTGAGCGTCGTCTCATGCAAACGGGAACCGGGGTTTCGGAAGGAGGGGCGGCACGGCGTGCGGGACACTCTCGCTCTGACCGCCGTCGCCAGGGTCACCGGAAAGCCGGCGAATCAGAGTGCATGGAACTGCGACCACGACGGTTGCAAGAACGAAGTCAAGACTTTCGAAGGTGTGTGGAACGGCGATTGCACAGACCCACATTCTGCGGCCACATCGGAGCTCTATCGACGGCACACCGGCATCGACCGATTGACGCGCACGGTGGCTCAGGGGATCTTCTACACGACTCAGTCGGTCAACAACTTCGTCAGAAAAAGCGACGGCCAGCCCGTTAATCAGATCTTCTGCGGGCAGACCCGGCTTTCTCCTTCGCAGGCAGCGGTTCTGAACGAGATCTTCGGCAGACCGGTCTTCGTAGGCGCGGGCAGGACGCGCGGGTTTGGAGAAATCCGTCTCTCTCTGAAGGAAGTCGATGAGCCAGCGATCGATGTGAACGCGTGGGACAGGAAATTCCGCGACCACGCTCTGGTAGACCTCCCGAATGGCCTTTACTTCAGCGTCACTCTTCGGTCACACGCTATTCTGGTTGACTACTTTCTTCGGAATGTGGCCGACATCGATCTGCAGATCGACGGTGCTGAAGAGGTTGCTCGAGTATTGAAGGCAGTGGCGATCAAGGGCTGGAACTGGGCATGGGGGATGGCCAAGCCGGAAGAGCTGGGAGTCGCTCGCGGGAGTGTCTTCCTGTTCCGCTACCGAGGCGGCGGGCAGGAGGAACTTGCCCGGCGGCTTGCACGGGTGAGCGCGGAGGGAATCGGGCTCAGGCGCCAGGAGGGATTCGGCTCGGTGTCCGTTTGTGATCCGTTGCATGTTTGTAAGGAGGTTCTGTGATGGCTCGTCGGCCCGTGTCTGATGAAATGCTTGGGAAGATCGATATCTTTCTTGAACAGGTCTATCCTGAGTCGGTCAAGTTGGCAGATGCGATAGTGGCGGCGGGGCTGGACACGAAGTCTCAGCTCAGAGGATTCGAAACGCTCGTGAACGCCACGACACGCTTCTCCGAGATCATCAACTACATCAAAAATCAGGCAGGCAAAGAGAAGAAAAAGGCCGGCGGGGCCGGAGGCTGGGCGAAGGTCGCACCCGCGTTGCTAGACCAGCTGAGCAGTCTCGAACAGGAGGCGCATCGAATTGGAGCTGGCGATCCGGGCGCCGTCCTCGACCTCAAGCTCCGCCTGGCGCGAGGCTGGGCAAAACAGGTCGTCGCACACTACCTCTATGGCTCTGCGCTCCGGAGGGCTTCACATGAGACTAAATGACGATCTGATCCGGGACGAGATTGCGCTGTTCGCTGACGAGCGACTTCGCAACGCTGCGATAGCCGCCGTGGATGAGTACCTGGCGCAGCACGAGCATTTTGCCAGCCGTGCTCAGCTCCAATCCACCTCCTCGATCATCCAGAGCTCCGGGTACGGTGGCATCAAAGAGCTGGCCGAACGCCAGAAATCCAAGAACACCAAGAAAGAAAACAAGGAGTTTTGGAGTTTCGTATTTGAATTGCTCACGAGGGCCGAGGGGCCCCATGCGCTTCGACCTATCGTTACTGATCAGCTCGAGAAGCTGGGTGTGTTGAAGAGTCTTGCCAGTCTGACGGACAAGGTCGCACTATCCCGTGCAAAGCACGAGAACAGAGATGCGGCGGAACGGCTTCTCAACGAGATCATCGGCATTTACTTCGAGCACTTTGCGACTCACTACTATTTCTGCGTAGGGAGGGAATAGATGGGCAAGAAGGGATTTGTAAGGCGCATCAAGATCAAGGGTGACATCGAGTTTGAAACTGCCTTCCACGTGGGTTCAGGGAAGGAGGGCGATCTGGCCTCGGATATGGGAGTTCTTCTGGATCGGCGTGGTGAACCGATTCTTCCTGGTTCATCTTTGAAAGGAAATTTCCGTTCCACAGCCGAACGCCTCGCGCCTCATTTGAAGCTGACTGCCTGCCTGCTCGACGGCTCACTCTCCGGTGTCAGCTGCGTCACCGACGAGTCGTATCGCAAGGGGGTTCACGAAGAGTTCAAGAATCTGGGCAGCGAGGCGGAGAAGCTCAAATGGCTCCAACGGCACACCTGCGATGTGTGTATGCTTTTCGGATCCCCTTATCAAGGCTCGCACATCTACTTCAGCGATGGGGCGCTGAAGGAGTGGGGAAAGAGCATCCAGGTGCGCGACGGGGTCTGCATCGATAGAGACAGTCACACGGCCGTTCACGGTGCCAAGTATGACTATGAAGTCGTTGGGCCGGGCGCCCAGTACACGATTCAGATCGAGCTTGAAGATCCTACCGACGAGGACGTGGCCTTGGTCGCCGCGGTCGTCGCAGAATGGGAAGTGGGGTGCCGCATCGGCGGTTTCACGTCGCGTGGCCTAGGGCGCGCGAAGCTGAAGGACGTTGCCGTGTCGACTGTCGATTACGGCAATGCCGAGCACCTGCGGGCCTACCTCATCGACAGGAAAATGCAAGAGACCCCTGCGCTCCTGAACGAAGCCCTGAGGAGAGTGCTGGACGCACGAGGTGACGGTAGTGCTTAAGAGATTGGTCAACAACGCGGTTATCAAGCTCACCATAACTCCCGTCGATCCCCTCCTCATCAAGTCGAGCCAGGCGACGGTCAGCGGCGTCAACATGTCCTTTGTCCGAACCCGTCATCGAGGCGGCCTGGGTGAGCCGTTCATCCCCGGCAGCTCCCTCAAGGGAGTCTTGCGGTCCTACGGGGAGAAGATCTGTCGGACCCTTCGGACTCAGCCTGTGCCGGTGTGTCTTCCGTATGTGGAGGTAGGCAGAGAGAAAGACGTAGAGAAGGGCCAGGCCTCCTGCGGACTTCGTTTCGAAAAATACAAGAAAGATCGGAAACTCAACACGCTGCCCACCAACGAAATCTACCGTCACTCCTGCCCCGCCTGCAGGCTATTCGGCTCCCATGATTACATCGGGAGGCTCGCAACCTCAGATGCCTATCTGAGCACAGGGAGCAGCGCGGTGTTTGAGGTTCGAGACGGAGTCGCGATCGACCGTCTCACCGGCGGGGCAGCCGGCTCTGCCAAATACGATTTGGAAGTCTTGGTGCGGGGGACGTTCTCGACGACCTTGGAGATCCAAAACTTCGAGCGATGGCAACTCGGGATGGTCGCGCTCATCTTGCGCGACATGGAACAGGAACTGATTCGCATCGGGTCGGGTGGCAGCCGCGGGCTTGGACGCATCAAGGCGGCTATCACTGAATTTCAGCTAGGGTACTATGGTCGACCGGTGCGGTCGTTCTCGGGCGTCACGGCGTTGGCCACTCAGGACGAGTGTCAGCTCTACGGTTTTCACCCGGAGAGGCCAACCGACATTCCCCTTCCTTCACCAGACCAGCAAGGTCTCCGTCATGTCTACGACATCAAGGAAACGTGGAAGGATCTTCTCACCCCAGCAGTCGATGATCTCGTCGGGTACATTGAGACGGTTCGGTGGCCGGCGAGCATCGTGAGTTACACAGGTGGGAGGAACGCATGAGCCTGCTTACGACCAAGGACATGGAGGTGAACCAGTTTATCGATGCGCTTGGCGCGGCCAACATTCCGTCAGAGGCTCTCCAGATTGCCTTTGGACCTGGTCTGCAACGCTTTTGCCGATACGCCTATGATCGCGAATTTCTCGCGGCGACGGAGCAAGGCAGGATATTCTCGCCCCGAGGTGAGCTGCGATGGCGCAGAGTGGGGCGGTCCATGCGCGTCGTTTATCTTGGAGAAGGGCCACCTCATATCGAAGGCGAGGATCGCTCTGCTGCCCTGGTCGAACTCGCCCCGCGCATCGACAGGTTTGTGTTGTGGGGAGTCAGGACCAATCTCGAGAATGAGTGGATCGAGCAACAGGTTCCGCACCGGTTTGCCTACCCCATCGATTCGGCTGTCCACAATCGAGGTCGGGTGGCGCTGGCTGTGCAAAACTGGGTCGGTCGAAACGAAATCGTCCAGTTCAGCAGGTACTATCGCATCGAAGAGATGCCGGGAAGGGAGAGCAATGCCGGAGGGGAGTGAGCTCTGGAATCCGTATCGCTTCGTTCCAACGCGTGACACCATTCGGCGGGAAGCCCCTCTTACAAGAGAGAGATTTGTCGTGAATGCGGCAACAGGTGAGCTCGATTGTCTGCTGACAACCCTCACGCCGCTCTTCATCGGCAAGGAGACCGTTGGGAAAAACAAGCAGTTCATCACGAGAGCCAATAAGCCCGTCATCCCCGGCACCTCGCTCAAGGGACTCTTCCGCTCCATGGCGGAACTGGTCGGTGGCGGATGCATGCTCGTTAAGAACAAGACGTGGGAGGTGGACGACAGCCAAGAGGCGTGCACGGATTGCCGGTCGCTCTGCATCACGTGCCGTATGTTCGGCATGATGGAGAGACAAGCGCATGCGCGTGTGCTCAAGGGGAAGATATCCATAAGCGATGGCGTCCTCGTGCATGGGGACGGGAGACTCCACCAAGCCGCTGTCTACCTCGGATCCCCCAAGCCCAGCCACACCGCATTCTATAAGACGCCAGGATCCGGCGTGGTGGACGGCCGCCAGCGGAAGTTCTACTTCCACCAGCCAGGCCAAGTGGACGCACTTCGACATCCGACCGCGGCAAAAGAGGCCGATCTGTGGACCATCGATGTTCTGCCCAAGGGACACACCTTCCGGTTCTCGGTTCAGTTTGAGAACCTCACTGACGCGGAGCTCTCGCTGCTGCTTTACGTCGTCGCACTCGAGGAGCGGGCCGAAGTCCATGTGCCGATAGGGGGTCAGGATGATCTCAGGCTCACCGGGCCCCTGCGTCACAAGCTGGGTTACGCCAAATCCCTTGGGGCCGGGAGCTGCCACGTCCGAATCGAGACAATGACTTTGCTGCCGACTCCTAGGTCCCGCTACTCTTCGCTGGCGTGCCATGGCGAGCAGCGATGGGAGGGAGGGGAGCTGCTGAAGCAGATTGCTGCGCGGACGACCAGCTATGTGGGTGATTCCTCTCCCACCATGCAAGCGTTGCGCGTCATGCTGGTATGGGATGAGAAGGACCGACGGAGATTCTCCTATCCGGACTTTCACTGGTTCAAGCACGGTGTAAACAGCGCAGTGCCGCTGAAGAGAGTCTGATGGCGGCGAGGTTGTCCGCGAAGGGGGAGGTTTTGCGATCGACAATGGCCAGTCGCCACATCCGGACCGTACGGAATGTTTCATGTGGCACATTTCCAGCCTTCACAGTATTGTGGAACTCTGCGTTGCGAGGATGAGGACGTCCGGAAGGCATGGTCCTCGGTTCGGCTTCCAAGTGATTGATATTCGGCGCATTACGGAAAGTGGCACCTCAGCGGCACCGAAATCATCCTCGCAGCAAGCGCAAGTCATTGAAAGCAGACGGATACGTCAAGCGGAAGGGAGGTGTTTCATCGACCATTCGGGGCTCAGGGATGCGAGTTTCGCGAGATCCCCGCAGAGGGGGGGTCCAAGGCCGGATTTTTCAGTAGTCTGGGGAAGGCGGAGTCGAAACGGGAAAGGCCAATAAGGGGATTGCGACTTCTTCACTTCACTCATTGCCGCATTGAGCAGGTCGGTCGAAACGGGAAAGGCCAATAAGGGGATTGCGACCCAGTTCCCGCACAGCGTGCAGGTATACGGGCCGATGTGTCGAAACGGGAAAGGCCAATAAGGGGATTGCGACATCATCAGTCATTAAAGGGAACCACTGACGTAAGTTAGTCGAAACGGGAAAGGCCAATAAGGGGATTGCGACTTCTGTCGTGCCATCCTTGCGAGTCTTCCTCGTAGTGGTCGAAACGGGAAAGGCCAATAAGGGGATTGCGACTCAAACGCGCGAACTCCGTCCGGTGGAATGCGTTCGTAAGTCGAAACGGGAAAGGCCAATAAGGGGATTGCGACAAGTTGATGATCGCCTGCGCGTGCTTCTCAGCGTCAGTCGAAACGGGAAAGGCCAATAAGGGGATTGCGACTCCTTGTAGTACGTCTTGAGGCAGGCGTCCCATGTGCGCTGTCGAAACGCGAAAGGCCAAAAAGGGGACTGCGGCGGATCGACTGGTAGGAGACGGCAGGTGTCAGCCAACGCGCTCTGTCCGTGTTTCGTTTTCGGGTTTGAGTCCGAGGCAGAACGTGAGAATCGCGGCTTGACTGGACGAGCTGGCGCGGCTGAAGGCGACCGGGCAGCAACTCACAGCATTGGTCACCAAGGATGGCGTTCGACTGGTGGTCGGCTCGACGTTCTCGTCGGACGAAATCGCTTAGCCACACGCTTTCATGGAATCACGCCGTAGCTTCGGCAAGACCGTTGTTATCCGCGCCATCTAGCGCCTCAACCCGATGGCGCGCGCGTTGCGGGACCTTCCTACCGGACGGCCGCGGGTGAACGATCCGACTCTCGTCGACGCGGTAGGGGTTGGAACAGTACGATTAGCGTACGCGCAAGAGGCCCCACATTCCAGCAAGAGTAGCGAGCCAGCCAGGCGGCCGGCCGGATGAGAGGCCCGGATGCGGCTCCGTTCACACGATCGGGATGTCGATCAGAGCCGCGACCGTGAGGGAGCGCGATGCCGCTCAGGTAAATTGACCCACCTATGCTCACTTAGATTGACCCACTAGAAAAGTTCATGCGCGTGAACAAATGGCCCTTTCGCTCTCATAAGTAACTGCAAACAAGGGGCAATATCTACTGCTTGGAAAGAAAAGGACGTTCGGCACGTGGGTCAGATTATGTGAGCACGGGGTGGGTCAGTTCTGGTGAGCGCTATCGGGAGCGGTCTTGCCGCCATTCAAGTCCCCGCATGGCAGGCATTGAATTCCGCATGCAAGCCGTACTCCGAATCCCAGAATGCAGAGCGAGTCGCTTGAACATGATCCAAATTCAGTCTATTATTCGATCTGAATTTGGAGGTGCATGATGAGGGCACTGCGTGTCTCGGAAGATATCGTTCCGGTGAGCCAGTTCAAGACAGAGGCGGCCGAGTGGTTGAGGCGCTGTGCTGCAACCGGGCAGGCGGTTGTCATCACTCAGAACGGGAAGCCCGCCGGCGTCCTGGTTTCACCGCTAGTCTTTGACGAGCTGACTGAGCGCAAGCGGTTTGTCGCCGCGGTCGAGGAAGGGCTCAAGGATGCTGAAGCGGGCCGGCTCACGGATCACGCGTCCGTCGTCGCTCGAATCCGAAAACGGTATCGCCAACGCAGAAGCCGATGAGCACCCGGCGCCGGGGTCCAGCCAGAGCTCGAACCGGTGCTCCACCTCCTCGCCGCGCGCGCACGATTCAGTGGACGGATCGCGCTCAAAACGATCTCATCGAGATAGGTGATTTCATCGGCAAAGACAACCCTGACGCTGCTGCACACCGGGTGGGTATGTTGATCGAGGCCGTGGAACCGGCGTGCGCCTTTCCGCTCAGCGGCCGCGTCGTTCCGGAGCTCGACCGCGACGAAATCCGCGAGCTCATCCGGCACTCCTACCGAACCGTCTATCGCGTCACCGATGAGACGATCGACGTACTGACCGTCTTGGAAGGTCATCGCCGTCTACGCGCGGGAGTAGATCAGGCCGATGTGTAGTGCACGAGTACGGCCTTGGAAGGCGTGTGACAATGTCGGTCTCGACTGCTCTCTCACGATCGCGGCTCTATTCGGAATGCACAGCAGAGCCGCGGGGCTGAGCGATCGGTTGCGGCCTGCCATGGGATCCGCGTGAAGTTTTCGGTTCCGTTCAAACAGCATGATCATGCTCACCATCAAGTGAGCGATAGTAGGGGAGTGGGCGGCGGCGGGGACGGCTCACCAAGGCGGGTCGTCCAGTTCTCATCGGGATGCCTGGAATGGGAGAGAGATGACCGACACAGCCGCACCAGCTGCCGTCATGGTGGCGATCGTGGAAGATGATCGGATCACGCGCAACGGCCTCGGTCTCATCATCGCCGGCCCCCCAGGCTACGGATGTACGCAAACGTTCGGATCGGTCGAAGGGTCCCTTCGAGGAATGGTATCGCTGCCATCAGCGAAGCACTTGTTACTAGCCACCGGTCAGCCATGTCCTCACCGTTTCCCGACGCACCACTTGACTCCGCCTCGACATGCGATAAAGAGGAAGACAAAGCAGTAGAGGACGGCCAGCTCCCCCTTGTTGATCCCGGGGAAGAAGTTGGGGCCGAGCTGGAACTTCCAGTGAAACTGGAAATAGGCCACTGCCATCTCGCCGCTGCAGAGGATCGCCGCGATGCGAGTCTGAATCCCAAGCATCACGGCCAGGCCGCCGAGGAGCTCCAACAGCCCGCCGATCCAGAGCTGAGAGCCCACGGGCGGGTGGAAATCGGAAAGCACGCCCAAGACCTTCTGCGCGCCGTGGAAGGCGAACATCAATCCCGCCATGATACGCATCAAGGCGTATGCATGATCTGCAAATCTCACAAGTTCCTTCATTGCCACGCTCCTTCGATACGAATCTTACCACTTCGATTCGGTCTCCGTTTCGTTCTCTCGGGACATGAGGCGCAGGGACCCCTATCTCTTGCAGACATGTTGTCAGATCATCCAAGCCGCCGACCGTGGACGCCAACGTCCGGCACGTTGTGTCGATGTTGAGCATTTCGGTCGCGGAGTCTACGTCACGATATGTCTGGGGGAATACCAGACGATGGGATACGGAAAGACCAAGAAGAAGACCTTCGCCGAGTTGGAGCAGATGGCACCTGAAGCCGGGGTCCGGCTTACTGGGAAGTTGCTGGAACCCCGGTTCAAGGGGGACCCCGTGGGGATCCCGACCAGCAGCATACGCGGGCGCATCGGCGGCGCGCCGGCAGTTTCGCCATCGAGCCCAACCCGGGTAGCGGCACATGCGTCTCTTTGGAGTCGTCGGTGCGGCCATAGCCCAATCCGGCGAGAAGGGGGTAGGCGCCCCAATCTCGTAGAGACTGGTGGAGACTCGTAGAGACTGCTAGAGACTGCCGAGAGGAACAATGTCGAGCTGTGAAACTAGGGCTGCGCCGATCGCTGCGAAGTCTCTACGAGTCTCAATGAGTCTCTACGAGTATCTCGCCCTTGTATGTGAGCACAGCAGCGACGAAGGCGACGAAGCAGATCCCCCCCTATCGCCGGATCTGGGCGATAGCGGGCGCTTCCCGCGATGAGTCAGAACGATGGATGGATCGACCGCTGTTGGGGTATGGGCGGGATGTGCTGTTTCTTGTGATTGCACAACGCTGTATCTTATGATAGAACACTATTGTGTTACTGCGTGGAACAATTGAGGGCGTATTGGCGACGCCTGGAGGTACCAGCCCCCCTGTGAGGGAAGTCCGGCGCTTGGTCGCCGATCGGCTGCGGGGCACCGCTGGCCACGCGCTGGTGCTCACGGGCGTTCGACGGTGCGGCAAGAGCACATTGCAGAGGCAACTGCGCCGCCGGATGTCTGGTGTCGGGGTGTTCTGCAACTTAGAGGACACGCGGCTTTACGGGATGGGGCCAGAAGACTTCGCTACGGTCCTCTCTGTACTCGACGAGCACTATCCGAGAGCCGCCGTGTACCTGGATGAAGTGCAGGAGGTTCCCGAATGGCAGCGCTTGGTGCGTGCCTTGCTGGATGCGGGGCGGCGCGTATGCGTTACTGGCTCGAACGCCTCGCTTCTGGGACGCGATCTGGGCGCCAAGCTCACCGGGCGGCATCTCTCGTCCGAGGTGTACCCCTTCTCCTACGGCGAATACCTGGAGCTTCGTGACGGCGAGCGCTGTGCGGCCAGCTTGGAGAGCTATCTTCGCGAGGGTGGGTTTCCCGGCGCGTTGCTCGATCCTGGCGTCGCCCCAGACTTGCTCCGCGAACTTCTGCGCGACGTCGTGCAGCGGGACATTGTCTCGCGCCACGCTCTCCGGGAAACGCGGCACCTGATGAACCTCGGGCTGCACCTGCTGGCGCACACGGGACAGCCGCTATCGCTGCAGGCGCTGGCCAAGGGGTTGGCGATCCCGTCGGTAGCGCAGGTAGCCCGCTATGTGGAATACTTGCAGGACGCTTGGTTGCTATTGGCTGTCCCGAGATTCAGTGCGTCGTTCAGGCGACGAGTGATCAGCCCTCCAAAGTACTACGCGATCGATCCCGGTTTCTGTGCCGCCAACACCCCCAATCCCACTCCGGATCTTGGCCGTCGACTGGAGAACGCGATATTGCTAGCACTTCGTCGGCGCGGTGAGGCGCCCACCTACGCAGCCGAAGCTCATCTTTGGGAGTGCGACTTCGTCACTCCGGAGTTAGCCATCCAGGTATGCGCCCAGCTCACGCCCGCCAATCGTGCACGCGAGATGCGCGGACTCATAGCTGCCGCCAGCATCCCAGGCCGCGGCGCACGGAGACGCACACTCCTCTTGCTCACACTCGACCAGCGCGATGCGATCAAGGAGGATGGTTATGACGTCGCCGTGACGCCCGCTTGGGAGTGGCTTGACTGACTATTCAGTCGTCCCGGAGTTTCTACAAACGTCGTGCAGCCCGCACGTACTCTGAGCGCGGCCGGGAATGCGCCACGCGTGGCCGGCGGACGCATGATCGTGCTCACATTCTCGTCGTCGTCGCCACCTCGTTCGATTGCGTCGACACCACACAGGCCGCGAGATCGGTATCCGTGAGGCGCCTCAGCCCGATATAGACCCCGGCGGCGATCGACCCCGGCATGACCTTGATCGGGCGGGAGCCGTCGAAGGCCGTGGCACCCAGGTACGAGCCGCCTCCGAACCCCTGGATCTCGTATCTCAGCTTGCCCCGGAAATCGAAGCCGCCGAACGCAAAGTACGTTCCAGGAGGAAGGCTGTCGGCGAAGAAGCTTCCATCTTCTCTCGTCGTAAGATTCCGAACGATCAGCCAGCCGGTGTCGCCTTTGCGCAGGATCCAGACGCCCATCTCAGGAAGTGGATCTCCCGTGCTGCCGTCTCTCAAAACCCCGCTGATGCCACCAGAGCTCACCGGGATTCCCTGGGAGCCGGCCCTGGCCGCGTGCAGTGCACAGGGCAATGGCCCCGTCTCCACCAAAAACCTCGCTCCACTCACCTGTTCGTTCATGGGATTCCACGCCTCCATTCGGCCGTCGTCCGATCCTGTTAATCAACGCATGAGACGGCACACTGGATCTGGCGGTTACGGGTGCAGAGGTGAGCCCCATCACAGGCTTGGGTCGGGCTCCGTGGCTTCGCGCCGCTTCAGGAGGCTCGTGTTCGTTCCAGCGTCTGGCTGAGAACCTCGACCACCTCGTCCTTCTGCTTCTCGCTCAGCGAGAGGATTTCTTTGAGGGCGATGCCGATGTGGGGGATGAATTTTTCGATATACGAGCGTTTCTTCAGTTCGTCCGCCTCCCGGCGATGATGGCGCAGATGTGAGCCCATTCGGCGGGCGCACTCCTGGAGGCCCAGCTTGAATTCCTTGATGATCTCCGGGTAGTGGGCGATCGCCTCTTTGCTCTCGCTCGTGAACGGCACCCACACCGAGGCCATGTGGACGAAGAGCGCTGCCGGGCCGATCGGGAGTGACCCTTTGGGCTGTTGGAGTCCGTACTTGCGCCAGTCGGTCGTGAGCGTCGCGCGGAAGATCGCGCACCCGGACTGCTGGTATTGCAGAGGTGCGCGGTTCGCCACCCTATAGAGCTCGATCGGTTCGTCCGCCGGCATGTCTCCACCGTAGGCGAGGCCGACCTCGACCTGGAAAGGATGTCCGCGGTACACGGCCGGCGGGCGAGTCGTGGCTGTGTAGAAATCGGCCTTGATCCGCGCCTTCATCCCGTTCAGGATGGCGTCTTCCCCGATGGGCGAAAGGCAGGCCGTAGGCGGCGCCATGATCTTGACCTGTTGGATGGCTCGCATCAGCGACTCGGCTTCAGCCATCGTGAGGTGCCGCGGGCGCGTGCTCCCGGCGAAGCCGGACTTCTTCAGGATCTCCCCAGCGACCTTGTCCGAGACGCGAGAGAACTCGCGTTGCAGCGCGAGCCGCACCGAGTTGGCCTTGGAATCGACGATGATGCGGTGAAGCATCCCCAGCTCGACGCCGTGTGGGTGCGGCTTGATCTCCTTTGGCTCGACCGGCAGCTCGCCGGCAGATCTTTGATAGACGATCTCTTCACCCAGGGGGTTGGTGTACCGTATGGAGGCGTGGGGATTCGCGAGAGCGGTCTGTTCAATGTAGTCGTCGACCGAGCGGCGCCCCTTCTTGTAAGTGGCCTCCATCTCTATTTCGACGCGGGTCCCATGATTCGCCTCCCAGGGCACCTTCTGATCTTTGCCGACGGTCGGGGCGTTTTTCGCCGTGTCGATCTGCACTTCGAAATAGTGCGCCGGTGCTTCCTTGGATGTCTTCGAAACGATTCGTGTGGGCTTGCCCGAGGTGAGCTGTCCGTACATGCCCGCGGCGGAAATTCCGATCCCTTGCTGGCCTCGGGACTGTTTCATGGTGTGAAACTTCGAACCGTACAGGAGCTTCCCGAAGATCTTGGGAATCTGCTGCTTCATGATCCCGGGACCATTGTCCTCCACCGCCATGACGAATCGTGTCTCGGAGAGCTGCGAGATCTGGATCTTGAGATCCGGCAGGATGCCGGCCTCTTCGCAGGCGTCGAGCGAATTGTCGACCGCCTCCTTGACGGCGGTCAGCAGAGCTTTCTGCGGGTTGTCGAATCCAAGCAGGTGACGATTCTTGCTGAAAAACTCCGAGACGGAGATTTCCCGCTGCTTCTGCGCCAAACTCTCGGCCGTCGCCCGCCTGGCCGGCTTCGGTTGCACCGCTGCTTCCTCTGCTACGACCACGGGCGTCTCAGCGATATCAAACTCGAGAGTGCCCTGCTGCGTTCCCTTCATTCTCCGGCTCCCCAATTCTTCCATACTCCAGATCACTCGCCGCATCCTTCTACCAGCCGGGACGGTCCACGGTCAAGAAGAAAACCCGAAAAAACCCTTTGACCACCTGCTTTGGGCCATGGTATAAGGCTCGCGTAATCGATCTGATTTCTTGGGGGTTAGGGATATGCAGAAGGTCTATGCGTTCGCTGGCGTGGCATTCCTCCTCGTTTCGTGTGGAGGGGGCGGTGTAAAGACCAAGGGTCCGGAGACGGTCCAGGTCACAGCGAAAGCGTCGGCGCCAGTTGATCCGAAAGAGATCCAGATCCAACAGATCCTGGCGACGGCCGCGTTTTATTTCGAACGCGGTGAGACGGAATTCCGCGACGGCCACCTCGAAAAGGCCCGTCATGATTTCGATACCTGCGTTGATACCTTCCTTCTGTCTGGGTTTGATCCGGGGCAGGACCCACGCCTCTCGAGCGCGCTCGACAACTACCTGACGGAGATTCACAATCGAGAGCTCGTCGCGTTCAAGGACGGCGATGGGTTCACGGAGGCACCGCTCGAGCCGGCCACGATCGATGAGCTCGAGGTGCCGGTCGAGGAGCCGCCAACCGCGGCTGAGACCGACGAGCTCATTGAAAAGATCGAAGGTGATATCGCGCAGTCGGATTACGATATTCCGGTCGTCATCAATTCGAAGGTTCTCGCATTTATCAGCTCTTTCCAGAACCGGCGTCGGGATGAAATCGAGGGCGGCCTCTGGCGCAGCGGCCGGTACTTGCCGATGATCCGGCAGATCTTGAAAGAAGAGGGGGTCCCGCAGGACCTCGCATACGTGGCTCTCATCGAGAGCTCCTTCAAGCCGAACGCATACAGCAGAGCCGCCGCGATGGGGATGTGGCAATTCATCCTCGGGACTGGCCAGCGCTACAAAATGAAAACGGACTGGTGGGTCGACGAGCGACGCGACCCTGAAAAGGCGACGCGCGCCGCCGCGCACTATCTCAGAGACCTCTACAATATGTTCGGCGACTGGTACCTCGCGATGGCGGGTTACAATGCCGGCGAACGGAAGGTTGCTTACGCACTGCAACGTACCGGCAAGAAGACTTTTTGGGAAATCGCCGAGACGAGCTACCTCCGCATCGAGACCAAGAACTACGTCCCTGCGATCCTCGCCGGCATGCTCATCGCGAAGAACCAGGAAGAGTATGGCTTCGCCATCGAACCGGACAAGCCGATCGAATACGAATCCATCCGGGTTCCGACTACATCGGATTTACGCCTCATCGCGGAATGCGCCGACTCGACTCTCTCCGAGATCCAGGCGCTCAATCCCGAGCTCCGTCGCCTGACGACCCCCAAGGGCGTGACCGACTACGCGCTCCGCGTTCCGGCCGGGCGCACGGAGCTTTTCGCAGCCAATTTCGCTCTCATCCCTCCGGACAAGCGCGTCACGTGGAGGCTGCGAACCGTCGAGGCCGGGGACACGCTGACGAAGCTCGCGAGCCTTTTCGGAACCAGCGTGACATCGATCCTCCAGGCGAATGCGCTGGAGAAACCCGAGGTCGCGACGGGCTCGAAGCTGATCATCCCGATGGGCCCGAAGCTCATCGCCCAGGCCGGGTCGACCTCGTATTCCAGCGGCCGTGTCGCCACGACATCCACAAGCGGTTCGACATACACGGTCCGTTCGGGAGACACGATTTTCAGCATAGCCCGGTTGTTCGATCTTTCACCGACCAGCCTCATGCAGAAAAACGGGCTCCGCAGCGCGCTCATCCATCCCGGCGACAGGCTCGTGGTCCGGAGCTCGACCTCAAGCGGCAGCCAGTCAGGCTCCTACGAGAAGGTGGTCTATCAGGTGAAGAAAGGCGATACGCTGTTCGAGATCGCCAGCCATCACAACACCACCGTAGAGTCCATCCGCGGGCTGAATGGTCTGTCGCGATCTCGCGTGATCTACCCTGGAGAGAAACTGGTCATCTACCGCGGCAAGAAGTGATCTGCTGCGGACTCTCCGCGGGGTAGGGAAGGCACGGCCGCCGATGCTCGTCGCCTCCTCATACCAAGGGGACAACCAGCCGGTACCGCGGACGACGACGCGCATGTCCGTGACGTCGGCTTCTGACATCGGACTCCGGACTTTGGACTGATGCTATCGACGGTAAAGACCACCACGCTCGTCGGCATTGACGCCGTAGTCGTGGACGTCGAGGTCGATTCGACGGGGTCCGGGTTTCCCTACTACGCGGTCGTCGGCCTCCCGGACACGACGGTGAGGGAGAGTCGGGAACGGATTATCAGCGCGATCAAGAACTCAGGGCTCAAGCTGCCCTCATCGAGGATCACGATCAATCTGGCTCCCGCCGAGTTGCGAAAGGAGGGAGGCTCCTTCGACCTGCCGATCGCCATCGGAATCCTACGCGCCACGGGGACGATGGAGCTGCCGCTCGCCCCGCACTACATCCTGATCGGCGAGCTCGCCCTCGATGGCTCCCTTCGCGGCGTTCGTGGCTCACTGGCCTCCGCCGTGCTCGCCCGAGACGGCGGCTACCGCGGCATCATCGTCCCTGCGGCCAGCGCATGCGAGGCTGCACTGGTGGGCGGCATCGAGATCATCCAGGTGACCCATCTTTCAGAGGTGATCGGGTTTCTATCCGGGACGACGCCGTCGCCATCGCCGCCTGACCCGCCACCTCCTTCACGGCAGGATGACGGCTATGATGATTTCCAGGAGGTGAAGGGCCAGGAAACGGCAAAGCGTGCACTCGAGATTGCCGCTGCCGGGGGTCACAATGTTCTTCTCGTGGGACCGCCGGGCGCCGGCAAGACGATGCTCACGAGACGGTTGCCGTCGATCATGCCGGCGATGAGCCTGGAAGAGATCATCGAGTCGACCAAGATCTACTCGGCATCCGGTCTGACCGATGGGCTTGGAGCGGTGAAGATCAGACCATTCCGCGCTCCGCACCATACGGTGTCGGAGGCCGGGCTGATCGGGGGAGGCTCTCATCCGCGGCCGGGCGAGGTCAGCTTGGCACACAACGGGGTGCTCTTCATGGATGAGTTTGTCGAGTTCCCGCGGACGGCGCTCGAGGCGCTCCGCCAACCACTCGAGGACGGCATCGTCACGATCTCGCGAGCGCAGCAGTCGGTCACATTCCCCTGCCGCTTCATGCTCGTCGCCGCGCTCAACCCCTGTCCCTGCGGCTTTTTTGGCGATCCCGCGCGGCCCTGTGCATGCACGCCCCTCCAGCGGCAGAAGTACTTCAACAGGATCTCGGGTCCGATTCTCGATCGGATCGACATCCAGCTCGAGGTGCCGGCCGTGCACCTGCATGAGCTCCGGTCGGATCGGGTGGGCGAGCCATCCAGGGCCATGCGTGAGCGCGTACAGGCGTCGCGCGACCGCCAGGCCGCTCGCTTCGGTGCCCCGCGGGTGAACGCCCGCATGGACGGGCGAGCGATCCGGAAGCATTGCGTTCTCGACGAACGCATGACCGCGCTGCTCGAAGCCGCCTCAACTCGCATGGGTATCAGCGCCCGCGCCTATCACCGGATTCTGCGCGTGAGCCGCACGATCGCCGACCTCGCCGGCTCCGAGAGGGTTGCGTACGATCATCTGGCGGAGGCGATTCAACTTCGGAGCATCGATCGGTTCTTGTGATGTGCTGCGATCGCACATCGGGGACTCACCAAGAGTGTCATCCTGAGCGCGAAGCGCGAAGGATCTCATGCCGTGCTCTCAGAGCACGCATGAGATCCTTCGTCACCCGCCTGCGGCGGGCTCCTGTGGATGACGGGAAGGTGTGCGAGAGGCGTGATGCGTGACTGGCTTTGGGCGAGGGGATCGCAGAAGATTGTTTCTCTCCTCGCCCTCGTCCTGCTCTGCGCACACGTGGGTGTGAGTGCGTGGGGATGCGCTGAGCTCTTCTACCGGAGGGTCCAGTTCACATCGTGGTGGCGGAGGGCATCGGCGGCGGATCGGGCAGTCTATTTATATTCCCCATCGCGAGCGGACCTCACGGCCTACTGCCTGAACGCCATTCGGCCGGCGGAATCAGTTCTCGTCCGCACCGACGGGGACCCATGGCTTCTGAACTACTATCTCTATCCGCGTGCACTCTTCATGGAGACGGTGTCGCCGCCGGCGAGCGACGCGATCGGGCCGCCTTCCTTGCGACAGAAGCAGTTCGGGCCGAGGACGGATGTCGACGTCCGCTGGATCATCGAAGACTACGCGCGGGGGCCTGGCGCGCCCAGGGATCAACGTGCGATCCGGACAGCCCAATGATCCTCGCTTCGCTGCTCGCGGCCGTCTTGATCCTGGCTTGGGGTGGCGCGGGTGCGCTCGTTGCCGGAGGTCTCGCTCGACGGCTGGGCGCTGCCGAATTCTTCGGCCTCTCGACACTTGCCGGGGCTTCCCTCGTCATCACCTGGTCGCTCCTTATGATGACGTTCCACCTGCCCTTTGCCATCCTCTCATCCGTGGGCGTGCTCCTGATCGCGGGTCTCGCGGGATACGGCGAGTGGCGTGACCGCCTCTCGCGGATTGCTGCGCACCGCCCCGTGCGCGCGGAGATCATTCTCGCGCTACTCCTGCTCCCTGCCGCGGCGAAAGTTTTCGCCGAAGTCCAGCTTCTGCCACTGACAGGCTGGGACAGCCGCATCATCTGGGGTTTCAAGGCCAAGGTGCTGTCGGCCGAAGGGACGGTGCTCGCCCCTGCCTTCACCGATCCGTATCGGATTCACCTCCATCCGAAGTATCCGATTGGCGTGCCGATTCTGCAATCTTATTTCGCTGCGATAGGACCGGCGGATGACGATCGGATGTTCAAGGCGCCGATCGCTCTGTTCGGGCTGGTTGCTCCGATCCTGCTTTGGGGAGTGATGAGGCGGAGCGCAGGGGGAGGATTCCCCGCGGTTCTTGGACCAGCTCTTCTGACGTATCTTCCTCTCTGGGTCTCGGCGCTGGAGGTATCGCTGCCGGAGGTGGTCTCGGGTTGTCTGCAGCTCGCCGCGGCCGGGCTTTTCTTGAGGTGGACGGATGATGGCGACATCTTTTGGGCCGCATGGGGCATGCTTTTCGCCGTCCAGTCCGCGCTGTGCAAGCAGGAGGGAATGGTCTTCCTCATCATCTACGGGATCCTGGTTTTCGTCCACTTTCTGCGAAAGACGGCGCCGCATCCGCCAGCCGGATCGATTGCTCTCGTCCCGGCCACCATCGCTGTATGCGGCGCTCTGTCGTGGATCGCGCTCAGCCGCCATCTTCCGATCGTCTCGACCGTCGACTACGCTGGGATTGTGTTGAACGGCGAATGGACGTGCTCGGCCGGGAAACTGACGCTCATACTCCTCGAGCTCGGTGCGATCATCGCATCGCCGTCCTCGTGGGGGTTTCTCTTTCCTCTGGCTGCTGCGGCCGCGGTGACCTTGGACGGCCGATTGATGTGGCTGACACTCCTGATCGCCGCGTATGCACTGGCGTTCGTTCCTGTCTTCGTCCTCTCGCCATGGCAGCCGCTCGAGCCGCATATCCGCATCGCTCTGCCCCGGATCCTCCTGCAGATAGCGCCATTGGCCGTCCTTCTGATCGGTGAGCGGATGCGTCAGAGCGGCTGGACGCTTCACAGTGCTCCTCGCTAGGCGCGGCGTCGGCCCACGGCTTGTTGCGATCAGACGATCTCGATCATGCTCCGGGGCTAGCTGCGAGCAGCTAGCTCTCCGGCGTCACGCGAAGGCTGGCTTTCGGCCTGGGGACGGATTCCTGGAAGGCCGACTTATTCCAGCGGGCGACCATCGATCTCAGCTCGGTGATCCTTTCCGTCGCCCTTGCGCACCACAGCTTGTCTCGCGCGTAGGGGAAGCGATCCGCCGAGTGGATCTGTTGGTCGATCACGGCAGCGAGGTCGAATCCCTTCCTGTCGAGCGCACCGACCATCGTGGTGAGCTCGCGTTCGAGCTGCGCCATCAACACCTGCAACCTGACCCATTGGTGATGGTCAAAGCGAAAGCGTGTCAACAGCTCTCCCGCACGGTTTCCCTTTGCGACAACTTTCTGCATGACGTCGGGTCCCATCGCGAGATTGAGCCCCCCTTCGTCGCTGCTGAGCCGGATCTGCACGATGCGCTCCTTGTAGCTCGGCAGCATCGCTTGTGCATTGTCGCGATAGTTCTGTGCCGTCGCGAAGATCGCCCATACGAACTGCAGGAGGCCGGGGGCCCCTCCGTTGGCATCGTTGCCCTCCAGCGGCACCCACTCGGCGGCCATCGTCTCGTTTGCGCGAGGCAGGCATACTGCCCGATCGATTTCGTGGTCGCCGGATCCGGCAGGTTCGAAACACTCGCCCGAATCGTCCACATCGGGAAGCTGATCGGGATCGAGCTGTTTCGCGGGGATCGAGAAGACGTTGTCCGACTGCCGTGCGAGAAATCGCGCGCTCACCCGTTCGTCGTCCAGCTCCCTCTTCTCCATCGCTTTGGGCGGTAGAGCCGCGAGCTTGATCCCGAACGTCGGCCGCGTCGGCAGCCAGCGGTCGAAGAAGTGGATCGGGAAATTGCTGCAGATCCCGCCGTCGCTGAACCAGTTGGCCTGTAGCTGATCCACTGCGATCTCCAGGGGACCAACGCGCTTCCCGGATCTCAGCGTACCCCAGTCCACTGTGTACAGGGGCACCGCGCTGATGAGAATCGGAAAGCTGAGGCTCAGGCGCGTGGCCACGACCACCGGCAGATCTTTCGGATCCGGGAGAAAGAAGTAGCCTTCAGGAAGTGAGAGTCGATCGCTGCGGTGAGCATCGCGCTTGAGCTGTTCGCAGATCACCCCTGGGAAGAGTTTGGCGATCTCTGCCTCGTTGAAGATGAAACGGTTCTCGAACGGGAGTCGATGAGGGCGTCCCTGGCTGAGGTTCGATGCCATCATTCGCAACAGAATCTTCTTCTCTTCGAGCTGGCCGAAGGTCAGCGCATCACCGTCGACCGGCAGTCCCGCGAGCCTGTTGATCTCATCGTGAAGCCAGTCCGTGAGCACCACGGTGTCGTCGGCGGAGCCCGGGTCTTTTCTGCCCGTGCAGACACCAACGAAGTTCGCAGGCACCTCGTTCAGGAGAATCCTGACGAGGTCGATCGCGCACCAAAGCGCGCCACCGATGAGGCCGAAGCTCAAGGCGCAGAGGCCTCCGAGCACCGCAAGCAGACCTGTCAGCGCGGGGCCGCCTGGCACCCGGCCGGCGACGAGCAGCACCAGCCATACGACGAGGGTGATCGCTCCCGCCACTCCGAGCCCTGCCAGCGCCGAGATGAGAGTGCCGGTGTCGAAGGCGGACTTGTGCGAACTGGCGAGAACACGGCGCATCAGCCACGCGAGCCCCGCGAATCTGCGCGCCTGTGATCCCGCTGGGTTCGACTTCGACCGCCATTCCTTGATGGCCGCAGCGAAGTCAATCGCGGTATCCAGAAGGGGGCGCGTTTTCGCAGAAGGTTGGAAGAGGCTGCGCAGGAATCCCTTCTCGCACAGCTTGTTTTGAAGCTCCTCCAAGCGGCCGAATCCGCCCGATTCACGCCCGTATTCGGCCGCAGCCGCAGCGGCGGCCGCAATCGCCCCGGCCGATGTCCCCCCGATGTGGCGGAACCGATACTTTGTGGCGAGGCGAAGAAGGAGGGGCGGATAGACCATCCCGCTGGTGACGCCGCCCTTCATCACCAGATCGCATTCTTCTCGAGCCGCCTGAAACGCATCCGGCATCGGCCACCTCCTGTGAGTTACGCGACAATACGGAAGAACCCGGGACGAGGATAGTCGGGTCCGTAATCAGCGAACACCTGGCATTGCCACCCTCTCTGTCTCTCTCAGGCTATCACGCACGGCGCCGCGCGTCAGGTTGAATCCAGCGGGAGAAGAGGTCGACGACATCTCGCATGTGTTGTCTTGGAAATCGAAGACACATCCTTCGGTTTTCGTACGAGTGAAACGGAGCGGCGACCGCCGCACCCATGTGCCTCCGCACGCTCTGTCAGGATTCTCCATGAGTTGCAGTCCCGGTCGAGTTGGAGCAGGGGCGGGGCTTGGCTTGGCACGTCTTGTGCGAACAGGGACTTACGTAGGAGGTGATGCCATGAGATCAGAAACCGACGAATCCTTGCGGTCCGGACGCGCTGCAGGGCGAGACCCCTCACCGAAGGTAGGGGAGCGGAGTGGTGAGCTCGGCCCTATGCAATTCGCGGCGGCTTTCTTCGGATTCGGATTGAGTGTTCTGCTCCCTATCCGTGGTGGCGCCGCGGAGGTCGCGCGCGTCGACGACCTCGTCGACCTCTCAATCGATCGGCGTGCCGACCTCGGCAGCGCGGAGGTCCTTTCCAACTACGTCGCTATTCAGGGGATGACGTGGAACTACTGGGACAGATTCGAATCGCGCGCTTGGAAGGAGCTGCGGATGCGCACGGACAGTGTCCCCCTGCTCAACGATGAGTACTACTTTCCGGAAGGTGGGATCCGCGTCCTGCGATCCGCGACGAGACCGGGCACGGCGGCCCGGGGACCCCTTGGCCTCCGACGCGATCTGTGGATCGATGTGGCGGACTTCGCTTCCTATCGAGCGACCTTGGCAAGTCGCCTCGGAATGGGGATCGACCAGATGGGGTTGGGCCTGGGCGCGATGCCGCGAACACTGTCGCACGCTCCGGCAAGTCCGAACTGGATGTCGATGTCGCCCGCGGACCCCGAGGAGTGGATCGCCGTGATGAGAGAGGTGGGGAGGTATCTCGCGGAGATCGGGTGGCAACAGCCCACGATTTACTTTTTCGGCGAGTACGAAAACCTCTTTTATGGGAAAGATCGTCCGCTCAGTTCGAAAGAGCGCGCCCGGGATCACGCCGAGCTCTATATCCTGACTCAGAGGGCCTTGACGGAGAGCCTGCCGCAGGTCAAGCTTGTCGCGCCGGCCACGAGCACCTACTCGCGCGTTTTCACACAGGAGCTCCAGGCCAATCCGGACGCCCTCGGAATCGAAGATTGGCTGGAAGCGCTCAAGAGCCTCGATCCGGGCTTCGAACCGTCGGCGATCGGATGGCAGGGCTACTACTGGTACGGGCTCGACGGATTCGGCCCCGGCCGCCTGCTGGAGGGCGCGGAGCACATCCGCGGTGTGCTGCGCGAGCTCGGATTCCGCGAAAACATCCCGCAATACCTGTGCGGGTGGAATGGCACTTTCGGAAACTTCGAGGCCGAGGACGGCACCATGCCTGACGATGTTCGCCTGTCGAAGGAAGCCGCGCACATGATCAGCTCGATCATCGACTGGCTGGAGATCGGTGCCGGCGGAGAGCCGAGGATACGGTCCGCACACTACTACACCTGGAATCTCGACGGACCACCCGAGTGTGAAGGATTCCCCTATCAGTCGCTCGTCTCCTCGGTTCACGAAAAAATGGACCTCGGTGATCCCCTCGGTTGCGATATCCCGGCATCGAATATCGCCTGCCGGAGAGCGACCTACCATGCGATGAAGTTCCTCAGCGATCTCAGAGCCGGGCGCGTGCTCGGAGCGAGCATTGGGGGAGATTCGAGCGAAGCCTGGTCGAATCTGCGCATCGCGGCCGTGAAGAAGGATCGGGCGACCGAAATCCTCGTAGCGCACCGCGACAACGCCGCGATCCCATCGATCAACGTGGCGGTCCGTGGACTGTCACCGCGGAAAAGGTACAAGGTGACAGTCGATACGATCCGATCGAGCGGCAACGGCTGCGCCGCGATCGTCTCGAGCCGGGCGCGAAGAGTCAAGGCGGACGCGACGGGCACACTCGTCACGCTGCTGCCATCCACGGGCGTCGGAATCATGAGGGTGCGTGTAGCGCCGCGGTGAAATCGAAGCTCTACGCAGCCGGATCATCTGGTGCTGCAGGCGCACCCACAAGCCTAGCGAAATGAGCCGGGTGTGACTCGCGCCCCCAGCAACCTCAGGTGATCATCAGTACCCCACACTTCGCGGATGCTGTGGAGCTGGATGAGGGCGAGGGACGATGCGTCGACGTACGTCAGTTTGCTCCCGCGCAGCCGGTCGAGCATGCCGAGCGTGGATCTATGGCGCGCGCCGGTCGCTTCCAGCAGCGCGACACCTCTCAGATCCCGCAAGAAAGCCCGGAAAACACGGGCCGGTTGTTCGCCGAGCCGATGGAGGAACCATGAATAGGATTCCGACACTACCAGGAGAGAAGTACACCAGCTCTTCGGCGGAGATGCGAACAATGCCTTGGCGGCCGGATGCCATCGATCACTTCGATCCAGGAGGGCTATGAAGATCCCAGAATCCAGGAACACATCGAATCGTCTCGCCGCTCGTTTCACGGCTCCTCACGACCATAGACGACGACATCCACAGTGTCGCTGGCATTCGGATCGCCCGATGCGACAGCACCCGCGTAGCGCATCCACGGTGCCGTCGTGGGCACATCGGCGAGCGCATCCCGGAGCGCGCGACGGCACATTTCCGAAAGCGAGATCCGCCGGCGTCCGGCTTCCCGACGGGCGGCCTCGTACAGTTTTGCGTCGAAGGAAATCTGAGTTCGTATCATGTTATCATGCTAGCTGTCGATGATAACATTGTCAACGGGGTCTACGCAGGACTGCGGCAAAGTCGAGGCGCCGATTTGGGCGAGGGCGTTCCGTGCGAAACCGCAGATGGCACAGAGCTCCGCAAAGCTAGTGGAGACTCGGCGGCTGACCTATACCTTCGCGTCCGAGCGTACAGAACGCGACGGTCGAGGCCTCCCGGATCAAGTCGTCATGCCGGCTCAGGAGGCAGCCGGGTGGCGATGACAGTCTGCATCCTCCGGAAGAGGATATCGAGAACATTGCGGACGTATTGCTCGTCGGTGATTCCCTCGGTAGCCTCCTCCGGAAACGCCACGGCGGCGCGGAAATGTGCCGCCAGCTCGTGGAAGAGCGCGAGTCGCGCTGTGGCTTCAAGCTGGTCTCGGCGGAGCAGGGCTTGGAGGGCCGCGGTGGCTTCGCGCGGGGAGACTCGCTGGCGGAGGCGAGCGGCGAGGTGAGGGTGTTCGGCGAGCGAGTTGAAGGTGGTCCCGAGGATCTGATCGAGGTCAGGCTCTGCGATCTTCGGAGTTCGGACGACGACCGTGTTCGCGGCGAAGTCACCGAGCCGCTGCGCGCGACGGCTCAGCAGGCATGCGACGCCCCCGACACCGTACAGGAGAGGCAGGGCATCGACCCCCCGGAGGAGATTGCGCACGACGATCTGGCTGACACGAAGCTTCAACCCGTGTTCGTCCATGACGCGCAACCTGAGCAACTTCTTGCCGACGGTTTGCCCCCGCCATTTCCACTCGAGGACCATTCCGTAACCGATGGAGACCGCGAAGTAGAGCACCATGCGCACGGCGCCGCCAAGATCCGGGCTGATCAGCATGAGCAGCATGATGAGTTTGCCGAGGATGCTCGAGATGGCGGCCACACAGGCCAGGTCGATCGTCCAGGCCAGGAACCGGCTGACCGGCCCTGCGAGGATCAGCGAGAACACGACCCCCTCGGGAGTCTTGATCTGGAGCGAGCTCGCCACCGACACGATCACGCCGCCTTCGCGCGTCCCGCGAACGCCAAGAACCCGCCCAACACGCAGAGCTCCACAATCCCGAACGCGATCTTGAGCCAGTATGGGACAAAGGGCTCGTGGTACTGCGAGAGGAACGCCTCGACGATGCCTGCCCACACCAGCAGAATTGCGACTCCTGCGATCAGAGTCACCAGGTCCGCGGACGCCTCTCGCAGCCGCTCTCTCACCCCAACCGGCCGCGCCGAACCGATCAGGGCGCGGGCGAGGACCAGCCCTGCCTGGCCCGCAATCAGGATAGCCGGGATTTCGACGACGCCATGAGGGAGGAGCCAGCCCAGGAGGAACTGGGTCTCCCCGGCGAGCACGTAGTCGACGGCCACGGCACCGAGGACCGCACCGTTAAAGAAAAGCATGATAATCGTCCCGAGGCCGAATGTGATCCCGAGCCCGAAGGTGAAAACGGAGACACGGATGTTATGAGTCATGAGCCACGCCGAGAACTGTGATTTCTGGCCTTCGAGGCGATCCTTATCAGCACTCTCTTCCGTGGCCACGCGCTCCCGCGGATCCTGCTGGGCATGGCCGAACGGCATCAGCACCTCGCGCGCCTCCGAGTCGAACTGGATGGCGATCCCGCCAAAACCGCATCCCAGCAGCGTGATCGCGACCGCCAGCCAAAATGCTCCGACACGCCGCCTGAATGTCTGCGGCAACGTGCGCAGCAACCAATTCCGCGGGGCCAGCCGATGGGCCTTGTCGCGAGTCTCGTGGATCTCGCCGTAGGCCCGGGCCACGAGTGATTCGAGATATCGCAACAGCTCAGGCTCGGAGGCAAAAGTCGCGACCTTCGCGAGGTCCGCTGAGGTGCGCTCGTACAGAAGATGGAACGACTTCAGCCCGGCGAGGTCGAGCCTGTGCTCGGGTTCGCTCTCGAGCTTGTCCAGAATCGATTCCAGACGAGTCCAGTGCGCACGCTCTTCGGCGATGAAGCGAGGCAGATCGATGATCACCGAGTGACCCCGTCGCGGCGATGTGCAGTCAGATTCGGAAATCGCGGCACTCCTCCGAAGCACCGGTAGCCGCGGGCTTTAGCCCGCGTTCTCGCGTGTGGGACGCCGCTTGTGCGGCGCAGGCTAAAGCCTGCGGCTACCCCCACTGCCGCCCAACGGGAGCGGTCATTCTGAGGTTGTGTCTTCGTGCCTTTGTCGTGCATGAATCATCCGGGCTAGAGAATCTGCCTTCTCTTGACGTTGAGGTACTGCGAGACAAGCTGAGCGCTCAGCTTCTCGTTCTCCAGCAACATGAACTGAACTCCGCGCCGGCGCAGGACGTTTTCGAGCTCCCGCAACTTCTGCCACATGTAGTGCCCTCCGAGGTGCCGGTAGACGTCGTCGATGCCGGCCACCCCAGGGTCGGAAAAAAGGGGTCGCGCCCCGAGCGGGCGCAGCATGTTCGCCAGCACGAGGTGTTGGCGGGCGATCAGCTCGACGTGCCGGGCAAAGCTCTCGGCAAGCAGCGGGTCGTCGAGCTCGGCCAGAAACACCAGCAGGGCGCGCCGCCGCAGCCTCGCGCGGAGAAACGTGGCGACCTCGGCGAAATCCGGAGTCACCGGACGTGGCTGCATTGAATGGAGCGTGTCGCGACATATTTGGAAGTGACCCTTGCCGCTTTTCGCTCTCACAAAGCGGTCGACCTTGTCGCTGTATGTCACCAGACCGAACAGATCCCCCTGCTGCTCGGCCGCGAGCGCCATGATGAGCGCTGCCGTGACGTACCGTTCGAGAACCGTTTCCGCCGCAACGTCCACTCCCTCCTCATCCGCCTGCCGGATGCCCGCAAGGCGTCGCTCCGACAGCCGCGACGAGTCGATGACCAGATAGATCTCCTGCGTCCGCTCGATCTGGTAGACCTTGGTGACGGGCCGCCCGCGCTTGCCGGTCGCCTTCCAGTGGATGTCGTCGAAATCGTCTCCGGGGATGTACTCGCGGAGCTTCTCGAACTCGCGCCCCTTGCCGACCTGGCGCTGCGCGTGAATGCCGAAGGTGCCGCGGTTGAGGAAAAGTGCCCCCACGGTCTTCCTCTCGTTCCAGAGATTCGGATACACACGCACCTCCGTTGCTAGCGGCCGCGCTTCCCGATAGAGCCAGAAGCCGAGCGGCGAGTTGCCTTCGACGCGACAGCGGTCGATGGAGTAGGAGCCTCGCTCGAGAGGACGGCATGGCCACGCGAGAACCGACAACGGTTGATCGTGAGGAACACGGATCGTCATCTCGGCGTGCCTCGCCCGGATTTCCACCGGCAGAGGAAGCGCCATTCTGAGCTCGCGGTCACGTCCGGGCGCAGTCTTCAGACGCAGCACGATTTCACCGTCACGGTCCTTCGTCAATCGCACGACTTCCGGCAAGGAAACATCGATCCCGTCGAGGGAGCCGAGGGAGCGGAAGGCGTCGCCGAGCGTCACGAAGGCGAAGGCGGACAGCAGCACCGCCGCCACAAGAGGTGCCGGTGGCGGCAGGCCGAGTAGCGCCGAGAGCGGCACGGCAACGACTGCAACCCAGATGAGCAGCCGTGGACCGGGGACGAGTTTCATCTGGGGACCGCCACTCCTTGAATCACGTTCTGGATGACCTCGCGAACGGTGAGGCCTTCGACTTCGTACTCCGGGCGGAGGATGAGGCGGTGTTCGAGGACGGGGGTCGCGAGCGACCGGACATCGTCGGGGGTGACGAAGTCGCGAGCCTGGATGGCTGCACTGGCCCGGCTGGCCAGCAGAAGTGCCTGGACGGCTCGCGGTCCGCCACCGACCAGAATGCTCTCGTGGGTGCGCGTCCGCCGTACAAGATCGACGATGTAGGCGAGCAGCTCGTCGCGCACAACAACTCTGTCCAAGGCACGGCGCAAGGCGGAGAGCTCCTCGAGTCGGATCACGGATGCCACGGCGCCACTCGCGAGCGTGGCCTCGGGGGTGTCCTGGCCGAGCATCCTGCGGGCCAGCGTGAGCTCATCGTCGCGGTCCGGCCAGGTCATCGAGATCTTTAACATGAAGCGGTCCTTCTGGGCTTCCGGCAGTGGGTAGGTTCCCTCGTATTCCACCGGGTTCTGCGTGGCAAAGACGGTAAAGTGCGGCGACAGCTCGTGCGTGTCGCGATCGACCGACACTTGACGTTCCTGCATCGCCTGCAACAGGGCCGATTGAGTCTTGGCCGGCGCCCGATTGATTTCGTCAGCCAGCAGAAAGGTCGTGAAGAGCGGACCCTTGAGGAAGGTGAACTCGTTTCGCTGCAGATTGAAGACGTTGGTTCCGGTGATGTCGGACGGCATGAGGTCGGGCGTAAACTGGATTCGGGCGAACTCGCACGACAGGATCCGAGCGAGAGTCCGAACAAGGAGCGTCTTTGCGATACCAGGAACACCTTCTACAAGCGCATGATGTCCGGTGAAAATGACGATGAGGCACTGGTCCACCACGTCCGACTGGCCGATGATGACTTTGGCGACCTCGGACCTGGCGCGCGTGAGCACTTCTTTCAGATGATCGAGCTCTGTGTTCATTCCATTCACTCCCTTGAGCCGTTAGCCTTTGGCTCTCAGCTCTTCCTTCTTGTGGTGCGTGAGGGGGCCGGTGAGATCGCACAGTGACCTGTAGGCCGAGATGATCTGCTCGCCGGTGCCCCGATCGATCAGCTGCTGCATCCGGTCGATGTCTTCCGATTTGATGGTCGGGGAAGCCGTCTTCCTCCACTCCTGGAAGCATGTCCTGAGGAGATCTCCGGTTGGGATGTTGCGTCGCAACAGATTGACGAAGGCGGAAGCCGAATCGCGGCCGGAGACGTAGCCGCCGTCATCCCCCGCGCGACCGCGCAGCGTGCGGGATGACGGTGTCAGAAAGGGCGCGGCGTTGTGCCAGACGAACAGCGCCGCCAGCAGAACTATCCCGGCGAGCACGCCGTGGAGGTGGTACTTGCGGGCCAGCGACATGACGCCGGCCGAGTCGGCGACTCCCAGATGCGTCTCGTCGAAGACGACGTCGGAGAACGGTCCGATAAGCCAGGCGAGCAGGGCGGCATGAAGCTCGCGACGAAGCGCCTCGTTGCTGAAGAGGTAGGAGTCGCTTACGAGAACTATCGATCCCTGGCCGAGGTCGCGGGCGATGAGCACGGGTCGGCCGGCTCGCGTGTAGATGGTCTTCCAATCCTCATGCAACAGCTCGAACGAGAGAATGCTGTGCCACGAGAGCGATGCGGGCAGACCCTCGGGTACGCCAGCCCCGGCGACAGCCGGAGCCGTGACCGTGTGCCGGCTGCGCAAGCTCGTCAGATTCATGCGAACACCCAAACTCTCCCAGGGGCGCCTCGTCTCACGGTCCTTTCTTTGTGGCGCCGGATTCTTTTCTTTCTGCCGATCGGCCTGCTCACTCACCTGATCGACGCGCCGGATGCGGCTCAGCGGGTAGCAGGCAATGACCACGCGGCCACCACGCCTCGCATGCTCTTCGATCTGGGAGACAAACTCGCCATCATCAGGCGATTCATCCTCGATTCTCGCCCCCAGAAAAAAGACAGTGGCGCCGGACCCGCCCCGATCCCAATCCGTGTGGTAGTTTCGCGAGGTCGAGATACCGTGGATCTCGGCGAGGGCGTCGTGAAATGCCTTGGAGCCGACGGGGTCGGATCTGAGCGAAGAGTAGGCGGGGTAGACGTCTCCGACCGCAAAATGAAGCTGGAAGAGGCGAATCACCCCGATGACGAAGACGGCGAGAACGCCGGCGAGCAGCGCAAGATAGACCCTATGCCTTCGCATGGCCCCTCAACCTTTCCAGATTCCTGTCGAACTGCTCGACGATCTGCTCCGTCGCTTCATGGCGGCCGTACCAGACGCGTTCGAATGCCGACATGTTTTCGGAAAAAAGGCCGGCGATCTCGGGTCGGCCCCTCCTCTGCACTTCGCGGAGGTAGTCCCGATTGGACTTGTACCTGGCCAGGGTAACGAGGCTTTGCTGGGCCAGGAGGGCCAGCGACGCCAGATAGAGCGCACGCATCGCCAGGCGCCACTCGCCCCGAGCCATCAGTTGAGCCGCCGCCGCAATCCACTCTTCCGCCGGCTGCTGATCGGCTGTCGTCGACTCCGCGGCGATGTCGGGTCCGGGCCCCGGCAGAGGCACGAGCTGTCCGGCGGCTGTCCGGTTCCGGCTCTGCGCCAGCCGCCACACGAGCACGCCTGCAACACACATGACCAGCGCCAGAAGAATGTAGAGCAGCCCGGTCGAAGAGAGAATCCAGGAGACGATGCCGCCGCCGCCCTGGTCTTCGATCCGTTGCTCATCCGGTGTCAACAGATCCCGCAACCACCGGAGGATATCGGCAAACCATCTTCCGACCGCCTTGGATGCGTCCATGATCACGTTCGCGACCGCCCTGATGAAGCGCGAAACCAGCCCCTTCTCCTCGACCTCGTCGACCTTCTCGCGCGGGAGCCGCCACGTGTACTCACGCCGCGCGAGCACTTCCTCGACTGATTTCTCCAGTTCGGCTGCCTGGACGCCTGAAGCATCGGCCGCCTGAGGAGCCGGTGGAGCCGGGGCGGCGCAAAGGTCGGCCGGATCGACACAGGCCAGCGCGGCGCAGAGGACAGCGGCGCCGACTATCGGTTTTGCAGCGAAGCTCCGCATCTCCACCCTGATGTCCTCACCGGTTCTCAACGAGTCTCCGTGGAAGCATCGCAAGACGTAGACGGCCTTCACGAGCGGGTTCATGACGAGATAGCTCAGCGAGCAGGCTGCTGCCAAGAGTGTGGTGTTGAGGAACGCCAGCCCGCCCCTCGTAAACACCGTTTCGATTCCGGCGAACATCTTGAGGAGGTAGGGAGCGAGCATGAGAGCTGTGATGAGATTGAGAAAGACGAAAAGACCAAACAACCACAGCAGAAGGATCAGCATGTGGTTCTGCATCGGCCAGAGGATAGCCTGGTTCTTGGAATCCCGAGCAACCTCTCGGAGTGATCCACGCCGGCCATCCCCATACACACTCAGGTTGTGGTAGAAAGCGTAGACCCAACCGAAGGGTATGGCGAAGAGAAACGCGAGGGGGAGAGCGATGAATGATGTGGGCTGGAGGGCCGTTTGGGCGACGCTGAGCCTGACCGCCCGCGCCAGCGACCAGCCTTCGGGAGCGGCACCCCCCGTGGCCGATGCCATCAGCAGCCCGGCGTAGACGGAGTGCCAGACTTTCATCCATGAGTAGAGCACGGCCATGCTCAGTGCCGCCTCCGGCGCATGCGCGTACGCGCTCCCGCTGCGGCTCATGTCGCCCCAGAAATAGAGAAGCCCGAGGAGAAACGGGACGGTGCCGACGGAGTAGACGAGGTAGGCGAGCGGAGGCGATCCGCGCAGAAGCCAGACCGCCTCCTCGATCAGCTCGATCGCACTCTTGCCTGCAGCGAGCCCCTTGCGGCGGATCATTCCTCCGGCTCCTGGAATTCGCTCCAGATCTCGCCCTCGTGGAACGAGCTCGGGATCGAGACCAACACGCGGGCCATGCCGTAGAAAAACAGCCAGGCGAGGAAGACACCGAACAGAAGCTGTGCTGATCGCACTACGAACGAGAGCACGCTGGTGCGCCGCCGTTCCGTGCCGGGTAGGTGTCTCCGCAGGCAAGCGGCACAGAGCACCCGGCCTTCATGATCGCTGACACACTCGCGGCAGAAATAGAGTCGGCATTGAGGGCATCGGGCCACAGCGGCACGCAGCGCGTGATTGCGGCAGCGCTGGTGGGTGAGCTGTGCCACGCGGCTACCCCTCGACCGGAGCGCCGGCCGGACGGGGCGCCGTGGAGTCGTGTCCCTGGGCCCGCTCAATGAGCGGCCTGAGTCGGTCGATCACCCGGTGAGCGCGCCGGAGTCGGTTGAGGGAGTAGATCTCGGCCGTCTGCGCCGCGGTATGAACGCGCGTGACACAGGTCGGCCCTTTCAATGCGTTCGAGATGAGGAGCACTCCAAGACACACCGCGGGCACAAGCCAAGCCTCCCAGACACTCGAACGGGATGCCCAGATCGCCAGGAGCAGCAGTGCGGTCAAGACCCCGAAGACGATATTCATGTTTCGCCCCCGATTTGTTCTCTGCGTGACGATCAGCTTGATCTCCCGAAAGTAGAACCTCCGGTAGTCCTCTCCGAAACTGTGCCGCTCGACCTGGAGGAGATGATCCTCGCCCAGCCAGAGGCGGGTCACGCTCACGAGCCGGCGGCCGCTGCCGGGGAGCCGAAGGTATCGGAAGTCGGAGACCGCCATGGCGATCAAAATTTCGAGGCGAGGGTGACGATGACGGCACCCCACGCAACCATCTGCAACACGCCGATGCCGATGGCGGCGATGAAGCGGAGCTTGGTCCGCTTGAGGATGCTCGTCGGCGCCTTCCAGTAGCGAATGGCCACGAAAACGGCTATCGGTGCGGTCACCACGGTGAAGTAGAAGATGAGCATCGGCCAGATGGCGAGGGCAAGTGCGATGTTGTCGTAGAGAATGCGCGAGCTCTCGATGTCTTTGAGATCCCCCTTCTTCCGGCTGCCTTCGATACAGGCGGGGCAGAGGTGCCGGTCGCTTATGACCACTTCACACAGGGTACAGAGAAACCGTCCGCAGTCGTCACATGGCACCGCTGCCCTCTTCTGCGGATGGTAGAAACAGCTCGACTCTGTGTCCATCACCACGGGCTCGCCGACCTCTCCCACGACCTGCTGGTGATAGAGCGCCGGGAACGCGGCGAGCGTCAAGGGGGCGTGGCAGGCCGGACATTCCGCCAGCAGGGACTCGGCGGTAAACGCCGGAAGAAGTGGCACGTGGCAGAAGATACAGTCCAGCGCGGGGGCGTCGGCAGCCATCAGGCTCGAATCACCCGCGTGTTACAGATGCGGTCGTGAAGCGTCTGGCGATCCTTGTCGAACAGCGCCATGATGTAACCGATGTAGCAAATCATGCCACTCAACTGCTTGGCAAAGAACCGTGCGGTAGACCTGCCATAGCTGATCGCGCCACCCTCAGGCGTCACAACCTTGATCTTGCAGATCATCTTCCCCGGGGTGGCGCCGAACCGGCCGATGAACCAGATCTCGTAGGCCCCCCAGCCGACGAGGATGGCGAGCTCAAGCAGAAGCACAAGAAACGGCCCCAGCGGCCCACCTTCGCTCGGTGCCGCCGCGGCGATCCCCACCGTCATCAGAATCACGAACGGAATCGTGATGATGATGCCGTCGATCATCACAGCGAGGAATCGCATGCCGACGCCGGCATAGTCCAGCCACCCTTTGGGAGTGGCACCCTCGCGGACCTTCTGAAAGAAGAGGGGCTTGCATGCAGCACAGACGAACAGGCCCTGATAGCTGATGAGGTTGTCGAGCGAGAACAAAGCGCCGCACTGTGAACATGCCTCGGCGGTCGTGGCGATCGCAGGGTCGATCGGCGGCACGGCGCCTTCGGTCGAGGCGCGCACGCTTTCATATGGCTGCCACTGCGCCATCCCGGATTTCCACACCAGGGTAGAGGCCGTGACCACACCCTCGCCTGCGAACTTCTGGATCTCAGCGTCGGTGACCGGACCCAGTTGCCTGCCCTCGAGAGCATAATACCAGTCCGCCATCTGATTCCCTTTCAGTCACGTCTCAAGCCCGTGAATCTGCCGCCTCGATCCCGGCCACAGCAGGCACAAACCCCCGGGCGACGTTCCGACAAGATACGGCGAGTGTGATTGGATGTCAACATGCAGAACAGAGCCAGACAGGGCTGCGGCAAAGCCGAGGTGCCGATCTGGGCGTGTCCGTTCCGTACGAAACCGCAGATGGCGCAGATTTCCGCGCAGATCACGCGGATTCGTCCAGCCTTCAACCGACGAGCAACTTCCTCCTCACTCTCGGGCCGGCCCGAAGCCATCTGTGACGTCTGCGAGTCAATCTGTGGAATCTGCGGTTTCCGGGACTTTGCCGTAGTCTTGCAGAGCCAGAGTACCGCCTCTGTGGAGTGGGGAGCGTCTATCGTAGACGTAGACGTAATCGTGGTCGAAGAATCCCGATCGACCACGCTCCACGTCTACGTCCACGTGGTCTGCGAGCAGATCGATCCCCTCATTCAAAGCGCGGCCGTGGAATGAGCTCAGACCGCGACCCGGGGTTCTGCTGTTGGGCAGTGGGTCAGATAGCGAACAGGTGCTCGGCCGTGCACCTCAAAAGAAAAGGGCGAGGATACCCTCGCCCCTGGGTCTCGATGCGGCGCTACTCGCCCGCACCACGCACTGCTCAGTTGATGCTGACGCTGATCTGCTTCGGCTTGTGTTCCGGCTTCTTCGGCAGCACGATCTTCAGCACGCCATCTTTGTAGTCTGCCTTCACCTTCTCCTGGTCGATCGTGGCGGGAAGAGTGAAGGAGCGGCAGAACGAACCATATGACCGCTCCACCCGATGGTAGTTCTCCTTCTTTGTCTCGTTCTCGAACTGCCGTTCGCCTTCCAGCGTCAGGGTGTTGCTCTCGATCGAGAGCTTGATGTCCTTCCGGTCAACCTCGGGCAGCTCCGCCTTCAGCACAACCTCTCCGTCAGACTCGTAGATGTCCACCGGCGGCATCCACCGGCCCGCAGCCAAATCCGCGGCCATCGGGAAGTCCCGGGCACAAGTCTGGAAAACCTGATTGAGCCGATCATGCAAGCCCAGCGCATCCTTGAGTGGTTCCCATCTGATCAAATCCATGTTCTTCTTCTCCTTTTTCCTTGCTACGTTCCTCACAAAGCCAATATAGGACTGGCATGAGCATTTGTCAAGCATAAAATATGAGTGTGTGATGCTCATGCTTACAAGATATTGATTTATATGCATCATACTCCAGTATTCATATAATTGTCCGACAGGAAGCACGTAGTCCCGCCGATTCGTCGGGGAGAAGGGGCGGGTGGGCGGCGCTGACAAATCTGGTTGGGCAGTCGTGGTCCTGGGAGCGGCAGTTGGCGACCGGTTGAAACACGGTTGGAGAATAGACTAGGATGGGCGGAGTCGGGGGAAAGGGGGAGAGTCGTTGCAGGCGGTGGGGGAAAGGCCGGAGGGAGGTATCTCCGACCGAGGGATCCACAGGCTCGCGCCGAGTCTGCGGCTGCCGTTCTTCCTGGTGAGGCAGAGCTGCCGCAATTTCATGAGCGACCGCTGCTTCGACCATGCTGTTCTGATCGCGTTCTATGCTATCTTTTCGTTCGTACCCCTGCTGATCGTCCTGATCACGGCCGCGAACAAGTTTCTCGGGTCGATGGAGGCAGCCTACGAAGGTACTCTCGGATACACGCGCGACTTCGTCATCCAGACCGACCCGACGTTTATCTTCAATGCCCAGAGTTTTCTGCAGAGCATGGGCAGGTATCGGATCCCTGGTCTCGTCCTGTCACTCATCATAGCAACGGCGGTGTTTTCGAAGATCGAGGCGGCGATGAACCACATCATGAAGGTGAACAAGCGCAAGCCATTCATCCTTCGGAAATTGCTGGAGATAACCCTGATCCTGGGGGGATCGCTTTTTCTGATCCTCTCCTTCGTTCTCACATCCGTGGCCACGGCCGTCGAAGGGTTTCTGGACTACCATCTCGCCTCAGCGCCGATGCTTGTCCCGCCCCATTGGATGGAGCAGGTCCAGGGATTCCTGTTGGGAATCCTGCTTCCATATCTCTTCAGCGTGGTCTTTTTCGCGGCGATCTACAAATTCGTTCCGAACCGCTACGTCCCCTCGCGCGTCGCGCTCACCGCCGCCGTCGTCACGTCGATCCTGTGGGAATCCGCAAAGCGCGTGTTCACGTGGTACGTCAGCAATCTGGCGCTCTATGGACGGATGTACGGCCAGCTCGAGAGCTTCATCGTCTTCGCAATCTGGGTCGACCTCTCTTCGATCATCCTCCTGTGGGGAGCCGAGTTCGCCTACGCTCTCAATCACGTCGTCCTGCCCTTCAAATCCCTCCAAGACGCGTGAATCGACCGGGCTGTTAGCCTAACGCGGACCAGCCGCAACCAAACAGGGTGGCGGCGCCCCACGGTCTGGCCGCTCCGGACTCCTCTCAGGAAAGCAGGAAGTTAGGAAGGCAGGAAGGGGTCTGTTCGATGCCCCCCTGAGCACCGGAGATGACTGCT
>JACPPM010000267.1 GCA_016191015.1 Acidobacteriota bacterium | reverse complement strand
TGGTATGACTACTATTGGTACATACCATAGCTAACGGACCTACGGGGCAAGATCTTGGCAGCGACGATCCCCGGCGGGTAGGCGGGTTACGGTGCGGGAATCCTGTTAGATCCCACGCCACCCGTGGGAATCCAGGCTAGCACCGATCTTGGCAAGCCTTTCGATGGTCGATGGCCTCAATTCGAACCGGTATCGAGAAGGGGTAAACCCCCATTCAAGACCTATGTCGAAGACCCTTGTAAAACAGGTGTCCCAGATTGCCCTCGCTTCATCGGAGAGGTTTTCGATCAGATTGCAAAAGCAGTTGACCACTTCATCCGGGCCGGAACAGAACGATTGAGCAACTACGATGGATGCATGGTTGAAATGTTTCACCGGGCCATGTTGTTGAACCAGCACCTCTTCGCCGAGGTCATCCACGACCAAAGAAAGGTCGCTTAGGGATTCGACGTCTAGGTCTGTACTGAGGTATCGGATGTCCATCTTGTCTGCTACCTAACGTCATGCCGCTCAGCCGCGAGTGGCGCTCACAGGCCATTCGAACCGGCCCGATACGTCCGCGCCGCTCGTCGGCTGCAGCGGCCGGTTAGGCGTCACGAGGGATACCCAACCTACATTGCTCCCTCCTCCTCGATCAGCAGCAGCAGCTCCTCGGCGAAGCGGCGAAGTAGAGCCTCACTGCTGCCAATCGCGAGAATCTGCGCAACCTCAAGTGGTCCGTCGAATGCCGGGTACGCGAAGGTCCCCTCAAAGGGTCGCTCAGACCTCAGGCCCACCGCAAGCCCTGGGGAGTTTGGATGGCAGTACTCTGATTGCAGATCGTACTGCTCGCGGAATCCTGCTGCGTTAGCGAGACCGAGGCGCGCAGCGAGCTTCTCGACGTTGTCGATCAAGGTAAGCACGTTGAACGGCTGCCATTCTGGTGCGCCGTCGTCGTACTTGAGCTTGCTTCCGTGCGTGAGCCGGCGGAAGGCAGTGACCGTGTCGCCGACGTTTTGCGCCTTCTCACGAAGGCGCAACAGCTGAATGACACCAGTCGCGACTGTGCCCGTTGTCTCCCTGTGGGCACGGCTGGTCAAGATCGCAAGTGGTGCATTGCGATCGTTGACGGCCTGGACGAAGCCGTTGATCAAGTAGGCGGCCCGCACCAGCGACATGTTGAGGCACACGGCCGCGTCGAACGCGAGATGCGATGGGTAGTCGGTGCGTTGGAGGTTCCTGTGGAAGTGCGCATGAAACCAAACAGCGTGCCCATCGAGAATGTCCATCTCTGGGCTCGCCAGTTCCTGGTAGGCAGCGCGAACAGTCGGGTCAAGCAGCTTCATCATGTTGCACCTCGATCTGACGCCCAACGCCGGCGCTCACCTGCGCCGAGCGAGCCCAGCGAGCGAGGGAACACCCGCGGAGCGAAGCGACGCGCGTGCGTCAGGTGGAGCGCCTGGTTAGGCGTCTCTTTCGACATTGATTTCTCTGAAGCTTGGCTCATTCCTGACAAGACTTTCGAGAAGAGCTACCAACGGGTCGTCGCCGGTCATCTTGTTTCGACCAGTGACTTTGTCTTTGAGAGATCGGTTTTTGTCTATTTGTATGATCCAGTCCATGTCCGGAGCCGGCCGTTCCGGTTGTCCGCTAGCACCGACCAAATAGGACGAGCCTTTGCCTTCGACATCGATGTACCAGCCCCAGTCTTCCGTCGCTGGTTCTGTTGTGGTGTACCCGCTACCTTCAAGTTTGCCCCGAATCCATTTAAGGAGCCCTTGGCCGGCGATTGGGTTGATTGCATTCGGCTCCTCCTTCGAGATGTCGAAGGTGTCTGTGGCGAAAGTGATCAGGTAGGCCATAAAGACGCCTAACGCTGGACATCAAGCGTGGTGGGCAAGCGCCGAGACTCCGGATCGGCCGGCAGCCTGCTGCCCGCCGTCGCCTGCATGCGGTTGTTATGCGCCATTCCGGTTCAACCTCAACAGCCGGACCTTTTCAACGACGTGCTCGAACAGGAGGTACTCGTGACCTTTCACTGTTTCCCAGTCAATGTCCCAACCTCGGAGCTCCGGATCCGCACCAATCTCCATGCGAGTCCGGTGGTTGCTCAGCTTGAACAGCGTTCGGTTCACGTTTTCCAGCAGCGGCTGGTAGTCCGCCACGCGCAAACCAGGAAGTCGCTGGACGAGGTCGTGAGCGAGGTCGTTCCGATGCTTGCGCAATGCTTGGATCGTCAGGAGATCCTCCGAATTGATCGCCCCCATGAAGTCGCGCAAGTAGAGCAGGCAAGCCTCGAACTCGTTCTTATGCCGAGATAGCACGTCTTCATCATAGGACTTGAACGGCATTCTTTCGCCGAACGTCGTATGAGCGTAGAATGCCTTGATGGGATTCACGATCATGATCTTGACGAGCTCGAACGCAACGAGGACGAGGCCTGCGTAGGCCAGGGATTCTCTAACTTCCTCGGGCGATAGGTTCTCGAATGAAGCTAGTGGTGTCCTACTCATTGTGCGCATAACGGGTTGCCGATAAGCAGCGAGGTCGCCGCAGAGTCAGCGCCACGATTCTACACCATGTCCCTGCGGCGACGTCGTCCGCTTCATCGGCTGGTTCTGCGGCTCCGCCCCTACCTCGGACGGGATGGCCTGATCAGCTCGTTTGAGACACCCGATCGACGGAGCTTGAGCAGTTGCACCTTGGTCAACTCCCAGTCAACCACTGGATCGTAGGCGATGACATTCTCCGGAAACGCTCTGCCCAGCAACCGTGCCTTGGTTTCGGCGAGGAACGCGCGGTGGTCGCCCTTTGCATCCTTTTCAGCAAACGGGCCGCCCAGGGCGTAGTAGATCTGCAGGGCCGTTCTACGCTCGCATCCGGCGTGATCGAGAACTGCGCGGTGAATGACGAACCCGTCGTCTCAGTTGTACCGCAGCACGAAGGCGTGCAGTTGCTCAGAAGTCATGTGGCTGATTGCCGCTAACCCGTCCTCAGACTCATCGCCGGAAAGTGCTTCCTCGACCAGGTGCTTCTGTTCGGCTGTTAGCATCACCGCGCGCTCCTGCTACTGTTCGCAGAACGCCTCGCCGATAAGCTGCGGGCGCCGTAGGCGACCGGCAGATTCATCGGCCTGTTGGGCGGCAGCCTGAAATAGTCACTCAAGAAGGCCACCACCTCGAATGTCAATCTGCTTGAGATAACCGGGAAGGAGGGTTGCGGAGACGGGGAGCCGCTCGTCGCTCTTCGTTCCTACAATCGTAAACCGCGCGTCCACATTCGCGCGAAGACGGACGACGTTGAGGAAGAGACTCTTGTCTGCGTTGGTCTTGGCTATGGGAACCTCGAAAAGGTTCGGGTCATTATGCACCGTGCCGATACTCAGGATCCTGAGGTTGGAGAAGTCAAGGCGTGGACGTGTCGGGGCCCCTGCGTCGGGCGGCTTCCTCACCGAAGGATCGTCGTGGTCGGGATAACCATCCAGTCGGAGGGTAAGACCAAGACAGACCAGGTTGTCGATCCGGTCGCCCGACCAAGTCAGCTTCAGCACGTTGGAAAGATCAGGCTGGTAGGCAGATGGCCGGAGCTCGAAATGCTGCAGGAGATCGACATGGAGTGTGCTGCGGGCACTCCTGCGGCTTTGGTACTTGGTCCACCAGACGCCGTAGATAACCCCGGCTACGCCGACAACAATGCCGGCAACGCCAATCGCAGTTCCCGTGTCCATGGTGCCTCCTGTGGTGTCAACGCGCCGCCGCCCAACGTTCTCGTGTTCAGCGGCGGGGCGCAGACCCGTCGACTGCAACCCGTTGTTGGGCGGCCCTGAGGCGAAAGGGCTCGTGGCCGCGACTCTCAGCAGCTACCACTGCACGCCTGCTGGTTTATGCGCGAGAATCAAGTCTACGAATTGGTGCAGCCCCCGCTTCTTCAGTTCCTCGATGAACACCGGCCAAGGCGGCATGTTCCGGCGATAGGGCTCGGCGCTGGGCCCCGTGTACATGCCGCCGCCGGGCCCGCTGTAGAGGCCGCCGCCAACGCCGGAGTACAGACCTCCGCCCACGCCCGTATTCAGTCCGCCGCCAACACCCGTATACAGGCCGCCGCCAACGCCGGAGTACAGACCTCCGCCAACGCCGGAGTACAGACCTCCGCCGACGCCCGTATACAGACCACCGCCAACACCCGTGTACGCACCTCCGCCAACACCGGTGTATAAGCCACCGCCGACGCCGGTGTATAACCCACCGCCGACGCCGGTATACTGATCGCGTAGCCACATGATGCTCGCCTCCTTACTCTTAGCCGAACGACACGCACAACTCGCGTCGGCCCAACGCCTTGCCGATCAGCGGCGGCGCGTAGCGCCGTCCGCGGCATCGGCTTGTTGGGCAGCCCTGTCTCGCAGACGCTCCAGGAAAGGATCCTTGAGTTCCTGCGATGCCAGCCACGCAAGCTCTTCCTCCAACGTCATGTCTTCGATCTCGGCCGAGACCCTGTCTCGAATCGACCGCATCATAGTAACCGCGTCGAACTTCTTCTCGGTTCTACTCATCTGGCAATACCTCCCGTGGCGCCCGAATCTCCAGCGTCGGATAGCCTCTGCGGAGATTCACAGAATTGTACCTGTGGATCCGGTGCAAATTGACGATGTGCTGGGCATCGGCCCGCATCTTGGCCGTGATCACCCCCTCGGCAATGTAGGCTTCTGCCAGTTCCCTTGCCTCGGCATCGAGTTGGAGAGTCTCGATGTGCGCCTCAGGCACCGAGGCAAGATGCCTGCGCACCTCGTCCGGGGCGGCGGCCAGTTCCTGCACCGTGAGAGTGGAAACGACGAGAACGAATTCGCCTCTGACCAAGCACTCCATGAGCCGGACGGAATGCTCGGAGAACTCGTCGTCCTCGCAGCCTCCGACCACTGACGCGTCTACGTAGATCCGGGCCTTCATGACCTCATGGTACACCCATCTGGAGCGTTGGCGCTACGTGTTCCGTCATTCCCGCCGCTCCTGGAGACCCCGAAAACCAGGTCTGCCCAACGGTCGCGCTGAGCCGCAGCGCGAACTCTCGATCATCACGTTCGCGCTGTCGGCTCCAGCGCGTTGTTGGGCGGCTTCTGTTGCGAAGCTTCGACAATCTCGTAGTCGATTCGTCGCGTGATCACGCTCTGCCACATCGCCATCACCAGGACCAAGCCCGATGCTGCCCTGATGCGCCAGGTATTCATCGCGAACACTGTTCCGGACTCGGGCCACAAGCTGAACAGCAGTCCCACTTCGGCTATGGTATAGAGCAGAAACACGGACGACGCCCGAAAAGCGACGTGCGTTCGAGCTAGATCGGGCATTCTCCTTGTCATCACAGACATCGTCACATGGCCCGCGACCGTCGCGAGATAGTGCCCCCGCCGCGTGATCGCTGTGGGCGGGTTCTTGAGGAGGTATGCGACGTAGTCCACGATCTGCTGCACCCCATGGCGATTCAGCGCAAACCAGGCGTTACCAACGGCCAGTGCGACGACCGCCACGATTGTTAGGTGCTGCCAGGACTTCGCATCGAGCTCGACAAACCACGTCGGATGGGCGACGTGGGCCGCTCCCACCACAATGACCCCAGGAAGGATGTGCCGGAAGACGCCGGCGAGGTTCTCTCGAATCTCGCTGATTACGCCTGCAGGCTTGGCCTCATCGCTCATGTGCTACCAATCGCAATTCAGGTTCTGTCCGCCCAACGTTTCGCGCTGAGCCGCGGCGCTCGCGATCGCAGCGGCGCCGACGGCTCCAGCGCGGTGTTAGGCGGCGCGTGTGTGCGCACACTCCCGCTTGCCGGCTTCACCGGTGATACGCCGCGACCGGGGTAGTACCAGAACGCGAGGAACATGAACGCGAGCGCAAACACCAGTATGAGCGCCACTTCGGCAATCCGAGCCGGCAAGAGAATCGCCAAAGTCGGCATCTTAACTTCCCGGACGGGTTTACCCTGAATCAAAGCCCTCCCTTCTGTAAAGAAGGTGCCGCAGGCTGGCTCGTACGCGCGTGCCTGCATGATCCGCAATTTGTACATGGCATTGTGGTATGCGACTGACGTCCACCATGGGAAGGCCAGTATCAAACCGAAAAGCGCACCGCCGAAAAGCAGTACGTCCGAATCCTGATTCGCAACCGAGAGAATTCCGCCGAGGATCACGGTCTCCGCCAAGAGGAAGGCACCGAATATGAGCCAGAAGATCTGAACCTGTTGCTCTACAAGGCTTATGGCCAATTGGTACTGCGTTGGGTCTGTGCCGTCTGCGACGGGCTGAGGTGAAGGCACATCTTCTTGCGCCCGCAGCCCACGGTTCTCGAACCAAGCTAATACAACCAGGAGTAGTGGTACGAAAACACCCACCACACTGATCCACATCGGGATCACCTGTGTGCCGACGGTCACCTGCCAGGCGAAAATGATTCTAGAAAGATGAGCGATGGCGACCAGAACGAAGATCCCGATTGCCAATGTCCTGAAAAGCGTCATGCTCTTTTGTCCGCCTAACGTTGGCGCTCAGCCGCGGGCGAAGCCCGGCGGCTCCAGCGCCGGGTTAGGCCTGGCGCCGTCACGGCGCCGGCTCTTCCCTGGGGCGCGCAGGACGAAGGTGGTTGCTGAGTCGCTCCAGTAGTCTGTCATGCCGGCCCTCCGAGATGGATCCGATCGCGCCGAGCAGCCCGCTCGCTGGTAGGACCGCCAGAAAGCCGAGCCGGATGAGCGATGGAGCCTTGAGTCCGCTTGCAAGAAAGCCCGGATCTCCCGGGCCGATCGGATCGTCGAACCCGGCCACCTCCTGCCGCAACTGGGTGCTGACGCCACAGACGAGAAAGTCGCCGTACGGTGGCATCGCCCGCAGAACGATCGCAGGCCGGTTCTTGACCTGTCCCGTTGCCTGTGGCAACGGCG
>JACPPM010000274.1 GCA_016191015.1 Acidobacteriota bacterium | reverse complement strand
TGGTATGACTACTATTGGTACATACCATAGCTAACGGACCTACGGGGCAAGATCTTGGCAGCGACGATCCCCGGCGGGTAGGCGGGTTACGGTGCGGGAATCCTGTTAGATCCCACGCCACCCGTGGGAATCCAGGCTAGCCCCTCCAAATGGATTCTACAGACCAGTAGCTTTCTCATCCGACCCACCCGTACTATAATGACCGTGCCACCGGAGAGGTACCGAAGTGGTCGTAACGGGGCCGCCTCGAAAGCGGCTTGGGGGCTAATCACTCCCACGGGGGTTCGAATCCCTCCCTCTCCGCCAACCATCGAGTTTAAAGTTCAAAGTTTCAAGTTTAAAGTTGAGGGTTGGCAAAGACACCGGGACAAACTACGTTGGCGACGGACGATCGTCCGGGGAGCACCGTCGCCGACACCGGCGTTGCCGTCCGTCCCCCGAACTTTAAACTTTAGACTCGCGTGTTGGCGGAGAGAGTGGGATTCGAACCCACGGTAGCCTTTCGACTACACACGCTTTCCAAGCGTGCTCCTTCAGCCACTCGGACATCTCTCCGCGCGGGTTTGCAACAAATACCACAGGGCGGGGTGGTCGTCAAAGGACGTCGACGAGGGGTTACTTGATCCCCATGAGCTCGACCTCGAAAATCAGCGTGGCCTTCGGCGGAATAGCGCCTGGGTAGCCGCGCTCACCGTAGGCGAGCTGATACGGGATGATGAGCTTGCGCTTGCCACCGACCTGCATCGTGCCGACGCCCTCATCCCACCCCTTGATCACCTGTCCGACGCCGAGCGTGAACTCGAGCGGTTCGCCTCGATCCAAGGAGCTGTCGAACTTGGTCCCATCCTCGAGCCACCCGGTGTAGTGCACCTTGACCGACTGCCCCTTCGTGGGGACGGCGCCGGTGCCCGCCTTGATCTCCACGTACTTCAGACCCGAGCTGGTCGTAGTTGTCTCTTCCGCTGGCACCGTCGTTGCTCCTTCTTGAGTTGGCGGCGCCGCCTCTGGCGTGGGCTCATTGGGCGCCTCTGTTGTTACCTGTTCTGTTCGTGATTGTGATGAGTCCCCCGCTGGCTCGGGCGCCGCCTCCTCTTCGCTGCATCCCGGGATCAGTATCAATGCCAGCAACAGTGCGAGTGCCATACTTCTCATGATGCCCTCCGATTTCCCGCAAAAGATATGCTCCGCCACAGGCCGTGTCAATGCTCGCTCGCCGCCGGCGCGCAAGTCGGTTGAGCCCGTCAGCGCCCCAGGCGGCGCGCCATGAGTCGGACCCCCTCGCGGAGCTCGGCCACGGGTGTCAGCAGACTCAGCACGAGGAACCCTTCCCGCGGAAAGTCGAAGAAGAACCCCGGATGGATCAAGATACCGTTCTCTGAGGCCATCGACGTGACGAGGTCCTCTTCCCGTTCACCAGACTCGTATTGAACAACGGCGTACCACCCACCCTCGGCGCGGAGCACTCTCCATGCCCCTCCTGCTGCGGCCTCCAGCGCGGACAGATTCTCGCGGAGCCGGCTGAGAATCTGCCGCTGGATCGAGTGTCGACCCTGGAGCCACGCTGGCAGCGCGTGCTGCGCGGGGGTGGAGGCGGAAAGATACGTGTCGGCTATCAGATCGAGATAGGTCTCCGCCTCGCGAACCAGATCATCGGGGCCGCTCATGACAATCCACCCGATCTTCATCTGTGGCAGAGCAGCGACCTTTGAAATGCCGCTCAGGATGAAGGTCAACACGTCCTGAGTCGCGGTCAGAGTGCACGGAGGAACCTCGAGGCTGTCGAGGCGGTAGTCGAAGAAGACCTCGTCTGCGACCAGCGCAAGATTGTGGCGCGCGCACGTCCCGACCAGCGAGGACCGGTCGGCCGATGTCAGATACGAGCCCGTCGGGTTGTTCGGGCTCACGACGAAGACGGCCCTCGTCTCGGAAGTGATTGCCGACTCGAGCCCGTCGTGATCGATCTTCCATCCTTCTCCGTAGCGCAGTGGATACGAGCCAATGCGAACGCCCTCGAGCCACGCGAGGATATCCAGCAGCGGGTAGCTCGGCCGTGGCACGAGCACCTCACACCCCGGGTCAGCCAGCAGCTTGATGACCAGCGAATAGGCTTCGCTCGTGCTGGCCGTGAGCCAGATTCTCTCGGGGCTGACATCGACCCCGCGCTCCGCGTAGTAGGCCGCTACGGCTTCACGTGCGTGCATCAATCCCCGCGGATGCGGCTCGTACGTGGATGCTCTCGCATCCCGCAACGCCTCCAGCGCCTCGGAGTATCCGAAGCCCGCGCGCGTCGGGTTCGATTCGGTCAGATCGATGATCGGCAGCCCGAGTCGGCGCTTTTCGTCGATGATCACGCTCAGCGCATTCGGTGCCTGGCGGAAATCGAGACGTGATGAAAACATCGCACCGACGTCATGGTGCGACCGCGGCCGTGCTCTCCTCGTCTTCCTTCTCCTTGTGGGTGCACCCCTCGCTCTTGCAGATCAGCACCGAGGGTCTGCTCTTGAAGGTCTTCTCGTACAGGATCGGCGCCTTGCAATCAGGGCATGGCTTCGTGACCGGCTTCTCGCGCGAGACAAAGGTACAGGTTGGATAGCTACTACATCCGTAGAAGGCGCGCCGTCTCTTGTCGGTGCGTTCCACCACATCCCCACCGCATCCCAGCGGGCACGGTACGCCGATCCTGTTCAGATGGACGTATTTGCATGCCGGAAACGCGCTGCAAGAGATGAACGAACCGAAGCGACCGGTTCGCCGGACGAGCATACTGCCGCAGGAGGGACACGGACCTGCGTCCGGGACGGGCTCGGGCGGCGTGTTGCCGTTGGAGAGTTTCTGTGTCTTCTTGCAGGAGGTACAGGCAAGGTAGGCCCCGAACCGCCCCAGCTTGATCACCATCGGCGCCGCGCATTCGGGGCACTTGTGCTCCGATGGTATGCCACTGGATTTCACGTCCTTCATCTGCTTGTCTGCGTCCTTGAGGTCCTTGACGAAGGTCGAATAGAAGGCATCAAGCACCTCGAGCGCGTTTTTCCTGCCTTCCTCCACTTCGTCGAGTTGTTCCTCGAGGCGGGCCGTATAGTCGACGGCCAGAATGTCCGCGAAGCTCGCGACCAACATGTCGCTGACAACCATGCCCACCTTGGTCGGCACGAACTTGCCTTCCTGCTTGGTAACGTAGACGCGATCCTGGAGAGTCGAGATGATCGTCGCGTAGGTAGACGGCCTCCCGATGCCGTTCGATTCCATCTCCTTGACGAGCGTGGCCTCGGTGAAGCGCGGTGGGGGCTGTGTGAAATGCTGCTCGGGAGAGATCGCGGGCATCTCGAGCGGCTCGCCATCGGTCAGAGCCGGAAGCCTTCCGTCCTCATTCGCATCCTCGCTCTCGTCATAGATGGCCAGGTACCCGGGCTTCCTCAGCACGGACCCCGTTGCCCTGAACGTGAAGCGCCCTCCCTGGACATCCACGCCGGTGTCGTCGTAGATCGCCGGCAGCAGCTGGGACGCCATGAAGCGATCCCAGATGAGTTTGTAAATCTTGAATTCGTCCGCCCTCAGGTATTTCTTCACCGAATCGGGCGTTCGCTTGGGCGAGGTCGGCCGGATCGCTTCGTGCGCATCCTGCGCGCCTTTCTTCGATGCATAGACGTTCGGCTTTTCCGGAATCGCATCCGGCCCAAAGCGTTCAGCCAGGACGGCCCGTGCCTCCTGGAGCGCCTCGGAGGAGACCCGCGTCGAGTCCGTGCGCATATACGTGATCAGCCCCACGGGACCTTCCTCGCCTATGTCCCGCCCCTCGTAGAGTCCCTGCGCGAGCGCCATCGTGCGCTTCACGGGGAACTTGAAGCGCCGATAGGCGTCCTGTTGCAGCCAGGACGTGATGAAGGCCGCCGGCGGGCTCTTCTTCCGTTCCTTCCGCTGCACGCTTTTGACCGTATACGTGCAGCGCTCGGCCTCGGCCTTCAACCTGGCCGCCGCCGCGCCATCGCTGACGTCCGGTTTCTGACCGTCGATCCGGCTCAACTTCGCCGTGAACCCGGCTCCGGCTGCGTTCCGGAACTGGCCCTCGATCGTCCAATACTCCTCGCTCGTGAATGCCTCGATCTCTTTCTCGCGATCGCAGATCAGCCGCAAGGCCACCGACTGCACGCGCCCCGCGGAAAGCCCCATCCCGACCTTCTTCCAGAGGAGTGGGCTGACCTTATAGCCGACCAGGCGATCAAGCACTCGGCGCGCCTGCTGCGCCTCAACCAGGTTCATGTCGACCGGATGCCGGTGCGATATGGCTTCCTTCACGGCGCGGGAGGTGATCTCGTTGAACATCACGCGATAGATTTCCGGATTCACCGGCAGGATCTCTTCCTTGAGGTGATAGCAAATCGCCTCGCCCTCGCGATCGGGGTCCGAGGCCAGGTAGACCAGCTTTGCTGCCTGCGCTTCCTTCTTCAGCTCCTGCAGGATCGGGCGCTTCGCCGTGATCACTTCGTACGTGGTCTTGAACCCGTTTTCCGGCTCGACTGCCAGCATCCGCTTGGGAAGATCCTTGACGTGTCCGCCTGAGGCCTTCACGATGTATTCTTTTCCAAGAAACTTGTTGATCGTCTTCGCCTTCGCCGGCGATTCGACGATGACCAGCGACTTCTCGCTCACGCCATACTCCTCATGTTCGTACTCCTCACAGTGTCCTCAGGAAAAACTTCCCCGGTAATTGTCGTACACGATTCTTGAGCTCCAAGGCGAGCAGGGCCGTCAGAAGGCGGGATGGAAACATGCCGAGCTCGGTGGAAAGAGCGTCGATATGAACGGGGCTATCCACGGACAGCCGATCATAGATCGCCGCCTCCTCGCCCTCGAGCGGGTGCGGCACCGGTGCGCCCTGACCCGCCGCGAACAGGCCCAGGTCATTCAACAAATCCGCCGCCGAGCCCACCACGCGGGCCCCCTGCTGGATCAGGCGGTTGGTCCCGGCGCTGAGCGGAGAAGTGATGTTGCCGGGCACCGCGTACACTTCGCGCCCCTGGTCCGATGCCAGGCGCGCCGTGATCAGCGCCCCGCTCCGCTCAGCCGCCTCCACAACCAGCGTCCCCCGGGCCCCGAGCCCGCTAATGATCCGATTCCTCATCGGGAAGTTCATCGGCAGCGGTTTCGTGTCGAACGGGAATTCGGTTGCCACGCATCCGCCGCAAGCAATCTTGGGGATCAGTTGGTGGTTCTCCCGGGGATAAGGACAATTGAGACCCGATCCGAGGACCGCGACGGTCGCCCCGCCGGCTTCGAGCGCGGCCAGATGAGCAGCAGTGTCGATGCCTCGGGCAAAGCCGCTCACAACCGCCACTCCGTGCGCCGCCACTTCCCGCGACAGCGATCGGGCAACCGCGATGCCGTAGTGGGTGGCCGACCGAGACCCCACGATCGCCAGACCACCGCCCGCAGGAAGCTTCCCCAGACAGTAGAGAGCCAGCGGCGGATCGTAGATCTCGAGGAGCTCCGGCGGATAACTGGAGTCCCCCAGCGTCACGATTGTGGCCCCGACCGCCTCGGCCTTCTCGATCTCCTTTTCCGCAGATTCCAGAAGGCCCTCGGCCCCCACACCCGCTCGCCCGGCCAGCCGGGCGAAAAGCCCGGCATCCTCAAACGATGCGCGGATGTCCAGCTGCTCCTCCACCATCGTGTGGAGCAGAACACGATCCACACCTCGGGCGAGGTTTAATGCGATCCAAGCCAGTCTAGCTTCCATATTCACACAGAGCCTTGGGTAATTACACTCCTCCGGCGGGGATGTCAAGGCGCGCCCTTCCGCCCGATCCCCGCGGAAGGCCCGCGGATTCTGGAATTAGGAATGCAAAACTGGAAACGAAAAAGGCGGGAAAGGCTTGACTCCGATGACTTGTGGCGGGCGGGCGTTGCCGACGAATCGAAATATGTTATGCTCTCGTCAGGTAGTGACGGCCGGCAAGAAACAGGAGAGTTTCTCCATCAACAGATTGAGAGGGTCTGTGGGGCTCCTCAAACCAACAGCACGCTGGCTTGGCCTTTCGACTTCCTATTGGTGGAGCTGCTATGGGGACCCGTCCCCATGCCGGAGGGCCGTTCGGCGCAGCTCCATGAGGATGCGGTCGTTGATGACCGCTTTCGTGGCGTTGTCTCTGGCAGGTTGCGCGACTTTGAGGACTACCAGAGATCCCGAGGACCTGGCGCCTCTTCTCGAAGCTCTCCGCAAGCAGGGCGACTCGCTGGCCGCGCAGCGAGAAGCACGGCTGCAGCAGGGCATAAGTAGTTTGGAGGTACTGGCGAGACCCGACGGGAGTCTTGTTGCGCGAGTGGATCTCACTTCCGCCGCCCTCCCGGTCGTTCTCCGTCGCCTCCTCGACTCCGCCAAGGCACAATATCTCTTTCGGACTGACATCCCCTCGATTCGGATCACCGCCCGGTTCGATGGGATCGAACTGGTGGCCGCCCTGAATCTCCTGCTCTCGCCGCGAGGACTCGCGTGCGTCCGCCAGGGAAACATCCTCGTCATCGGAACCGCGGACGATTTTGCGCAGAACACGACGGCACCACAAGGACCGGCGGCGCCTGCGAGCCCATCGGGCACTGGTGCGGAGTCTTCGTCTTCGAGCGGAGATCAGGCAGGCAGCTCAACTCTGACCGCGGCGCCGGCACAGGACGAGACCACGAGCGCAGCGCCCGGCACGAGCCAGGTTCACATCGAGGTCCCACTGAATTACATCGATGCCGCCACCGCCGCCTCTCTTCTCGATGGGCTGTACCCCGCGAGCGCGACCGACGGAACGCGCGCCGTCCAGTACGGACAGATCCCGAGCACGAACACGCTGGAGCTGATGGGCGGTGGCCAGGATGTGAGCCGCGCGGCCAGGATCCTGCGCCAGGTCGACAGCCAGCCCGGGCACGTCCTCATCGAGGCGCTTGTGATCGAGTTCGACGCCGAGTCATACGAGACGATCGAGGCCGACATTCAGAAAGCCTCGTTCAGCCGCTACAGCGACATAGCATCCAGCTTCGGGAGCCTGGCGGGGACGTCACTCATCTTCACATCCTCGGCCGGCCTGCGGAATCCGACGGTCTTCACCGCTGTCATCAACATACTCCTGGAGCAGAACAAGGCGCGCCTGATATCGCGACCCTTCATCGCTACGATGAGCGGAAAGCCGGCGACCATCGACATCTCCAATGACCGCTTCGTCATCGTGCAGGAGCCCGAACAGGGAGCGACGATCGCCACGCCTCACGAGATCACGTCGGGAGTGACCATGACGATCACGCCGACCGTGATGCCGGATGGGATGATCCGAATGGACCTGGATGTGGTCGACTCACAGTTTGTTCCCACGGTTGAAAACGTCGCCGCGGAGGTGGACAAGAACCACGCGAGCTCGACCATGCAGGTCGAAAGCGGGCAGACGATCGTGATCGGCGGCCTGGCGTTGAACCGCCAGGCGCAGGGACGAGCGGGAGTGCCGATTCTGTCACGGATCCCCATCGTGGGCGCCCTCTTCGGCAATCAATCCGTCACGCTTTCGCGACAGGAAGTGATCCTCTACCTCACGCCGCATCTCTGGGATCCGAGCATGGATCTGCCGATCCAGGTTCCACGGACCTTCTCAGTCCGGGGGATGTGGTAGGGAGCCACAACCGGCCAGGCGCTTGGCGCTCGCGCGCATCGCATGGCTGCGGGGGAACGACACGAGCGAAGCTCTGCGATGAGATACAAAGTCGCGCTTAGCGTTGTGCTTGTTGCCGCAGCAACCCTTGCATATGGCTTCTGGCACGTTTCGTCGCATGGTTCGCTCTATGTGTCTGTACAGAACATTTCCGATCGCAAGCACCCACGTGCCATCCCCGACGCGGAGTTGCGGTTCCTGGATTCCGCTGGCAATGAGATCGCTCAAGCCAGGGCCGAAGGCCCATACGGGGTGGTTCACCTATCGCAACCAACGGCATACCCTCTGTGACAACGTGCTTGAGACAGCCCCCTTGCCGAGTTTAGTGTAGAGGGCGAGGAGACGAATGATGCGACCAGGAGCCGACAGACATCAGCACGTAGTGTCCGATGCCGCCGACGCAGTCTCGGAGCGGAGTGAAGGCTCGCGGAGCGAGCCTCCACGGAGCGGAGAGACTGCGTCGGAAAAAATCCGGCCAACAAGACCAACGG
>JACPPM010000027.1 GCA_016191015.1 Acidobacteriota bacterium | reverse complement strand
TCGTCGCAGGCGCAGTCCTGCGACGGGCATCGTGTCTAGGTAGTTGAGTGTTGACACGAATTGGCATGTAGTTTGAGGCGGCTTGATCTTCCGTGCTCCTCTCACGAAAGCAGGTGGGGAGGATTGCAGGAACGGAGCAGTCGTCTCGGCCGATCGAGGTGGCTCGGAAGAACGCTCTCACGCGAAGCGGAGACGCAACCGATGCAGATTGCGGCTCCGCCGCGGTAGCCAGCGGGCCCGAAGGTCAGGACTCGAATCGACCCGGCTGAACGCCGGCGATCGCCCCGACAGGGGGCAGGGGAAGCCGCCGACCCATCTCGACCTTTAGCCTCAGCCTCTGCCATTCCCACTCGATGTTGTGTCTGATCCGATCGATATCGGCCTCCTGCAAGTGCCGGAATCTCCCCTGCAGCTTCAGATACTCGGCCACATCGACAAAAGTGGGTTCATGATTGATCGTATACCGTGTGCCGGAGTGGACTTCGTATAGAGGGAATACTCCGGTCTCCACGGCGAGGCGTGCGAGCTTGATCGAAAAGCGCTCCTCGACCTTGTGCCCCGGGAGGCAGGAGATCCAGAGGTGAATGAACTTGGCTCCCCGGATCGATTTCGCCGTCTGCAGTTTGCGGATGAAGTCTTCGGGGTGGGAGATGCACGCCGTCGCAGCGTACTGGATTCTGTGTTCGACCAAGATCTCGACAATGTTCTTTTTCGGCTCGGCCTTGGGCGAGTCCGTCGGTGTTGTCGTGGTCCAGGCGCCGTACGGTGTGGCCGACGACCGCTGGATGCCGGTGTTCATGTACGCTTCGTTGTCATAGCAGACGTAGATAATGTCGTCGTTGCGTTCGACGGCACCCGAGAGCGACTGGAAGCCGATGTCGAAAGTCCCGCCATCGCCCGCCCATGCCATGACCGTCACGTCGTTTCGTCCCTGAATCTCCAGCGCCGCCCGGATCCCCGCGGCCGAGATGGCGGCGGTCTCGAATGCGACCTGGATCACCGGCACCTCGAGCGAATGATATGGGTAGGGCCCGTTGATCACCGCCCAGCAACAAGCCGGGATCACGACGATGGTGTCGGGTCCGAGCGCCTTCAGCGCCTGTCGCATCCCGATCGCGGCCCCGCATCCGGGACATGCCAGATGTCCCGATCGCATGAGCTCCCGATCCGGTATCTGAAGATTCCGCGCGTCGTAGGCCACCAGGTTGTCCGCCAAGTCCACCCCCCTACTTGGCCGCGGCAGGTTCTTCTTCGCCCACCGGCAGCACATGCCACCACGAGCTCGCCCCGAGCTTCCCATCCCAGGCCAGTGTCATCATTTCCTTGATGTCATCGACCGTGATGTCGCGGCCGCCGAGACCCGCGATAACCCCGCTGACATGCGGCCGCTTGTCCTGCGGAAGATCGTAGAGCGCAGACTTGAGCTCCTGGTGGAAGATGCCGTGGTGCCCGTACGAACAGTTGCGGTCGAGGACGACAACCTTGCGGCGGCCGCTGAGGAGGTTCTGGAGCAGCGCCGCCGGGAACGGACGGAAGACGCGCAGCCGCACCAGACCGACCGGCACCCCGCGCTCGCGCAGCTCATCCACTGCGACCCGTGCGGTCGAGGCCGCGGTGGCCGCCGTGAAAAACACCATCTCGGCATCATCGCACCTGTATGTCTCGACGAGACCATAGGAACGCCCGGTCAGGCCGGCCCACTCGCGACCCACATCCTCCCATACGTTCAACGCGTCCTCGTGAGCCAGGTCCATCTTCCGGCGAAACTCCATGTAGAGGTCGGGATAGAGGAGGTTCCCGAGGGCCGCGGGCTTGGCCGGATCGAGGCGGAAGGGTATGTTGATCGGCGGCAGGAAACGGTCGACGATTTCCTGGTCAGGCACGTCGACGATCTCATGCGTGTGAGAGAGGAAAAACGCATCAAGGATGACCATGGTCGGCAGCAACAGGCGTTCGGAGACCTTGTAAGCCTGGATCACCGAATCGATCACTTCCTGCGAGGACTGGCAGTACACCTGCATCCACCCGGTATCGCGCTGTGAGAGAGTGTCGTTCTGGTCTGTCCAGATTGACCAGCCCGGCGCCAGGGATCTATTGACGTTTGCAAGGATCACGGGCAGTCGTGCCCCCGCAGCCCAGTGGATCAGCTCGTGCATCAACGCCAGACCCTGTGAGGACGTGGCGGTAAAGGTTCGGGCTCCTGTCGATGCCGCGGAGATACAGCCGGCCATCGCCGAGTGCTCGGACTCGACCTTGATGAACTTCGCCGGCAGCGCCCCGCTCGACACCATCACGGCTAAATCCTCGATGATCGACGTCTGCGGCGTGATCGGATAGGCGCAGATGACCTGCGCGCGGGCGAGCCGCACTCCCTCGGCAACCGCGCTATTTCCCTTCAATACCCGCTTCACCGCCCAACCTCCACCAGCACCATCGCGTCCCGCGGACATTCCTCGACGCACACCCCGCACCCCTTGCAGTGATCCGAATCGATATCGAATCCGAGCTCGCCGCGCCGCTTGTGTATGGCGACATCCGGGCAGAAGTAGTAGCAGTTGTGACATTCATTGCAGGTGCCGCAGACAAAACACCTCCGGGCCTCGGCCAGGGCAGCAGGCGATGTAAAGCTCTGCACGACCTCGGCGAAGGAGCCCGTACGGCCGGCCGGCGGGAGCTCGACGATCTCCGGCCGCAGCTCCGGACGCAGATAGGCAGTGTTGAGCTGGTCGAAGTAGGAGACGTGGTCACGATCGAGGCCGCGACGCCACAGATCTGTGACTCGCGGCGCCCGCACGGGCAGGTCGTGTCCCACGAGGAACGCATTGACGACATCGGCGACTCTCCTCCCGCACCCGACCGCGGCCGTCACGGTGCCGCCTCCATCGATCGCATCCCCCGCACCGAACACACCCGGCAATGATGTCGCGAGCCGTTCGTCGCCGGCGATCCGCCAGCCCTCCCTCAATTCCTCCGGGAAATCATCCAGGTCGGTCGTCTCGCCAATGGCCGTCACAACCGAATCGCAAGGGACCACATGCTCAGATCCGGCGACGGGCAGCGGGCGACGACGACCCGATGAATCAGGATCGCCCAACGTCATCCGAATGCAGGACAGCCCCGTGACGCGCCCATCCTCTATCACCACCCGCACAGGCGCAGTCAGGAAATGGAACGGAATCCCCTCAGCAACGGCCTCATCCACCTCAGCCGGGATCGCCGGCATCTCGGCGCGAGTCCGGCGGTAGACGACGATGGGCGTCGCACCCGTACGGAGCAACGATCGGGCAGCGTCCATCGCCGTGTTGCCGCCGCCGACGATAGCGGGCCGCCGGATCCCGTCAGGCCGACCGCCGCTCAGGATCCGCTCGAGCAGCTGCACCCCGTTGTACACACCGGGATTGTTCTCACCTGGAACGTCCAATGCCCGATTACGATGGAAGCCGATGGCGAGAACGATGGCGTCGAACTGCTGACGCAGCTCAGCGAACGCCGCGTCCCGGCCCACGCGGAAATTGGATTTGAATGCGACACCCATGGCGCGAATCAGGTCGATTTCGCGATCAAGAACTTCTCTAGGAAGACGGTAATCCGGGATCCCGGTTCGCAGGTACCCGCCCGGAGCCGCCTTGTCATCGAAGACTTGAACCGCATGCCCTTGGAGCGCCAGGTTGTAAGCAGCGGCCAGACCCGCCGGCCCGGCTCCGATAACCGCCACCCGCTTCCCCGCGCTGGCAGCCGGCGACGGCACGAACTTCTCCCCCAGTGACTCGTCTCCGAGGAATCGCTCCATCATGTGGATCGCAATCGCACCGCCCATTTGGACCCGGTTGCACTGCGATTCACACGGGTGTGGGCAGACCCGGCCGAGGGTCGCGGGGAGTGGGTTGCCGGAGCGGATCAGGCGCGCAGCCGATTCGATATCGCCTTGAGCGGTGAGGGAGAGAAACTTCGAGATATCGTTGCCGGCAGGGCAGAGGTGCGAGCACGGGGGCAGCTTATCCAGGTAGAGCGGCTCGACATACTTCCAGGTCCCCGTGCGGATCGCGGTGATCGACTGGGTCGAGAGCGAGACCGGCTGGAGCTCGGCGAGTGTTCTTACCATCCCTACCCCCTCGGTCCCGCCGCTGTCAGAATGCGCACCGCAGCGGCCGCCTCGCGCGCCGCCTGAACGTTTTCTTCAGGCTTGATCGGAGCGTGGAGTTTGATGGCTTCTTCGAGGCTCTCCATCGTCACCCAGCTGGTCAGCGAGACGAACGCTCCGAGGATGCCAGTGTTGACAATTGGAGCCGTCAGCGATCCCAATCGATGGGCGATCGCGATGCGTCCGGCATCAACCACGGCCACCGTGAAGTTCCCGAGATACGAGAAGGTCTCGGGGTCGCGCGCCGAGTTTAAGAGGACGAAGCCTCCCGCCTGCAGCCCCTGCGTCACGTCCGCCAGCTTCAGAGTTACCAGGCCTTCGTCGAGAACGATGATGCCGTGTGGCCGATAGATCTCCGTCCTCGCCCAGATCTGCCTCTCATCCAACCTGACAAAGGCGGCAACGGGCGCGCCGCGCCTTTCCGAGCCGAATGAGGGGAAGGCCTGGACGTATTGCCCACATCGAAATGCGGCGTCGGCGAGAATCTCTGAGGCGATCACGGCCCCCTGACCGCCTCGTCCGTGGATCCGGATTTCCCGCATGCCGCCTTATTAGTTCTCCAGGTCAATATTTAACATAATCAGCGGACATTGGAAAGCCCGGGATGTCACCCGTTTGTCATGGCGCGCGGTGGCGCGCCGCGGCGCCGGAGGCGGGTTCATAGCCTCACGGTCCTTCCAACTGGATAGCCCGTCCCTGCGGATCCTCGATCCATGCCGGGTTCCGCCGCAAGACCTCGCGGATCGCAATCAGGCGCCTCGCATGCGACCTCTCGAACTCGACCAGTTCCCCCAGCATCCGGCGGCCCGAGGGGTCGGTCGAGCGCTTCGCGGCCTCCGCATACACGGTCTCGCTGAGATTCTCCTTCGTGATCGCCAGGTCCAGGATCTGGGCGATGCGCATATCCTCGCTCGGCTCCGGGCCGAACATCTTGATGCGCATGTCGGGCACGGGTGGCGCGTCACTCCCGCCGGTCATTTCCTTGTAGTATGCCGTGAGCCATTCCTGATGCCGGGCCTCCTCCCCCGCCAGCCTTTCGAACTCGGCCCTCGCAGTCGGATTCCCCACTTTCGCGGCAAGCCCCAGATACAAATCGAACGCCTCCCGCTCCGCCCGCACCGCCACCCCTACGATTTCGATCGACGAAAGCTCCGGGTCAATCATCGTCGTGTCATCCTTTCACCGGCTCTCCGCGCCGCGTGCTGGCGGAAGTATACCACGCGGTGAAGCTGCGCCGAATCCCACGGTTGCGGGGCGCGTGAGCGACTGATGGTTGGCCTGGCCTACCTCAGTGACTCATCGCCCATCGTCGCAAAGCGGCGGTAGACATCTGCGGCGGGCTTCTCTGCCCACTGTCGGTCGATCAACCCGAACGAGCTCCAGAAATCGTCGTCCGTCGGTGCTGAGTCATGCGAGAGAAAGTAGACCTGGGTCTCAACGAAGCTCAGCTCCGGATCATCCCTGATCAGCGAGAAGGCTGCTTCCAGATCCGCCGCCTGTTCCTCGGGAGTCACGAGCTGCCCATTGTCCTCGACGATCCCGTCGCGTGTGCCCCAGCCGTAGGTAAGCTCGAGCCTCGGTGAACCGTAGCCAGCGGCGCCGAAAAGCTGTTCGTAGCGGATCAGCTCCTGCTTCATCGTCAACGTCTCAGAGGAACCGTCTTCGAGTGTGACGCGGCGCGTCAACAACGGGCTGACCGGGTAGCGATAGACCTGGGCCCATGCCTTGTCGAAGGCGGGCCGACCGCCCAGGGCTTTCAGGACCCGACTGGTGTACACGAAACCCGGCATGTTCTCCTCACTCGCCTCGACCTCGTCCCCATCCACTCCATTAGAACAGACGCACACGGGTGCGAAGATGACCTGGTTGGCGCGGTTGACGAGCTTGAGGGTCCTGAAGGAGGCCGCGAGAAGCTCGGCGTAGGCTTCGGGCTGAGGCCCGGGAGCCGTCGATTGCGCATAGTTGACCTCACCCAGGATGATCCAGTGATCGATCCGCCTGTTGAAACGCTGCGCGATCGCACGGAGGAAGCGCTGAAATGCGCGCTTTTCGGGGAAGCAGAGGTCCAAGTTGTCCGGCAGAGGACGCGAGGCGCAGGACCACCTGGGGGCGCCGTAGATGGCCCCGACAGGAGTGATCCCCTTTGATCGGTAGTATTGGTAGCTCGCCTCGATTTCGGAGAAATCGAAGCGGCGGGGGCGTTTTTCGATGGCATGCCATCGAATGTAGAGCGGCGCCACCCGAGCACCCAACGCCGACGCTTCGTTGACAGCGCGATCCCATTGGGCGGAATCAGGTGCTCCAATGTCCAGTCCGTACGGCGGAAGCACGGGTGAGGACCGCTCTGCAGGGCGTGGAATGCCCGGCACAGACGAGACGATCAGCACGAAGACGATGACGACGGACCGCGATAGACGTTGCATGGCTCACTCCTCTCGTTCGGTTTCATCACTACCACATTGCAATGGCGGTGCCACATGTCAGATCGGGACGCCGTCGCATCAGCTATGGGAGAGAGTCGACGGCAAACCTGGAACCCCTCCGAAATCCGAATAGCGGCACATCCGATTCCCTACACGCTGTCACCGTGATCGTGCATCTCGATCCGCCCAATAGCCGGGCCCGCAGGAGGGCCTACTCCACCACTTGAAATCCGAAGGCGAGGGGTCTACCATAATCACATCACGTTGCCCCCGGCAGCCCCGGGAGGAGGAAGACTTCATGATGAGACGCGAATTTCTTGTGCGATCGGTGTTTGTGGGGTTCCTGATTCTCGCCACCGGCGGGATTGTGGATGCGGCAGGCAAGGAACCCGGTGCCGTTGGAATGCCCTCGGCCGGCACAGTGTCAGCGCGGGTGTTCAACCCGCTCGCTCAGCGGAGCGCGCGGCCCCCGCAGGAAATGCGCGAGAATCTGTCTCGTATCAACCCCATGAGGGCCGATGTGCGAGCTGAGGAGTTGAGAGCGGGTCCGCCAGGTTACGCAGACCGCTCCGTGCCCGGCGAGCCGGAAGTAGTGCGCTCACGCCTCCAAATGAGCCAGCCCTTCCAGGACCCGATGTACCCTGGCATCTCGTTCACGGGATGGATTCCTCCCGATTGCCACATGGCTGCCAGCCCGTCCCACGTGCTGCTCGTCGTCAACTCACACTTTCAAGCGTTCAACACGTCGAACGGTGGAGCCGCATTCAGCGCGGTGAGCATGGGTGATTGGTTCGCAGACGTTCTCGTCGACAACGAATTCGTCTTCGACCCGAAAGCGGTCTGGGACCCCGACTCGAAGCGCTTCCTGATCCTCGGCATGTCGGCCGATTTCGATACCGGCGCTTCGGGTTGGGTCATATCGGCTTCCCAGACCTCAGATCCGGCCGGCTCTTGGTGGATCTACCGGCTCGACGGGACTTTGGACGGGAGCACACCAACGAGCAACTGGGCGGATTACCCGGGGTTCGGAATCGACAAGAAAGCTGTCTACATGACAGCCAACATGTTCGGCCCGACTTCATTCGCATATACGAAGTGTCGGATCATCAACAAGGCAACCCTGTACGCGGGCGGGACCCTCGGCTGGTACGATTTCTTCAAGCTCACGGACGGAAGCGAATATGTCTTTACATTACAGGCCGCTCAGAGCTCGCCCTCGAACAGCTTCAACTTCCTGATCAATTCGAAGTGGGGCAACTCATCGACTCGGCTGACGGTTTGGAAGATCACGAACCCGACCAGCTCCAAGCCGACCCTCAAGGGATGGAATCTCACGGTACCGTCCTTCAGCCTCCCGCCGAACGCGAAACAGAAAGGTGGAGGGATTCCGATCAACGTGGGAGACGACCGGCTGCTAAACGCAGTCATCCGCAGCGGTAAGCTTTACACTGCCCATGCGATCGCGGCGAATTGGGGGAGCGGCACCGTGTCGGCCGCTCGCTGGTATGAGCTCAGCGTATCCGGCAGCACACCGAAGCTCCTGCAATCGGGAACGTATGGACTGGACAAATACGACTACTACTACCCTGTCGTCCTGCCCGATTCGGCCGGGAATGTGTACATGGTCTTCAATCGGTCGAGCCAGACTGAATACGTGGGTGTGAGGGCCACGGGTCGTCAGGCTGGCGATCCGGTGGGTCAGATGGATCCGAGCATCCAGATTTCGGCCGGCAAGGCCAACTACCGCAACCTTGACGGTCAGGGCCGCAACCGCTGGGGCGACTACAACGGAATCGCTCTGGACGCCGCCAGCACAGGCAAGGTCTGGATCTTCAGCGAGTACGCCGGTAGCAAGACCAAGTGGGGAACCACGTTCTCGCGAATCACGTTTTCGTCGGAATAGCCATTAGCGGTTAGCCATTAGCAGATCGGCTCCAGCTCGATCCAACGGACTCGGCAATCGCCCAGTCGCCATGTCCGGGGGCCAACAGCCAATCGCTTAGTGTCTTACAAGTTGCGTGTTGACACGAAATGGCAAGAATGCGAGGGGGCAAGCTCTTCCGAACTACTCTCAGGAACGCTGGAGGAGAGGAATGCAGGAACGGAGCGCTCGCCTCGGACAATCAGGGTGGCTCGGAACAACGCTCTCACCCCTTCGCTTCGCTCAGGGCTCCGGCTCCACGCTCCAGGCCCGCGAAGCGGGTCGGACGCTCTCACGCGCGGTGGAGACGCAACCTTTTTGGTGGGGGCTCCGCCGCCTTAGGC
>JACPPM010000272.1 GCA_016191015.1 Acidobacteriota bacterium | reverse complement strand
ATGCGCGCGTAGTTGAGCCGTGGGTAGTAGATCATCGAGGTCTCGCCGCCTTCGACCATCATCACCTTGCCGTCGGGCTGGGGCCAGAGCTGGCGGAGACCCGCGAGGTGCCAGCCGGCGCCGAAGGGGCTCGCCACACCGTTGACGAGCGGCAGATCGCCCGAGATCACACGGCGCTTCTCGTCCATCTCGCCGCTCGGGACCGAGGTGAGCTCGGTCGGCATTCCGCCCCACGTGGCGGTCAGGGCGTAGTAGCCTGGGGCGTGTGCCATGGATGTGGCGGTGGAGGTGTAAAGGCCGGTCGGCGAGATCTCTGCGAGGCCGTTATCTCCGTTCCAGAAATAAAGTAGCCGCGTCTCGCCGGTCTCGGGGATGAACGTCGTGTCTTTTCGCTGGCGGTTGATCTCGAGCTCGTAGCGCCAGTCCGTGATGCCGCTCGGCGTGCCGCGGAATGAGTGGATCACCTCGATGAAGCGCGATGGGGCGGCCGTGTCACTGCGGTAATTGAATGAGAGCGCGGCGTTGGAGCCGAGCGACGAGACCGATGGGAGCGAGATCGATTTCGTGTAGACCGCCCCCGGTACGCTCATCCTCAAAGTGAGACCGCTCCTGGAGCGCCTCCAGGAGCTCCGATTCGGCCTGCCGCCTTACACCCACGCCGCCGTCCTCAAGCTTCGCCGGCGAAGCCTGACCCAGAGCCCTGACAGCGCCCAAGCCTACCTCCTCAGACGCAGAAAGTTCGAGGCGGCTTGAAAGCTGAAGATCTGGCATCGCTCACATCCCCCGTCCTACAAGCCGAAAGCCAATCGGTTGTCAGCCTGGACTCATTCTCATGTGCACCAGCTGAGCCCGGTCAGGTCACTCAGACCACTCGGCCGCCTGCCGAAATGCCACGGCCAAAGCCGAATCCGTCTTCCAGTCCGAAAAGAACTGGCGGAGATCGGGCCTCTCGAACAAGTGCTCCAGCGTCGCTGTGACCAGGCAGGTCCTGATACTATCGTCTGAGCCCACGTATAGGCGTGCCAGCCAGCTCTTCAGGTCCACGATGACGTCTCTCTGTATCGAGGGATTGTCCCACAGCCCCGTGAACCATCGAACTATGTCCCATCCTGCCGAATACCGGGAGTGCGCCCACTTACCTCGCGGATCCTCACGGAGACACCTCTCATAGTATTTCAAGAAAAAACGGTGGTACACTTGGAATTCCAGCGGAGGTACGATCCGTCGATACTGTCGGTGATCAGATATCAGCTCAGCCACAGCGCCAGTCAATTCGAGGTCTTCGCTCGCCATCCACGCTTCTACCGCGCGAAGTGGTATGGGAGGGCTCGCCAAACCAGTCATGTCAGATTGAAGTAGTGCCTCTACCTCTTGGAGATCAGTGGTCTGCTTCCGCTGATCACTCATCTGTGTCGCCCTGCTCCCGCGAACGCAGGTAGCTCAACCGCAATAGCAAGGTGCCTGCGCCGGCGCACTAGCCGCTCCACCTGGAAACCTAGCGCCATATCGCATCCCCTTACGGTGTGACAGCCACCAACGGGGGACATAGATACAATTCAACCAGCTTGTACACGATGTACCCTGCAACAGCGACAGCAACCAACACTGTGGATTTCTTGCACTCTTGAGGGCAGGTCTTCGGGGGAGTCGGCGGAGTTACTTGTGGGCACTTCTTGTCGTAGATTGCCTTGCAATTCTCAATAGCGTTTATCAGCTGCTGTATGTCGTCTGCGTGCCGGTTGATTCCGTGTTTCTTGTCCCAAGCACGATGGGACTGAATGGTCTGTGAGAGTAAGCTGATCTTCATTTGCAGCGTGGGGCAGCCATCCGCTTCGAGGCATCTCAGCTTGATCCAGTCATCGGGGTGCCACGGGCCCCCGGGCTCGTGTGCAAGGCCGAAGGGATCTACGTAGTTCACTGGGTCATTCCCCGCATAGGGATACAGAATTCCCTGCACACCCGCCGGATCCTCGCTCACGAATCTCCCACTCCGCGGGTCATAGTATCTGGCTCTAAGAAATAACTGGCCCGTTTCAGAGTCCGCCTCGCGTGCCGTGTATGTGAACAGCGGCCACTCCGATTTCAGCGTCGATGTGCTCGACTTGACCTGCCCAAAGGAGTCGAACTCATAGCTGGCGCTCATGTCGCGGCCGGCCCAGTCTTGGCCTTTGGCGGCGCGGATTGTGCCGAGGCCGTCGGCGAAGTAGTAGAGAGGCTCGGTGTAGGGGCCGTCGTAGGATGCCCAGGCCACGAGGGGCTCGTCGATGCCGGGGCCGTGCTGGTAGTGCACGGCGATGCCGCTTGGCGTGATGGCCAGCCAGATGTCTTCTTCGTGGTACATGTAACGCGTGAGCGCGCCGTTGACGCGCTTCGCGATCCGGCGTCCCAGGGCGTCGTAGAAATAGTCAGCCGTCGTGAGCAGTGTACTACTGATGTCGTATTTCCGGTAGCCGGTCATGCGATTCTCGCTGTTGAAGATGTACTCGTGACGGGTGCCATCGATCTTGCTCACCTTGCCAACGCAGTTTCCGTCCAGATCAAACGTGTATGTGAATTCGGCGTCTTCGAGAAGCTGATTCGCCGAGTTATAGGTGTAGGACGCCGAGATGTGCGACGTCGTCCTGTTCCCAACAGAATCATAGCCGAAGGTCTCGGCCTGCTGTGCCGGGTGTGTGGCGGCCGTCAACTGATAGCGGTCATCGTAGCCATAGCCGTGGCTTCCTGAGAGATCCGTCATCGCGGTCCGATTCCCGGCTTGATCATACGTATACCCGAATTGGCCCACGGT
>JACPPM010000271.1 GCA_016191015.1 Acidobacteriota bacterium | reverse complement strand
CCGGTGGAATTCGCTTTGAGGAGCGCTCTGCGATGAGTCATGATCCCATCTGTGTAATCCCTCCGGAAATCTGCGTCATCTGCGGGTTCCTCCGATCGACTTCACCCGGACTTCGCGGTGCGACATTGACGTTCCCCTGTTGGGTTACGTCGCTCGCTTGCTCAAGGACCCGGACCGTGCTAGAATCCCCGGACAAATAGGTAATCCGAACAGGGAAATCCGTAGATGAAGAAGGTTCTTATCGTCGAAGACGACCCCGAGCTGCTGGAGCTCGAGGAGGGGTTGCTCCGCAAGGAGTACGAAACGGTTCGCGCCTCGAGCGGTGAAGAGGCGCTGGCCAGCATCAGGGAGCAGAAGCCGGATCTGATACTCCTTGATGTCCTGCTGCCGAGGATGAGTGGATTCGAGGTGTGCCAGACGTTGCGGGCCGACCCTGCGACGCGGGGGATTCCGATCGTGATGCTGACCGGTCAGGACAAGGCGGAATCGCTGAGTCACGGCTTCGAAGCTGGCGCGGATATGTACATCAACAAGCCTTTCTCGGCCCGGAAGTTGCTGGCGGTTGTGAAGGCGGTTCTCGAGAAGCAGGTCGAATGAGAGCGCCGGCCATTCTGCCGGCCGTGATTCTCCTCCTGGTGGGAGCCGCGTGCCGGAACGAGCAACCGAGCGAGGGTCCCGGTGAGGTCGCGCGGGGGCCTGCGAAGCCGGCGGGGATAGCAGCGCGACTCGAAGGCACTGAGATCACGGACGCTCAAGTCGACGTGGCCTATCAGCGCCTCATGGCGGAGCGGAATACGGCGTCGCCGGCGGATGCTGCCCAGGTTGCCAGCGATCGACGTTCACTTGCCGAGGGACTTGCGATCGAAGCGGCGCTGTACGCGAAGGCGCAAAAGCTGGCGACGCTTCCCGCCCAAGCTGAGATCGACGCCCAGGTTTCGAAGGTGCGGGCATCATTCCCATCGTCAGAGGATTTCATGAATTATCTGGCGAAGCGGAACATGAGCGAGGTGGAGTTCGCGGATTCGATCACCCGGAATCTGGCGGTCGAGAAGCTGATCCAACAGGAGGTGCACGCGAAGCAGCCGCCGAGCGAGCAGGAGATCCAGCAGTTCTTCGAGAAGAACAAGGCTGGCTTCTACCGCCAGGATACGTGGCGCGTGAGCGAGATCGTGATTCCGATTGCCGGAGGCGAAGAGGCGACGCTGGCCCAGGTCAGAAAGCTGCAGGACCGGATCGAGGACGGCGAGGACTTCGGGAAGCTCGCCGGGGCGATTTCCACGGGAGCCAGCAAGACGCGGGGCGGGGACAAGGGGTATCTGCGACGAGGCGGGCCGCAGTTTCTCGGCGACGAGCAGATCTTTGCGCTCCAGGCCGGGCAGTGCACTCCCCCCATCAAATACCAGGACGGCTACAGGATTTTCAAATGCACGGAACGGCTCGAGCCGAAGCAGCTCGGCCTCGATGATCCCAAGGTCCGTGAGGAATGCATCAAGCAGATCGGCCAGTCTCGGGTCAACGACTACATCCTTTCAGTCAAGCTCGAGGCGAAGGTTCAGGTTTTCTGAGAGAATACGGGAAGCTGAAGTCGCAGACACATGGTACCGGGGCTACGAGAGAGCTTCAACCGGCAGTTCACAGCCGAACGGTACCAGGAATTCCTCGCGGCGCTTGACGCGGCCGTCGGCACGCGGATCCAGTTTCGCGTAGCCGAGACCCCCGTGTTCGTCCCGCGCGAACTGATCGGTGAGATGCAATCGGCTTCCCTCGAACTGATCCGACAGCTGGACACGCCCGCCTACCGGTCGGCCTCGGCGCGAGCGGTCCCGCCCGAGTTTGCCGTCCCTCATGAGGATGACCACCCGGTGTTCATCGTGGTCGATTTTGCGGTCACGCGGAACACCAGCGGCCGTCTCGTGCCTCGCCTGATCGAGATGCAGGGATTCCCCTCGCTCTTCGGCTTCCAGGTCACGATGCCCAAAGTGTTCCGAAGCGTTTACGATCTGCCCGGTCTCGGCTATCTGTTGAGCGGGCTCGATGAGACGGCTTACATCGGTCTGGTGCGGCGGGCGGTGTGCGGGAGCTACGAGCCGGAGAACGTGGTGTTGATGGACATCCAGCCTGCGTCGCAGAAGACTCTTCCGGATTTCCTCTGCACCGAGAAGATGACGGGCGTCAAGGCCGTCTGCATCACGGAGATCATCCGGCGCGGGAAGAAACTCTTCTATTGCCGCGACGGTCGGGAGACCCCGATCCATCGCATCTACAACCGCGCCATCATCGACGAGCTCGTCCGCACGGGTGTGACGGCCTCATTCGATTTCCGGGATGAGCACGAGGTCGAATGGGCCGGTCATCCGAATTGGTATTTCCGGTGGAGCAAGTTCTCGCTTCCCTACCTGAAGCACGAAACGGTCCCCAGGGCATGGTTTCTGGATGAGCTGGAGACGTACCCTCAGAATCTGGGCGATTATGTGCTGAAGCCACTGTTCTCGTTTGCGGGAGCGGGGGTGAGCGTGGATGTAACGCGGGAGCAGCTCGATGCGGTGCCGCCCGCGCAACGGCATGGGTACCTCCTGCAGGAGAAGGTGTCGTACGGACCTGTGATCAGGACACCGGACGACCCGAGCAAGGTCGAGATCAGGATGATGTACATCTGGCTCGACCGCCCCGTCGCCGTCACCACGCTCGCGCGACTCAGCAAGGGCAAGATGATGGGGGTCGACTTCAACAAGAACAAGGAATGGGTCGGTTCCTCCTGCTGCCTCTTCGAAGAGGGTTGAAGGCTGGTGGATGGACGATGTGGCGGAGGGCCCGACTACCGGCGATCGCCTAGGATCGGCTGAGCGCTGCGGGCCCGGCCGGACGGGGCTGCGGTGGTTTGCGGGGGCGCTCGTTTTATACGCCTCGACCGCGGCCATCGGGCCCATGTGGGCGGACAGCTCGAAGCTGGCCATCTATGCGCTGCACGCGTACTATCCGAGCCTGAATCCTGGCGATCACGCGGGATGGACAGTGCTAGCTCACGGCTGGCTCGCGCTGATCCCCTGGCTCAGCCCCTGGCACAGCCTTCACCTCTTCTCCGCGCTCTGCGGAGCGATCGCCGTCGGGCTCGCCTCGGCCACGGCCCTGGAGAAGACTGGCCGGCCCGCCGCGGCGCGCGCCACGGGCGCAATGCTGCTCGTCGCACTTCCCGTCTGGTGGGCATCCACGCTCACCGAGACCTACGCCATGGCGTGGGCGCTGGTCTGCGCGGTGGCGTTTCTTTCTGCCCGTCGCCGGAGCGGTGGTAGTGGCATTGCCATCAGCGTCATGATGGGAGTCGCCGGCGGATTGGCTGCCGCTGTTCATTCGTTCACGATCCTGCTCACTTTTCCGTATCTCGCATCCGAACGGAAGGCACACTGGCCGATCATAGCTCTGGCTCTTCTGGGCGGCGCCGCCCCCATCTGGGCGGCAGCGTTCGTCAGCGTCATCGATCCGTTGACAGGTTACCAGGCCTCCGGCACATCCACTTGGAGCTGGCATCTTGCGAGTTTCGTCGAGATCCGGCGGGTTGCCATGGGACTCGTGACCGTCTCCGCACTCGTCGGTCTCGCCCTCGGCCCGCTCGGCGCGGCCGCCATCTACCGGAGCATGCGTAGCGCGTCAGGTCGTCCTCGATCCCTCATCTCTCTCGTGTGCCTGATCCTGCTGGCGGGAGGCCTCGCGAGCTACGCGCCATTCCGGCTTCACCTGATGTGTGGGATGCTGATCGTTGGGGGGATCCTCCTCTTCGCCCCCGATCTTACGCCTCGGCAGAGGACGGCCCACGTCGCGATTCAATCAATTCTGTATCTGGCCATCCCCTTCGGGATGACGGCAACCGGGCACGGCGGTGCCGGTGTGCGAGAGCTGCCCGGAAGAATCAACGCATGGTACTTCTTCTCCCCGATCAAGATCTGGGACACCGGGCCCGCCGGCTATGCGCAGGAGCTCCTGAAGATGGCACCAGCCCGGGCTGTCATCCTCGCCGATTTCAACGCGGGTGCGGTACTGAAGCTCGTGCAGGAAGACGGCCACCTCCGGCCTGACGTCACGATCAGCGCGACGGCCATCGACGACGCCTTGGCCTCAGCCGACCCGGCATCGAGAATAGCCTCTGAGATAGCCCGTATGGAAGCACTCGGCACGCCTGTGGTTCTGGCTGACACCTGGGACCCGTACTACAGGCTGTCCGAGCTTCGGCAGCGACATGGTCTCGAATTCGACTCTTGCGGTCCGGGTCTCGCCCTGCGCCGCGTCCCGCCGGACCACCGCTAGCCGTTCCACGCTGTCGCCTACTCACCCACGATATGTGTTTCGATGCGATGGAGCGGCAGCCCCCCTGCAGCCGCATCCTCGGCTGTGGGATAGGCCGCTTCGTCGGGTTTGTCGGAAAGCGCCATCAGCAGGGCCCCGGCCTCCTTCCACCGCATTGCCGCTACCCACACCTCGGCCGTAAGGACGATCTCGCGATCGAGCAGTCGTTGCGCCGGCGTGTCGGCGGCGGCGCAACCCATGAGCGCCGCGGTTTCCCGGAATTCCCGCCGTCGGAAGTTTTTGAAGGGTGTCGGATCTCCGCGGCGCACCAGCCAGGCGACCTCCCGGTGAGTCTCCGCCACCGCTTCGTCGACGGGTGGTGAGGCATCGACGCGGTCCAGAAGATCCTCGAATCTCCGCAGCGCGCCGCCCGCCACGGCGGCTTCGACCTCCGCCTGTTCGACGACACTGGCACCGATCATCAGGCACAGGTATGCCAGATAATCCTGGTTGTCACCCGTGAACGGGTGAAATGCCGGCCGGTTGAAAGCGCTGTAGACTCTTTCGAAAGAGGCCTCGTCGAATCGTCCCGCCAGCAGACTCGCGACCGTGGTGCGGAGGGCGGCCATGCGAGCCCTGTCGATGACATGCGAATTGCGGCCGCGGGCACCGATCAACGTTTTGTCGAGATCGAGGACGACCGCGGTATGCGACCATGCGAATCCTTCATGATCGAGCTCCGCGGCAAACCGAGCCAGGGCCGCCCACCGTCGCGCGGTCGAGATGCCTTCATTCTCATTGATCAGTGTCACATCCGCCGACGGCTCTTCAGCGCAGATGAAGGCTCTCCCCCCCCACCCGCCAGCGACGCGCAGGCTCACGAACGCCCCTCCATCGCTCATTCGCGTGTCGCCGACGTAGATCAGACGGTCGATCGCCACACCCGGCCGTCTCCGTTGCTGCGCAGACCGGATCATCGCTGCGACCGCGGCTGCATATGATTCCTCGCCCTTGCGCGGAAGCGCGAGCGCTCCCGGAGCAGGGCTCCGCGCGAGCTGTTTGAATCCAGGCAATGTCGGATCGGCCGGCTGCAACGACCGATAGACCACCGTGTCCCCGACCAGGTCTGCGACTCTGGCCCTGCCGTAGCACTTCATGCGCAAGGGCTCGGTTGCCTAGCTCCCGGGCGTCCACAAACCAGCGGTGAGATCATGGATCTGACGCACTGCAGCATGAGCATCGGTCTCGGCCACGACCATGCTGACGCTGCATTCGGACGAGCCCTGGGCGATCGCGATGATGTTGATGTGAGACTGACCGAGGGCCCCGAAGATGCGGCTGGCCACTCCGGGCGTGCCGCGCATACCGGCGCCGACAGCGCTCACGATAGCGATTTTGTTCTGCGACCAGACGCGATCGATGTCGCGGCGGTGAAGCTCCAGCGCGAGCCCGTCTTCCAGCGCCTTCACCACCGGCTCTGCTGATGGCTCGGGAACCACGAAACAGATGCTCTGTTCGGAGGAGGCCTGTGAAATCATGAGCACGTTTGCACCGACACGAGCCACGGCGCCGAAGGTGCGGGCAGCAATTCCCGGCACACCCACCATTCCGCGGCCTTCGACAGTGATCAGGCTGAGATTACCAACGACGGTGACGGCCTTGACGGTGCCTGTGGCCGGCTGCGGCTCCGTCACCACGAGCGTGCCGGGATGCTCCGGCTTGAAGGTGTTCCGTATGCGAAGGCGGATCCCCTTTTCGATGGCGGGGCGGATCGTGCGCGGGTGCAGCACCTTTGCGCCAAAATAGGCAAGTTCTGCCATTTCTGAATACGAGAGGACGGGGATGACCCGCGCACCGGATGCGAGGCGCGGATCGGCCGTCATGACCCCGTCGACATCCGTGTAGATCCACACTTCGTCGGCATCGAGCGCGGCGCCGATGATCGCGGCGCTATAGTCGCTCCCTCCGCGACCGAGAGTCGTGATGGCCCCGTCGGCGGTGGCACCGATGTACCCCGTCACGACCGGGATCGTGCCGGATGCGAGGATCGGGAGAAGGCGCGCGCGGGCTCGTGCGCGAGTTTCCTCGGGAATCGGCGCCGCATCGCCGAAACGCGCGTCAGTCACCACGACGCCCATCGCATCGACCGGCACCGCGTCGGCGCCTATCGCCTTCAACGCCCCCGCCACCAGATGGACACTCATCCTCTCGCCCAAGCTTGCCACCGCATCGATCACTCGTGGGGTGGCCTCGCGCAACACCGCCACGCTCTGGCACAGGGCCACGAACTCTCCTGCCAATCGCTCGACCTCCACCATCCCATCCGATGTGATCATGCCACATTCGAGCGCCGCGCTTCGGTGGCGGTCCAGCAAAACGGATGCGATCTGCTGAGACGTCACCGCATCCCCACCGGTTGCCGACCTGACGCCCCGCAGCAACTGGTCCGTCACACCGCTCATCGCCGAGACGACACACACCACTCTGCCGTGATCCGCCGTGAGACCGGCTGTGATCGCCGCCGCCTGGCGAATTGCGTCGGCGCTCCCCACCGAGGTCCCACCGAATTTCACAACGAGAAGCCCCATGCGCGTTCCCCTCTCCCCTAACGCGGCATAGCCGCAACCAAGAGCCGCGGGTTCATGGGTATGCCATTTCACCGCAGAGGCGCGGAGAGCGCAGAGCGGGAATCTTTCTCCGCGACCTCTGCGTCTCTGCGGTGAACGGGTTTCTTGCCATTTCGTGTCAACACTCAACTTCCAAGACACTAACGCGGCGGAGCCGCAGCCAAACAGGCTGCGTCTTCGCCGCGCATCAGAGCGTGGAGCGTGGAGCCGGAGCCCTGAGCGAAGCGAAGGGGTGAGAGCGTTCTTTCGAGCCACGCCGATCGTCCGAGACGACCGCTCCGTTCCTGCATTCCAATCCTCCTGCGTTCCTGAGAGGGGTTCGGGAGATCTAGCATCCTCGAAACTCTTGCCACTTCGTGTCGACACTCAACTTCGTAGACACTATGCTCATTCGACGGCTGCGCCTCGAATGAGAGGCTCGCTCCGCTCGCAGCCGAAATCCGCAATACCACCAAGTCACCAAGACACCAGGACCCACCAAGCGGATCGCTTTG
>JACPPM010000264.1 GCA_016191015.1 Acidobacteriota bacterium | reverse complement strand
GATCGAGGTGGCTCGGAAAAACGCTCTCACTCTCCACGCTCTCACGCGCGTCGGAGACGCAACCTCTTTGGTTGCGGCTCCGCCGCGTTAGGATGACACGCCAAGTGTTGTTGTGCGATAGTTGAGGGGACGCGAGGTGCTCCGCGAAGCGTATGAACAGATGGGGAGGAGGTTTGTGATGAGACACGCGTGGCTGGGAACGATCTTGTTTGGTGCGGTCGTCGCGGCGGCGGATCAGCCGAAGGAAGAGGCGGGGGTATCCGTCGTCGAAGTGCCGGTTTTTGTCCGCGACAAGGACGGCAATGCGGTGATGGACCTGAAGCTCGAGGACTTCAAGGTTTGGGAAGACGGGAAAGAGCAGAAGATCGAGCTCTTCTTCCCGATCGATCTCAACAAGCGAGATGAGCAGAAGCTGCCACCGCCGGTGACGCGCCGGAACTTCATCCTTCTCTACGACGTGACCTTCAACACGCCGGCCGCTCTGGTACGTGGACAGGAAGCCGGCTACAAGTTCGTCGATACGATGCTCCCCGCTGATGACCGCGCTGCTGTCTATGCATTCTCGACGCTCAAGGGCGTCTTCATGGTCTGTAACTTCACGTCGGACAAGAACCTCCTGCGTTCTGCGATCAACTCGCTCGGGGTCCAACGCAAGTTCGATACGGTGATCGACTCCGCTGGTTTCTTCAATGAGTCGATGGTCCTGAGTGAAGCGCCGATCGGAATGCTAGGCGGCGAAGAAACAGAGGCGAAACCGGGCGCTGTTGCCAAAGTATACACGGCCCAGTGGATGCGCGAGATGAATGCGAAGGTGAATCGCGACAATGAGCAGTACTATCGGGACACGGTCGGCATCTACCTGGAGAACATCCGCACCTTCGCCCGCGAGCTCGAGCTCCTGCCAGGCAGGAAGTTCCTGATCCTCTTCTCGACCGGATTCGATACGAAGGCATTCGGCGTCCGCGACATCAGGGACACAGCGCAGGAGGCCGAGACGTTTGTGCATGGAGACTTCGAGACGATGGCGGCCAGCGGCGAGGCGCAGGCGCGCGAAATCGCCACCGACCTGTCGGACCTCATGGAACAGGCGATGAACTACTTCTCGTCCTCCGACTGCCGGATTTTCGCACTCGATGCCGCCGGCCTCGCTTCCGACTCGAACCTGGATTTCACGCTCCAGACGACATCCGATCCGCAGGCAACCGGACGACGGCAGGCGTCGTTGTTCTCGATGGCGAAGGAGACGGGCGGGAAGCTGTACAAGAACTCGAACGAGATGGACAGTGCGCTCACCGACGTGCTCGACACGACCGAATCCTTCTACCTGCTTGGCTACACGCCACCCGCGAGGTCAGGCCGGAAGCCCGGAGAGTTCCACAAGATCAAGGTTGAGGTTACGCGGCCGGGCGTCGACTTCACCTACAGGCCCGGGTATCACGATGCGCGTCCCTTCAGCGAGCTGTCGGGCGATGAACGGCTGACGCAAATCGCGCAAATCGTCAATGACGGTTCATCTTTGAATGCCATCACTATGAAGGCCCAGGCGCTGCTTTTCCCGGAGGAAGAGGGGCTGAGCCCGGTGGCAGTGGCGGTCGAGTTGCCAGGCACGCAGTTCGCGAAAGAGAAGCGCGAGCTGCAGATCGAGCTCTATGCATTCGCGCTCGGCCCGGAGAAAAGATTCGAAGGGTACGCTCACGGCTTCAGCCGCGTTTCGGCCGGCGATGCGGGCGGCAAGCTTCAGCAAAACGGCATCCGCTACACCGACGTCATGTTGCTGCGTCCGGGCCGCGAGTATGAAATCCGGACGATCGTCCGTAATAATCTCACCGGGGACATCGGTACCATGAGCCTCAAGGTGACGACCAAGAGCGATCCGAAGGCCTTCTCGGTTGCGACACCCTTCTTTGTGCCCTCCAAGTCCAACTGGTCCAACGCCGTCGGATACGACCCCCAAAAGCCTCCGGCGCGCATCGCGAGACATGGGATCGAATTCCCGGTGACCTATCGTGGCAAGTCATGCGCCGTTGAGCTCCACCCCGACATCCAGGATGGCAAGGATCGCGCTCTCCTGATCAAGCTGTATAACTTCGCGTTCGAGGCGGGGAGCAAGGAGCCCGACTTGGGGATCAATTGGGAGATTCTCGACACGTCAGGAAGGAATCTCGCGCAGCCGCAGTTCAAGCTCCTCGAACGTCCCAATCGCGTCTCCGACACGATGGTCGAGTACATCTTCGACCTGCGTGCGGCAAACCTCCCTTCCGGCCTGTGCTGGCTCAGAGTGACCGCCACCGACAACATGACCAAGAAATCAGTGGTCGAATGGGTGCCGCTGGAAGCCAAGTAGAAGCGGAGCGTGCGCGCGAACTGACGCGATTAGAGAGTGAAGCATATGAGGAAGGCAGGTTCTCAGAAGGAGCTGTAGGATGATCTCCGTCCCGAGTACGATTTATCCAGGTTGATGAAAGACGGAGTCAGAGGCAAGTGCGATTCGTTCCGGCACGAGCTCACCCGGGATCAGCGACAGATACGCAATGCTCACGACCGTGACACCGATGCCCGTGCGTCGGGGGGATGTCCCCCCGCTCCTTTCACCTTGTGGAATATGCCGTAAAGCACGGGAAGAACAACCAGGGTCAGCAGCGTAGAAGACAGGATTCCGCCGATGACCACCGTAGCCAGCGGCCTTTGGACCTCTGCGCCGCTTCCGGTTGCAAGGGCCATGGGAACAAAGCCCAGTGAAGCGACCAGCGCCGTCATCAGCACCGGCCGCAGCCGGGTTGTGGATGCTTCAAAAACGGCTTCCTTGATGTGGAGCCCTTGATGCCGGAAGGTTTTGATAAACGAAATCAACACCAGTCCGTTCAAGACGGCGACTCCGGACAGCGCGATGAAGCCCACCGCTGCGGAGATGGAAAGGGGAATGCCGCGTACCCAGAGCGAGAGGATGCCGCCTGTCATGGCCAGAGGAACTCCCGTGAAAACCAGAAGCGCGTCTTTCAGGCTGCCGAAAGAAAAGAAGAGCAGCGTGAAGATCAACAATAAGGCAATCGGCACGACAATCTGGAGTCTCCGGCTCGCAGAAATCAAATGTTCGAATTGGCCTCCCCATTCCATCCAGTAGCCCGCAGGCAGGGTGAGGGAAGCGCTCATCTTCTCCTGAGCTTCTTCAACAAATGAACCGAGGTCGCGATCCCTCACATTGGCGGTTACGATGGCGACTCGTTTCCCGTTCTCGCGATTGATCTGATTGGGCCCCTGTGTGATCTCGAATTTCGCGACGCCTGAAAGCGGGATGAATTGCTGATGTTCGCCGTTTGCCGCCGGCAGTGCAATCGGAATCGCTTTCATCGCCTCAAGGTTTTGTCGCAGTGCATCTGGGAGCCTTACGATCAGATCAAAGCGTCGATCCCCTTCAAAAATCTGACCCGCCGACTTTCCGCCAATTGCGATTTCCACCGCCTCCTGAACGTCCGCAATGTTCAGGCCATGAAGCGCCATCCGGTTCCGATCCATTTCAATGGTCAGCATAGGGAGCCCGGTCAATTGTTCCAAGCGGGCATCGGAAACGCCCGGAATGGACTCAAGGATGCGCAGTGCTATTTCACCGCTTTCCACCAGAACATCCATCTCGTCGCCGACGATCTTTACGGCAACATCGGCCCGTACCCCGGCGATGAGCTCGTTGAATCGCATCTCGATTGGTTGTGTAAATTCGTATTTGTTGCCGGGGATTTTCTCGAGCTCTTGCTGGAAATGCCGGACTACTTCCTCTCTCGACTTGTCCGGATCCGGCCACTCCCTCCGCGGTTTCATCATTACATAAACATCCGCGACACTTGGGGGCATCGGATCCGTAGCGATATCAGCCGTTCCGATTTTGGCGAATACCCTTTCCACCTCGGGAAACTCCTTGATACGCTCTTCCAGTACGTGCTGCATTTCCACGGCTTGAGTCAACCCGGTTCCCGGAATCCGCAACGCGTGTACCAGAAGATCCCCTTCATCCAGGCTGGGGAGGAATTCGCTTCCCATACGGGTTGCCAGTCCGAAAGTGAGGACAACGATTCCGATTCCGCCCAGAATCACGGTCCTCTTGTGCGCCAACGAATACTGCAGCAGTGGAACATATCCTTTCTTGAAGCCGCGGATGACAACATTGTCGGATTCGGAATGAGCGGACCTCAGGAATATTCCGACAGCGGCGGGGACAAACGTGATGGACAGGATCATGGCGCCCAACAACGCAAGGATTACGGTGAAGGCCATCGGAAAAAACATTTTCCCTTCGATCCCGGTTAGCGTCAGGATCGGCAGATAGACCGTCATGATGATTGCGCTTCCGAAAACCGTGGCGCGCCGCACTTCCTTGGAAGCTTCGTAAACGATTTCGAGACGTTCGTGAGGCGTCACCTGCCTGCCCAGCCTGCGCTCTGCCTCCGACAGACGACGGACAAAGTTTTCCACCATGATCACGGCGCCATCGACAATCAATCCGAAGTCAATGGCGCCCAGGCTCAACAAGTTTCCGCTCATCTTGTTGGCGACCATGCCTGTCGAGGTGAATAGCATCGACAATGGAATCACCATGGACGTGATGATGGCGGCGGGTATGTTTCTCAGCAGCAAAAAGAGGATCACGATGACCAGGATCGCGCCCTCGAACAGGTTGTTTCGCACGGTGCGGATCGTTGCGTTCACGAGATTTGTTCGGTCGTACACTACACTTGCCTTCACACCGCTCGGGAGCGAACGGTTCACCTCTTCCATTTTCTCTCCCACTCTCTCAGACACCGTGCGGCTGTTTTCGCCAATCAGCATGAAAACAGTTCCCAAAACAACCTCTTTGCCGTTTTGTGTGGCGGCGCCGGTGCGCATCTCCTCTCCGATGTGAACATCGGAAACATCACCGATATGGATCGGGATCCCGTCGTGGTGGTCGACTATGATCTTCTTGATCTGATCTACAGTCGATACCTGGCCCGGCGCGCGGATCAGCAGTTGCATGCCCTGGTGTTCGACGTAGCCGGCGCCGACGTTGCTGTTGTTTGCGCGCAACGCCTTCAAGATATCCGAGAAGCTCAAGTTGTAGGCCAGCAGTTTCTCCGGCTGCGGGGTCACGTGATACTCCTTCGTATATCCCCCGATCGAATTCACATCGGCGACGCCGGGAACGTTCCGCAATTGAGGACGGATAATCCAATCCTGAATGGTTCGAAGATCCGTCGAGGTTATCGATGTTCCGTCCGGTTTCCTTGTTCCCGGTTCCGCATCCACATTCCAGAGAAAGATTTCTCCAAGGCCCGTTGCAATCGGACCCATCGCCGGCTCAATCCCTTCCGGCAGCTTCCCTTTGGTTTCTTGCAGCCGCTCGGTGATCAACTGTCTGGCAAAGTAGATACTGGTGCCGTCTTCAAAGACCACAGTTACCTGGGAGAGCCCGTAGCGGGAAATGGAACGTGTGCAATCAAGGCGAGGCAATCCGGCCATCGCTGATTCCACAGGAAAAGTGATTCGCTGCTCCACCTCCAGTGGAGAGTAGCCCGGAGCTTCGGTATTGATTTGAACCTGAACATTGGTGATATCCGGAACCGCGTCGATAGGAAGATCGCGGAAACTGTGGATTCCTGCCGCAGCCATGACCAGAGTAAGCACCAGCACAAACCACCGATTGCGAATCGAAAATCGTATGATTCTTTCCAACATCGCCTTAACCTCTGTCAGTGGTCGTGCTTCGCGCCGGATTTCTCAATGTCGGCCTTTACGAGGAAGCTGTTTTCGGAAACATAGCGTTCGCCAGGGGAGATTCCCGAACGCACTTCCACCCACTGGCCGTCTCTGCGGCCCAGTTCCAGCGGACGAATCTCAAACTCGTTTCCAACGGCAAGAAACACCACATTCCAATCGCGGAACGTTTGCAGCCCGGAAGCCTTGACGGCAACAGGGACATCGATTTCTTCCTGAACCACACGGACTTTCACGAATACTCCGGGTCTCCAGGCGCCTTCCGGATTTTGAATCAAAACACGTCCTTTGGCGGAGCGTGTCTTTTCTCCCAACAAAGGCCCCACGTATGTCAGCCGGCCCTGGATCTCCTGATCGAGGACATCTGAAACCACGGTCACGGCTTGGCCTTTCCGCACAGCGCTGATTGATTGAGCAGGAATCGTGATCTCACCGTACAGTTCCGACAGGTCTGCAATCACGAAGAGCTTCTCCTCCGACTGTACTGCCTCACCGATGGCCAGGTCCTTTTCGATGATCGTGCCGCTAATCGGGCTTCGAATGATGTGAGTGGAAATGTCCTCGTCGGTTTCGATCCCTTCTGACGGAATTCCGGCTGCCTTCAGCTTCTGGGCGGCGGTTTGAAAACGAATTCTTGCTTCTTCATACTCCCGTTTTGTCGCAAGATAATCCTGTTCGGAGGTGATCTTCCTGTCCCAAAGCATCTGTTCGCGCTCGTACGCCTTCTGTGCGAATTGATGTTCGTACATCGCCCTCACGTAAGCGCTCTTTTCTTCCGCCAGTTGCGTGCTTTCCAGAGTCGCCAGAACCTCTCCTTTGACGACACGATCACCAAGACTTGCCGGCACCGAGGCAATGATTCCATCAAAGCGCGGCGGCACATGGGTTTGCCGGTCGGGGTTAAGGATCACTTCCCCGGAAAGCTCCAATACCGTTTTCATCTTTGCCGGACCAGCCGTTTCCACAACAATCCCTGAGTACTGAACCCCCTCGGGAGTCATCGTTGTGCGTCCTTCGTACGACGCATATTCCCAGCGATTCGTTTTCCCCTGATAGGTTGCCGCGACGCTTACATCGAACGAATGAGGTTCTTCTACTACCGCATTACCTCTCAGGTAATCCGCTTCTTTGGCGAAATGAAAAACGTCTTCACGCCCGCCCAGCCGCTTCAGTCGAATCTCGGCAGCGACGGAAGCTGGGTCCAGCGGCTTCTCTCGGTCAAATACGTATAAGCGGAATTCCGGAGGGACACCTTTTTCGAAAAGGGTGATTTCCAACTGAAAAGCATCTTGTATCAGGAGTCTTCCGCCATGCGGCCCTTTCGGAGCATCCGCAATCTCATCCGTTTCATGTTGCTGCACGGCTCTGTTCTTTCTTAACAGTGGGAACGCGATCAGCGCTCCCAGAATCGTGACCGAAGCGATTATGATGATGATCGGCCTATTCATGGCGTGCCTCCGTCAGAAGTTCTTTCCCAGTGATTCTTTCGATTTCCGCTGCCGCCGCATGCAAATCACCCAATACCCGCAGCAGTTGAAGTCGTGATTGAAACAGACTTCTTTGCGCTTCCAGCACATCCAGATAACCGTACTTGCCCAGTCGATACCCTTCGCTGATGGCGTCAAAGGATGTTTGATTGGCCGGCAAAACGCGTTCCTGCAGAGCCTGCGCCTCTGCTTTGGCGGCTGAATACAGTTGATAGGCACCGGCCAGGGAATTCTTGATCTGCGCTTCAACAGAATTCCTTGCTTGTTCGGCGCTGAGGACCCTTCTTTGTGCCTCCAGAATTCCGCCCTTGTTGCGGTCAAAGAGAGGAAGCGGAATGGAAGCCCCGATGACAAAAGTATGATCATTCGTGGGTTCAAGTGTGCGGTATCCGCCGGTGAGAGTGATGTCAGGAATTCGTTTCGCTCTTTCGATTGCGAGCAGCGCTTCCCTTTCATCGATTTCAGCAGCCGCTTTTTGCAGCTCCGGGCTTTTCGACAGCGAGTCGATCAACTCCTGCAGCGCAACTTCAGGAGATCCCAGGAACAACTCACCCTGCGCCGGTCCAAAGTCCGGTCCGGTAATGCCGATTGCTGCAGCAAGCCCGTAGCGCGCGGAATCCAGCTCGCGCTGAGAGCGCGCCAAATCGATCTCCGCAGATGCGACAATCGCCGTTGCTTTTACATCATCGATCGGGGGGATCTTTCCTGCCTGAATCCGTTCTTGAACAATTCTCGAAAACTGCATGGATACCCCCATCAGCTCTTCCATCAGGTGGACACGATGCTGAGCGACAAGGACTGTGTAGAAAGCCCTCCGTACGTCTGCCACAATTTCACGACGCTTCAGGTCATGTGCGCCGCTTGCTACGTCCCGGTTGGATGACGCGACATCCCTGCGGGCGCCCCGTTTTCCTCCAAGCTCGACCCGCTGGCTCACCTGCGCGGTAGTCTGCGATCTTGCGAACCCCTCATAGGCACCCGAACCTCCGATATCTTCACTCAGCACGAAGAACTCGGGGTTGGGAAGAACCCCTGCCTGGGAGATTCTCGCCTCTCGCGCCTGCACTTCAAGCCGTGTAGCCAGCAACTCCGGATTTTCTTCCAGCGCCCGGGCGATTGCCTCATCCAGAGTCAGTGTCTCACCGGCTTTGATTGAGGGCACGGTGATCCAGATGGCTAGGCCGAGACCGAGTAGCGAAAGCAATCTCCGATTGACGATCGGTGTTGTGCCGAAACTGCGGGGGTGTGTTGGCGGCATGTGGAGTTACCTCGTGAAGGGAGTGAGAATCGTTTCGGCAGCGTGGTGAATGGTGTCGCTCGCCAAGAGAGTCAGGCCGGCAAGAGCCACTCCGACCCAGATCCAGTGCCGGCCGGATGCGGGCGGACGGACCGCGCCTTGAACAAGGGAGAAGACGCGCAGTGCGATGTTCGATCCACCGAAAGAGGAACCCGCGAGAGACGGGAGCGCGGGCAGTTCCTGACGCATCCTCTCGACCGCCAGGATCGCGCTTGCGACCCGCAGGCGGTCGCCCACGCGGGCCGCCGCCTCCTCGTCGCACGCCTGTTCGCAAGCAAGCGAGAGATCTTCGATGAGGCGCGTGCGGATCCGAGGGGTGTAGAAACCGGAGAGTAGGGAGACGATGGCTCGGATGAAACGATCGCGTCGACGCACGTGCGCGCGCTCGTGTTCGATGACCACATCGAGGAGTTGCTGAGGGAGCGACGTGATCAGTGCGGAGGAGATGAACACACGAGGCCGGATGAGGAATGCTGCGAAGGCGAGGGGAATCGGCGTGTCGAGCACGCGAATGTCGCGATTGCGGCATTTCCGGCTCGTGAGCTCAAGCATGCTCAACAGCCGACGGAGGCGGGTGTACTCGCGAAGCTCACGAGCGAGGAGCGCCGTCAGTGGAACCAGGGTGGCGATTGCGATTCCTGCGGCGGTGAGGCCACTCGACTCGGGCCCGTGGTTCAGACATATGTGCGTATGGCCGTCGCCGTGATCGAGGCAGTGGTCTGCACTCAGGCCGGCCAGGCTCAGAGAGGAGGGGAGGAAGCAGATACCTGTCAGAAGCACTCCGGCGACCGGCGGCATAGCGGCCCATGTGGCAATGGCCATCGCACGGTGTGATGCGCGCAGCCTGATCAGTTTCAAACGAATGAGTGGGTAGGAGATGGCACAGACCGCAGCCCACGCGATCGTGAACCCGATCCAGGCCATGGCAGCGAGATCCACGATTCCGCCTAGATTCGTCACCGGCCGCCCCGCCTGCGTTCATCTCTCTTTCGCTCGATCATCTTCTCGAGCCTGTCCAGGGTGTCCCGTCCCGCACGGGACGCCAGATCGACAAAAGCCGCCAGCATCGGCTCGGTGCGACCGCCCGCGAGTGCGGTGACCACTTCATTCACGATCTGCGCCATCACCTCCGCGCGAGACACGCGCGGCGAATAGACATATGCATGGCTGACCTTGTGGCGTGCCAGCAACCCCTTCTTGTAGAGGCGCTGCAACGTGGACTGGATCGTGTTGAGAGTGATCCCTCTGCCGTGCCCAATAGACCTGTGTGCCGTTTCGACGTCGGACGGTCCCCCGGCCCAGAGGCGCTCCATCACGGCAATCTCAAGCTCGCCGAGAAACGGGGGACCGACCGGAACCATCATCGCGTCGCCTCCAGGGTCCCGAGGATTGTACGCAAGCAAAAACCGATTGTCAATAGGTGTTTGCGCTTGTGTCGCCATACCCCAGTCATGCGGCTACGTATCGCCAGCACCGGACCACAGTCCGACAGCGTGTATAATACTCGGGATGAAAGAACTGCCCGAGGGAAGCAGCGAATCACAGCTCCAACTCTACTCGCGCATCGAGTCGATCACGGAAGCGGTTCGGGAGCTGGAGGACCGGTACCGCGCATCTGGCCGTATCACGGCTGTGCGCCAGATGCCCGCTCGCGAAGGAGAGTTTGCCGAGATCCCGAGGACTCTCCACGACGGGCTTCGCGAAGCGCTCCTGCGCAGCGGCATCGATCAACTCTACGTCCATCAGGCGATGGCGGCCGAGGCGGCGCAGGCCGGCAAGAACGTCGTCGTTGTGACTCCAACCGCATCGGGAAAGACACTGTGCTACAACCTCCCCGTCATTGACAAGATTCTGAGGAAGCCATCCGCACGCGCGTTCTATCTCTTCCCGACGAAGGCACTGGCCCAGGACCAGCTCGCGGAAATGAAGCGCCTCAGCAACTATCTTCCGACGCCGCTGAAGACCTATACGTACGATGGGGATACGCCGAGTGATGCGAGGAAGGCGATCAGGTCCGAATCGCACATCGCGTTCACCAACCCCGACATGCTGCACGCCGGGATTCTGCCGTGCCACACGAAGTGGGCGCGGTTTCTGGAAAACCTCGAGTTCGTGGTGATCGACGAGCTGCATACGTATCGGGGCGTCTTCGGAAGTCATCTGTGCAACGTGTTGCGCCGTCTGAAGCGGATCTGCGCCTTCTACGGCAGCAGCCCCCGCTTCCTCTGCTCCTCGGCTACGATCGGCAACCCCCGAGAGCTGGCGATGGCCATCACCGAAAGCGATGTCGAGTTGATCGATCGCAACGGCTCTCCGGCGGCCGAGAAATACTTCGTCTTCTACAACCCGCCGGTCGTCGACCGTGAGCTGGGGATCCGGCGGTCGTATCTCCAGGAGGCGCGCTCACTCGCTGCCCGCCTGATCAAGAACGGGTTTCAGACGATCATCTTCGCCGGCAGCCGGCTTCACACCGAAGTGCTCCTGTCGTATCTGAAGCAGGACCTCGAGAAGAGTGTCCTCGACGCGGACTCGGTTCGCGGGTACCGCGGCGGCTACCTGCCGAAACGCCGGCGCGAGATCGAGGAAGGGCTTCGATCGGGTGAGATCCGAGGGGTTGTCTCGACCAACGCCCTCGAGCTCGGCATCGATGTCGGTCATCTCGACGTTTCGATCATGGCCGGCTACCCCGGCACGATCAGCTCGACCTGGCAGCAGGCGGGCAGATCAGGGCGTCGCAACGCCCCGTCACTCGCGGTGCTCGTGGCGAGCTCGAGCCCGCTCGACCAGTTCATCGTCAACCATCCCTCGTATTTTTTCTCCCAGAACCCCGAGATGGGCCTCATCAACCCGGACAATCTCAGCATCTTTCTCGATCACCTGAAATGCGCCGCTTTCGAGCTGCCCATCGGTGCTCATGAACGATTCGGGAAACGCGATCTGAAAGAAATCCTCGCGATGCTCGTCGATCGGGGCTTCCTGCACCTCAGCCAGGAGAAGTACTTCTGGGTCCAGGAGGCGTACCCCGCCGACGCCGTCAGCCTCCGCTCGATCAGCTCCGACAACTTCGTCGTCGTCGATCAGACGGGGAAGCCGGAGATTATCGCCGAGGTTGACTTCGGCGCGGCCCTGACGACGCTTCATGAAAAAGCCATCTATCTGCTCGAAAGTCAGCGGTACATCGTCGAGAAGATGGATTACGATCAGCGCAAGGCCTACGTGAAGAAGACCGAGGTCGACTATTTCACCGACGCCATTTCGTACAGGGATGTCAAGGTGCTCGAGGAGTTCCACGGCGATGATATGCACGGCGGGCGGTCGTCTCACGGCGAAGTCCATGTGGCCCGGCAGGTCGTCGGCTTCAAGAAGATCAAGTTCAACACGATGGAGAACGTCGGTTACGGCAACCAGCAGCTCCCGCAAAACGACCTGCAGACCACTTCGTACTGGTTGAGGATCAACGAGAAGCTGATCGATTCAATCGAGGGGAGCCCGGACGAGCGCGTCTTGGCCGTCTGGGGCCTGGCGTTCCTTCTCCACCATCTGGCGCCGCTCTACCTGATGTGCGACGTCCGCGACTTGCAGGAGGCCGTTTGCGATGACCGCACGAAGGTCCCGCTCCAGCAACCAGGACCCCGGCGCGAGCCGCCTCCGCGCAATTTCGAGCCGGTCGTCTTCATCTACGACAATTACCCAGGAGGGATCGGGCTCAGCGAGCCGCTCCACCGCCTCTCCGCGCGGCTCCTGGCGGAAGCGCAGGAGGTGCTCAACCAATGCCAGTGCGCCTCGGGATGCCCCTCGTGCATCGGCCCGAACATCAACCCCGGCCGGAGCCTGAAGCGGATGGTCGAGGAGATACTCCGTGGGCTTGTGGACGCGAAGCCCTGATCGTGCAACAAGAGTGCAGGCGCACCTCCATGAACCAGGACAGGAAGAAGATCATCGAAGAGGAGTGGCAGCACATCCAGGAATCGGAGACCGGAAGCCTCAAGGAGAAGCTCGAACGCCTCATCCAGAGCTCGATGGCGCGGGACTCGGCCCGCACGGCTCGCGCAGAGGCGCGGAATGCCCGTCAAGATGACGAGGAACCTCGGCCGCATGAAGAGCCGTTAGACCTCAGCCAGTTCGACCACGGATCTCCGGGAGAATGTCCCCTCGCGATCGACTCCTATCATGGCCGTACCAGGATCGGCGCTGGTCTCGAGTTGACTGGTGAGATTCTCGCGTTGATCAGCCGAGACGACCGATTCTGCGGGATTGACCCCTCGCGAATCCTGTACCTCGATCTCGAAACAACAGGCCTCTCGGCCGGGGCATCCAACTACGCGTTCCTCACCGGGCTTGGTTTCTTTGCGGATGATGAGTTCCGCATCCGCCAGTATTTCATGCGGGATTTCGCGGACGAGCCGGAGATCCTGGCTAACGTGGAGGATTTCCTCGAGAGGTTCGATGCAGTCGTGACGTTTAACGGCCGCGCCTTCGACCTGCCGCTGCTCGAAAGCCGTTTCGTGCTCGGGCGTCGACGAACAAGGTTGAGTGGTCTGCCGCATCTGGACATGCTCTACCCGGCCCGCCAGATCTGGGGCGAACGCCTCGAGAGCTGCTCACTGCGCAGCCTCGAAGAGAACCTGCTGGGCGTCGAACGGCACGGGGATGTCCCGGGCGCCGACATTCCGCAGGTCTACTTCGAGTATCTGAAAACACAGAACCCCTACTGGATCTCCAAGGTGTTCCACCACAACCGGCTCGATATCCTCTCCATGATGTGTGTCCTGACGATCTGCCACGACCTGGTGGCGCGGAGGAGCGAAGCGGCGATCCGAGATGCGCGCGACATGCTGGGGCTGGCATTCTTCTACGAGCGTAGAGAATGTTACGAGCAGTCGTCGCTTTACTTTTCCGAGGCCTTGGGGGCCGGGGTCGGAGGCGAGAGCAAGATCAGGGCCATCAAGCGTGCGTCACTCATGCACCGCAGGGCCGGGAAGCGGCAGGAGGCGATGCTGCTCTGGCGCGACGGGGCCGAGGAGGACGGGTTAGCGGCGCTCGAGTTCATGAAGAACATGGCGATCCACCTCGAGCGACAGGAGCGGCGGTTCACGGACGCGCAGGCGGTCGTCCGCGATGCGCTCGAAAGAATCACCCGTCTCTCTGAGCGGCATCCTCACGAGCCGAAACTGGATCGTCATCGCGTCGATTTCGAGAAACGGCTGGAGCGGCTGGTCAGGAGGCTCGCTCGGCAGCGAGACGATCCCGAAAATTAGGCAGAGACCCCGTCGCGATTACCTGACACTGAAGCTCTTGTACAGGTAGCTCGTTCGTTGATTGCCGCCGAGCTTGACGCGGGCGCGGATCTGGTAGGTTCCGGGGGGAGCCCCCCGCAAAAGGATTCGACCGACAGGCGCGATGATCTGGCCGTTGGACACCGGCCAGTGCCCGTTGACCAACACCACGGCCTTTTCGAAACCTGCAGGGCCGGTGAGCTCGAGATCGGCGATGAGGTTATAGCCGGGCCGAGAGTATCGAACCTCGCCTTCGGTGACCACTTCGATCGATCCGCTGCCGGCCACCTCTTCGACGTACCTCCCGTGTGCGTCGCGGAGACTGATCTTCTCTCCGGCCATGAAGGCTGCATCGTTGCTCAGATTCTCGGCCGTGATCCCCCTCGCCTCGAAGAGACCCGAGATATCTTCGGCAAGCTGCTCGCCATACCGTGCGCGAGCTGCTTCGACGGCGGCCGAGCGCAAATCGTAGAAGGACGGGAACGCCGTCAGGTTCATCGCTGCGTCAACCAGAAGATTCAGGGTCTCCATCCTCCCGATTCTCTGCGCCACCGAATAGAAGATGCCCGAGATCACTCGACTCGCCACGTGCGGCTCGAACTGCCCGAGCTTGGGATCGAGGCAGCCTCCAGGATATCGCGCGGTGTTCTGAAGGGTGCGGATCGTCTGGCCCCCCCATTCGCCGATCCGTGGATTACCGTTCATCACGTACGCCAGAACATCTCCGAAGGCTTCGTGGATCGCGGAGCCGAAGAAACTCTCGCCCTCGAGCATGAGCGGGGCGTTGATGCCGTCCAGAACGGCGTGTCCGTATTCGTGGTAAAGGATGTCGGCGTCCGCGGCCTGCCGCTCCCCGAAGGCCAGGACAAATGGCGCGCGCCGCAAGTACATACCTCGCGAGATGCCCGCCACATTGACGAACACCCCCGCGCGTCCTTCGGGAGCACGGATTCCGGCTTCAGCGAGCTGCCGGCGGACGAGCGAGAGGTGATGATACGCCATCTGTGCCGAGAACCCTCTGGTTTCTGGTGGCGCCAGATACGAATCTGAGGCCTCGGATGGGATGACAAACAGCGCCCGATTGCCGATGTCCCTCACGGTGCGGATTCCCTGCCCGTCATAGATTCGGAAAAAGCGATTGGACATGGACCCCGGATCGATGTCGATCGCACGGACCTGGCGGGGCTCGGGCGTCACGGCCAGGTTCTCGTCGACAATAGTCAGCTGTCCTTCGGCGCCACGCGCGAGCGGCTGCAGTGCCAGAACCTTGCGCGGAAGGGTCGTACTGACTAGCACCAGATACGGAATCCCGGTCGATGAATCGACGGCCTCGAGGCTGACGGCCGCAGAGAGCTCGCCGAAGCTGTAGACGAATTCCCCCGCCGCCGGTGTGTCGATCCGTGTCGTCCTCTCGAGTTGGTGCACCATCGCCGGTCCGCCGCGGGGCTGGTCCAGCAGAAGGAAGCGCGGGGCACGGACTGTGAGCGGATTGCCACCGGCCGAGCTCAACCAGTCGAGCACGTTCAGGCCGTGGACGGGCGTTGTCCAGAGAGTGAGCAACGCCGCGCCGAGCAACCCAGTCTTCATGTGACGCCTGATGCTCATACTAGCACAAAGCGGGGACCGAAGTTCCAAGTTCAAAGTTGCAAGTTCAAAGTGCTAGTCCGGATCCGCCACCATCGTTGAACTTTGAACTTTGAACTTTGAACTCAATCCCGGGTCCAGGCGCATCAGTGATCATCCAGCAACTGTCTGACGTGGTGCGCAAGGGCATGGGGGACGAAGGGTTTCTGGAGGAATGCCGAGCGACGGATCCTCGCGCCCTTCCCGATGATCGTGTCCCCCGTATGCCCGGACATATAGAGCACCGGGATACCGGGCCGGCTCTCGGAGAGAGCCTCGGCGAGCTCATGGCCGTTCAATCCGGGCATCACGACGTCAGTCAACAGAAGCTGAATCGGGCCCTCATACTTCTCGCAGATAAGAAGCGCCTCCTGGCCGTCGGCCGCTTCCAATACTTTGTACCCCTCTCCCTCGAGAATCTCCCGGGTCATCCTGCGAACGACGTCTTCGTCCTCGACGAGCAGGATTGTCTCGGTTCCTCTGGTTCGCTGCACCTCGGTTCCGCCGCCGGCCGGCACATCCGCTGCCTCGGCGACGTACGGGAGGTAGATCTTGAAGGTCGTGCCGAGGCCCGGGGCGCTGGAGACCGAGATATACCCGTCGCTTTGCCGGACGATCCCATAAACCGTGGAGAGGCCGAGACCGGTCCCCTTACCCTTTTCTTTGGTGGTGAAGAAGGGCTCGAACATTCGTCCGAGCACATCGGGCTCCATACCGACGCCGTTGTCGCTGATCGCCAGCATCACATATTCGCCTGGCCGCAATTCCGGCACTTCAGCCGGTTGCACGTCCCGGGAATGGATGTTGGCAGTCTGGATGACGAGGCGGCCGCCGCGCGGCATCGCGTCACGGGCGTTGACGGCCAGGTTCACTATGACCTGCTCGAGCTGGCTCGGATCGGCTTTCACCCGGCCCAACCCGTCCTGCAAGATGGTGCTCAGGAGGACATCCTCGCCAATCAGACGCCTGAGCATCTTGTCCATTTCGATGACGACGGCGTTGAGGTCGAGGACGCGCGGCTGAAGCACCTGCTTGCGGCTGAAGGCAAGAAGCTGTCGCGTCAGCGACGCCGCCCGCTCACCGGCTTTCCTGATCTCCTCAACCTGTCGACGCAGCGGGTCGCTGGCCGGCATGCGAATAAGGATGAGCTCCGAGTATCCGGAGATTGCCGTGAGGAGGTTGTTGAAGTCATGGGCGATACCACCGGCGAGCCTCCCGACGGCTTCCATCTTCTGCGAGTGTCGAAGCTGCTCCTCGCTCCGCCTCAGCGCCTCCTCCGCCTGGGTCCTCTCCAGCTCGGCCGCCACGCGCATCCCGAAGATCTGCAGCATGGATCTCGCGAGCGACTCATTCGACAACGGCCGGCCGTGCAGCACTGCCATCAGCCCGAAGGCGCGTCCAGTCGAATCAAACAGAGGGACTCCCATGTACGATTCCACCGACATCGTGCGCAGCATCTCGTCCCGGGGGAACAAACGCTGGACGTCATTCGCGTAATAACAAAGAGCTCCGTGCGCCGCACCCTCGCAAGGCGTCCCGACCAGATCGTACTCTATGTTCTCGAGTATCTCACCTCGCCTGCAGACCGCGAGCGATCTGATTCGGTCCTCGGATCCCGTGGCGAACCTGGCGATGACGGCGTAATCGGCGTCGAGGGCGCGCGTGAGCTGACGGGCAAGCGTCTGGAAAAAAGCCTCGCCGGTTCCCGCCGATACTCCAACCGCCACCTCGCGCAATGCCGCGTTCACTCGCGTCCGTTCCGTAATATCGCTGTAAATCGCGTAGATGGCCTCCAGCCGGCCATCGACCATGATCGGATAGCTGAGTATGGAAACCGTCAAAAGGCTCCCGTCCCTTCGCTTCCTCACCGATTCTTTCCGCACGATATCGCCCCGGAGAGCTTGGCGAGATAGGTCGGAGGCTTCGACGGCCAGATCGGGCGGAACGATGAAGTCGTTGACCTGCCGGCCTCGCACCTCCTCGGCCGAATACTGAAACGTCCGTTCGAAACCACGGTTCGCGTCGACGATGCGATCATTCATGTCCACAATCAGGATCGCATTGGGCGCGCTATTGAACAGCTCCCGGAAGAACACCGTCTGCCGTCTGATCTCCTCTTCGGCTTGCTTGCTCTGCGTGACGTTGCGCTGCGTGCCCCAGGCCCGTACCAGACGCCCGTCTTCGACGATGCCCACCAGGTTGTTCAGAAAATATTTCGAGCCCCCTGCTCGATCCACCTCATGCGACTCGACGTCCGAAAGCCTGTATCCGGCCCGAACAAAAGCTCTCAGGTACTCCTCGTTCCGCGGGTCGGAACGGGGGAGCAAATCGCCGACGCGGGCTCCGATAACGTCCTCCGGTTCGTCGAACCCGTACATCTGTGCGAAGACCGCGTTGCAGTCGGTCAAGCGGCCGTGAGCATAAAAATAGTCGATCTGTTCGTCCTCGGTGAAATCCACCGGCATCGGTTGGTCGGCCTCATAGCACCAGATCCCCTCCGTGCTCTGCTCGACAAATGCGCGGTAACGTTCCTCGCCCCTCTTCAGCGCACTCTCCGCCTCCACCCGATCGCTGATGTCCATCATGACCCCGTGCAGGCGAAACCGGCCGGTCCCGGCTGAGCGAACCGCATGGACGCGGTCTCGAATCCAGACGGTTCTCCCATCGGCGGCGACAACCCGATACTCGATGCCGCCGTAGCGTCCCTCCAGCAGAACGGTCGAATACGTGCGCTCCACTCGCGCCCGGTCGTCGGGATGCACGACAGAGGGCCAGAGCCCCTGTTCACCGAGCCACCGTCCGACGGGGTAGCCGAGGATGCTCTCAGCCCGCCCGCTGACGAACGAAAACCTCAGTGCACCACTGGCACCGAGTGCGTCTTCCGGCGCTTCAGCTTCCCAGACGATCGCGTCCAAGTCTTCGACAAGATCGCGCAGACGCTCCTCGGGGCTTTGAAGATCCTTTCTATCCGTCGTTCGGGAATGGTCCGCATGATTCGGCTGCATCACACAGACCACCCTCGTGCTCGCCGCAAATCCACGACTACCACCTCACCACTTGCGGGGCGGAACCCCGAGGTCGTGCTGTCGTTCACGTATTCTTAAGACTACACCTACAAATATTGGATTGCAAGATCAATTTTTCCTAAAAGTGAGCTGAATATGTGGAAGGAAAGGACAGACACGTACCGGGTCTGCAGTGAGACCGATGCACGAGGAAACGACCAGAGCTTTCTTCGCAGCGCGGCGTTATGAACCGCCCCGGCGTGCCGCACCGAGCCTACGGCGTGTCGGTAGAGATCCGACGCGACGCCGCCTAGAAGCGAATGCCTCCGTAGAAGACATAGATGTTCTGAGCCCCGTCGACGACCGGCCGCGCTAGCTCGAATTCGACGAGAAACGCGGCACCGTCGGACGAGCCGAGCTCCAGGCCGCCCATCAAGTGAAGTCCCGGGTCGAAGTCGCTATCGACCTCAGTGCTTCCTCCACCCTCGGCCGAGTTGATGCTGCCCATCATCCCGAATCCGGCTCCGGCAAACGGATGCACCCCACCGTCGAGCTCGGGCTTGAACTTCACATTGCCGAAGAGGTTCAGCGGAATGGCCCGGATGTCGACATCAGTCCCCAGAAGCGAGATGGTGTACTTGCGGTAGGCGAACTGAACCTCGAAGCCGATGCCGACCGTGTCAGCCACGACCCAGTCGGCCCCCGCGCCGATCTGCCAGCGGTCGGAAAAATCGAACCCTTCACCCAGGTCGTTGACGACGAGGCCGAACTTCACGAACGCGTCTCCGGCAGGCGAGGTTGCGGGCAGGAGCGCGAGTGTCGAGATCGCCAAGAGGGCAACAGACAGGTGTCTTTTCACTTTCTTCCTCCTCGGTTGTTCACGTCCGAGTATAGCAGAAATCGTAGAAGCCTCGTCTTGCGCGCAGCCTCATACCTCAACGTATCGTGCGTATTCCACTGCCGTGATTCGGCGGAGCTCTTCGACGACCTCGGTCCCGACCTCCCCGTCGACACTGAGCACGGCCATTGCGAGGTGAGTTTCGCTGTTTCTGCTGAGGCTCATCTGCCCGATGTTGATGGTATGGCCGCCGAGCGCGGTCCCGAGCTGGCCGATCACCCCGGGGACGTCGCGGTTACGGATGAACAGCATTCCTCCTCCGAGGTGGATGTCGAGGGGGAGGCCGTCGCAAGACACCAGACGGCAAAGGCGGTGGTTGAAGGCGGTGCCTTCCAGGTGTGTCTGTGTCTCATCCGTCCTCAGGCGCACTCCGATGAGACTCGGGTACGGGGAGGCCGCCGGCGAGAACTCCTCCCGTAACCTGATTCCTCGCGAACGGGCGATATGCAGAGCGTTCACTTCATTGACGTTTTCGATGATCGTGCCCAGCAATCCGCGGAGGACGTGACTGGAGATCGTGTTTGCGTACTTGTGAAGAGCATCCCCATGGTACTCGATCTCGACCTCCTCCATGCGTCCCTGTGTGATCTGAGCGGCGAAAGCGCCGAGCCTGCCCCCGAGTGTGAGGAATGGCTCGACCACCGTCCGGTCTTCGACTGGAATCGCTGACACGTTCACGGCGTTGCGCACGATCCCGTCTTTCAAGTAGTCATAGATCTGGCGCGCGATTTCGACGCCGACCAGCTCCTGCGCCTCCGACGTGGAGGCGGCCAGGTGCGGCGTCGGAATGACATTCGGGTGCGACGCCAGGCGGTAGTCCGTGAGGGGCTCCTTCTTGAAGACGTCCAGGGCGGCGCAGGCGATGCGCTTGCTTTCAAGCGCTTCAAGGACGGCGTCCTCGTCGACCAGATCGCCGCGCGCGCAGTTGATCAGGACGGCCCCAGGCTTCATCCTGCCCAGCGCGGTCGCGTCGATGAGGTTTCTTGACTCGGCCGTCAGCGTGGCATGCAGGGAGACAAAATCCGATTCGGCGAGCAGCTGGTCCAGGGGGGCGAGGTGCGCATGCAACGAACGCGCGACGCTCTCGGATACGAATGGGTCATACGCCATCAAGCGCATCTCGAACGCCGCTGCCCGCCTGGCGACTTCCTGGCCGATACGCCCCAACCCGATGATGCCGAGAGTCTTGCCGCGGAGCTCCATATTGACGAAACTCTTCTTATCCCAACGCCCCGCCTTCATGCTCGCCGCCGCCTGTGTCACATGCTTCGCCGCCGCCAGCAGCAACGCCATCGCATGCTCCGCCGTGGATATCGTGTTCGCCCCGGGTGTGTTCATCACGACCACACCCTTCACCGTCGCGGCTTCGACGTCGATATTGTCCACGCCCATGCCGGCGCGCCCGACCACGCGCAACTTCGAGGCGCACGTGAGCAACTCGCGGGTCACTTTCGTCGCGCTCCTCACCAGAAGCGCGTCGTACTCGGCGATGATCGCGGCGAGCTCCTCGCTCTTCAGCCCCGTCCTCTTCTGCACGCTCCAGCCCGTGCCTGAGAAAACCCCGAGCGCGGATTCGCTGATGTCGTCAGATACCAGTATTCTCACTGCTTCACCTCAATGCCGCCTACTTCTTCCGATTCATATGCAGCGCAGCCTTGATCAGCTCCTCAAGGTCGCCGTCCAATACCCGATTCACGTCACCGATTTCGAGCTTCGTGCGATGGTCCTTGACCATCTGATAGGGGTGCAAAACATACGAGCGGATCTGGCTGCCCCAGCCGATGTCCTTCTTCGCGTCCTCGATCTCCTGCTTCTTCTTGAGCTGCTTTCCCCGCTCGAGCTCCACCAAACGCGCCATCAGAACGCGCATCGCCAAGTCGCGATTCCGAATCTGACTCCGTTCGTTCTGGCACGACACCACAGTGTTGGTCGGGATATGCGTGATCCGCACCGCGGAATCGGTCACATTGATGTGCTGACCTCCGTGGCCGCTGCTGCGATATGTGTCCACGCGCAGGTCCTTCGGATCGATGTCGACTTTGATCGACTCGTCCACCTGAGGGTATGCGAACACAGACGCGAAAGCCGTGTGCCTCCGCGCATTCGAGTCGAACGGAGAGATGCGGACGAGCCTGTGCACACCCACTTCCTCTTTCAGGTATCCAAAGGCGTACGGCCCCTCGATGCTCACCGTGGCGCTCCTGATCCCCGCCTCGTCTCCCGGTTGCGAGTCTACGACCGTCGCCGCGAACCCCTCCTTGTCGCAGAACCGCAGGTACATACGTAGCAGCATCTGAGCCCAATCCTGCGCATCGGTTCCGCCCGCACCTGAGTTGATCTCGAGGTAGGCGTCTTTGGCATCGGCTTCGTCGGAGAAGAGCGCCTCGAGCCTCAGCTTCTCCGCGTCCGCCTCGATCGCCTTCAGCAGCCCTCGAAACTCCGGTTCGACCGACGCCTCCCCTTCCTCCAACAGCTCCAGCAGCGCGCCCGCATCCGAAATACTGCGTTCGAGATGACCAAACCTCTCGGTCGTACCGGCCAGCCGCTTCTTGCTCCGGTTCAGCTCCTTGAGCAGCTCCTGATTGCTCCACGCGCCCGGGTCGGACATCCGGTGATCGATCGCCGCAATCTCATCCCGCTTGTGTTCGATCTCAAAGAAAACCCCGGAGCTCTTCGAGCAGCTTCTTCTGCCCAGTATGCTTGTCCTTCAGTTCCTCCAGCATGATTGCACCTTCCTCCATACCCAAGTCCATCCGGGGTGCGGTCATTCTATCATCTCAGAACATCATTGCTAGTGTGGCAGAATGGCGTGGGAGGGAGTATTGGCTTGTCTCGAGCTCAAAGGTCCAAGTTCAAAGTTCAAAGTTCAAGACCACTCGGAGGCTCGCTTGACGCTTTTGAACTTTGAACTTTTAACTTTGAACTCGAAACCACTAAAGCAGGATCGCGCCTTCGTGCTGGAGCAGCCATCGCTTCCTCTCGACTCCGCCGCCGTACCCGCTGAGGGCGCCGTCGCTGCGGATCACGCGATGACACGGAATCACGATTGCGACCGGGTTGCTCCCGTTGGCGGCGCCGATCGCGCGCGAGGCGCCAGCGGGGAGACCGAGTGACCGCGCGATGTTGCCGTACGAGGCGGTTCTGCCCGCCGGGATTGCGCGCAATGCTTTCCACACGCGAAGCTGAAACGGCGTTCCCTGTGGATCAACGGCCACCTCGTCCAGCGCCGTCACCTCGCCGGCAAAATACGCCTCAAGCTTCGCTCTGGTCTCCACGAGAGGCTGCCCGTTGCTTACAGTGCCGAACCGGTGCTCGAGCCGCTTTCGAGCCACGTCCCAGTGGTCCTCGAATTCGAGCGCGACCAGGCCGTGATCGCCGGCCGCAAGAACCAAGCGGCCGATCGGGGATTCACAATGGTCGATGTGCATCATCATTTCCTTACCTCCGTCTTGAGCCACAAATGCATTGCCGCGTATGCGCGCCACGGCCGCCACGCAGCGGACCGGGATTCGAGCTCCCGGGATTTCAGTGGATTTGTCGTCGTTGATGCTGCCCGCCGCAACCACAGGTCGCCGGATGGGAACGCATCCGGCTCACCAGCGCCCCTCATGGCGATGTAGTGGGCCGTCCACGGGCCCACACCCGGGATTGCAGCAAGACGGCCGACGAATCCGTCCAGCTCCGTATTCTGAGAAAGATCGATCCGGCCGTCGCAGAATGCCGCGGCAACCGCGCGGATCGTCGATGCTCGGGCGCGCGTGATGCCGATCCGGCTCAGGTCCGCCTGCATCAGCCTGCTTGGGTCCGGGAACACATGGGTGAGCCCGGCCGTATCTCCCGGCATGGGATCGCCAAAAATCTGCACCAATCGCTCCGCGAACGTCCGCGCGCCGCGGACGGATACCTGTTGTCCGAGGATTGCGCGCACTGCGAGCTCGAAGGGGCAGAACGCCCCAGGCACGCGCAGACCAGGCCGCCGGGACACGAGCGGTGCCAGGAGGGGATCGCGCCGCAGGTGCGTGGCGATCTGCTGGGGCACCGAGCTGCAATCGAATTGCCGCCGGACCTTCTCGGCGAGCGGGATCAGGCTTGCGGTAACCTGTGCCGGGAGGAGTACCTCCAGACACTTCGAGCGCGGATCGTGGCGCACCTCGAGTATCCCGCGCGCCCCCGCCAATTCGAACGTACGCCGATAGGCGCCGTCGCGGACCAATTCGAGGCCTGGGACGGCGCGCACTTCGAACCAGTCGAGAAGAGCATCCCAGTCGTACGGTGGCACGTAGGGGATCCGAAGCCGCGGGGATTTCGTCGGACCAACCCCCTCGCTCATCCTCCGCAATCGAGTCGGTGGGAGACCAAATGTATTCCGGATCGCGTCGTTGAATCGGCGGACACTCCCGAAGCCTGAGAGCAGCGCGAGGCGGCCGACCGGCCAATCGGTAGAGTCGAGCAGCTTCCGGGCAAAGTGGATGCGATGCGTTTCGGCTACGGACAAGGGTGACGCTCCCAACTCCTCATGGAACAGCCGGCGCAAGTGGCGGGCTCCGATGCCCAGCTTCGCAGCCAATACATCGACACCTCCGTCATCCAGACCGCCCTCGGCGATGAGGCGCAGCGCGCGTTTCACGGTCGTCGATGTCCCCGCCCAGGGCGGCGTGCCGGGGGCGGTTTCCGGACGGCAGCGCTTGCACGGCCGGAACCCGTTCTCCTCGGCCGCAGCCGCGCAGGCGAAGAACCGGACATTCTCAAACCGCGGCGTCACGGCCGGACAGATCGGGCGGCAATAAATGCCGGTCGTCAATACACCTGTGAAGAATCGGCCGTCGAACCGCGGATCACGGCTTCGCAGCGCTTCATAACAAGCTCTCGTATCCAGTTCCATGCCACACAGTGTACCATCGCCTTCGCGCGCGGTTGGCCAATTTCGGACATGAAAATGAAAGCGCCGAGACGCGCACGCGGTGTTTTGCCTGCATGATGTGGCGACCGGCGATTAGTTGTTCAGGGCTTCGACGATCTCAGTCTCGAGCCCGTCCGGAGTGTAGCCCACGTCCTTGTACGTGATGACCTGATCCCGGCCGATGATCACATTGAGCGGGATGTAGCCTTCATCGTCGTAGAGATTCCACGCGATGGAGTCACCGCTCGCGAGCACGGGGAAGGTGAGCGAGTAGCTGTTCGCCCATGCCAGCTGATCCGTCTGATCGGGCGGATCGCCCGCGTAGTCCTCGATCAGCACACCCAGGATAACAAACCCCCGGTCTTTGTATCGCCGCTGCAGCTCCTCGGCATCTTCCGCCTCGCTCTGACACGGTCGGCACCACATGGCGGAGAGGTGCAACAGGATTACTTTGCCCGCGTAATCGCGCAATGACACCGGATGGCCGCTCTGATCGACCAGTGTGAAGTTGGCCGCCTGCTGCCCAACCTCAGTGCCGGGAGTCGCGAGCTGCACTGTCTTGGCCTGGCTCGTGCGCCCGCCCGCATCCTGCAACCTTGCCGTGATCTTCACCAAACTGCTCGTGTCACACATAACGTCGATCGGTACGGTTTCCTGACCGGTGGCGCCCTCGTGTTTCGGCTTTGTCAATGCGTACGTCAATTCCACTTCGCCGCCCGAGGAGCGCAGGATCGTCACCTTGAGCATCCCCCCGCGCAAATCCCGACCCGCATCACTGAACCTGTACGTGAGCGCCACCCGCGTCGTCCGGTTCTGCTGGACCACCTTCGGATTCGCCGTGAGGGACGAAATAAGCGGCACGCTCGCGTTGCCCATGTCGGTCGCCGCCCGCACGGCGATGGCCGATCCACCCAGGAGAGCCATCGCCAACACCGGAATCAACGCCCGCGGCGCCGTCCCGTAATGCCCCCCCGACCCTCGAGCCATGTGAGCGCCCTCCTTCCTCCCATAATGCGCAATCCGACCTGAAATCGGCTAGAAGGGGAAGGTGCGCCCGTTCTCGCGCCTCCACTCCCACTCGCGAAATCAGGCCGGCGCTCGATGAGGGATCGGGCGCGGGCCGGTTCCTACGAACGCGCGCGGCGGAAACGGGCGGTGACCTGGCGAGCGGATGTCATGGTGAGACTGCACGATCCGGTACCTCGGCACCCACCACGCCAGCCGGCGAATCGGTGGCCGCGCGCCGGCACAGCCGCCAGAGTGATCCGTCCATCGATCGGGAATTCTTCCACACAGTCCCCGGGGCAGGCAATCCCACCGGGGCTGCTCATGACCGACCCTCTACCGACAACCCTGACGGCCAATCGCGCAGTCACCGCTCCACCCGTGATCGTCGCGGCTGCCGATGCCGCATTGTTGGAAGGCACCGGATCGGTCTGGCGGGAGAGCACGGAAGCGTGATTGACAATCTCGCCGGCTGAAAGCGTCACGGCCTGGATCTCGATAGTGGCGTTCGCGCCAGCAGGCAGGGAGCCGAGGTCGCAGCCGATGAACCCTCCTCTGCCGCATACTCCCTGGCTCGGTGTGGCCGAGACGATGGATAGCGCGGAGGGCAGAGTGTCCGATATCTGAACGCCGGACACCTCATCGGGGCCGTTGTTGCGCAGATCGAGCGAGTAGGTGAGGGTGGCGCCTACGACTCCTGCTTCCGGCGAGACGCTCATCGTCATCGAGAGATCTGCCGAAGCCGGGGAGCTCCCGCCGGTCTCATAGGCACCCACGGTCCCCCTGGCTGTACGCGGGCTTCCGTCACGGTCCCAGCTCACGCGATTGCTGAGATCACCCGCCCATCGGCCGTGCTCCCTGCGTGGGCGATCATGCCGCTGATCAGGCAGCCGGCAAGGAAACCTGCGTGTGTTCTCATGTTAACCTCTCATGGGATTCGTTCGAGCGTCATCCGAGAAGATCGGACAGGTGGCGATGGAAGTCCTGAGAATCACCTGAGCTTTCCCATAGAGGTCGTTGCAGGTGACGCGGATCACACGGGGCCCGAGCAGAGTTCAAAGATCAAGATTCCGGGTCATGACAGACCCGTGAGATGACCTCGGCTCTTCAACTTTGAACTTTGAACTTTGAACTCGGGACGGCTATGCCGCGCCCGGCGGCCTGTACCCCCCCTGTTTGTCTGCGAGTCTGATCCGCATATAGAGGAGAACTGCAAACAGCGTGATGAAGAGGGTGGAGACGATCAGCCAGTTGCGACGAAAGCTGTACTCACCCCTCATCCGATCGACCTCCGCGCGCAGCTCAGCGGCGGTTTTCATGCCCGTTTCGTACGGTTTTGAGAAGTCGGTCCGGCTGAAAGAATGGATGAGCGATCTGGACTGCAGCAGCGAGTCGCGCAGTCCACTCACGCCGAATCGCAAGTCGTCCACTTCCAGGCCCATCTCGGCTAGCTCACCCGCCGCCCGCTCGATCTCCTCACCCGCCTCTCGCACCTGCGTGATGCTGTTGTAGAAGAGCGCGGTGGTCTCCGTGCAGAGGGGCTTGCCATAGTCGCGGTGGCACGGATCGCAGATGCTGGTGGGCTGAGCGACGGCCAGCATCTCGTCGTTGGTCTTCTTGATGTCGTGTTTGCCATGGCACGTCTCGCATTCGGGCCACCGGTGCGCGATGAAGGCCTTCTTGTGGGGGCTCCCGTCGAACAGGGTTCCATTGACAACGTGGCACGTGCGGCAGACCTGCGCGATGTGCCCGACTTCCGGCGGCAGTGCCGCATGGTTGCCATGGCAATCGTTGCAGGCGGGGGCGCCCATGTCGTGCTTCTGAAGCAGAGCGAGTCCGTGCACGCTCTTTCGGTATTTCTCAAGCTGGTCGGTCGGGATGGGGGTGGTGCCGTCGCTCAGCGTGTAGCCTGACATGTACTGAGGATCGGCGTGACACTTCCCGCAGGTCGCCGGGATGTTGGCCGCGTTCACTGAGGAGACCGGGCTCTCGGGGCTGCGAATTCCATGGACGCCGTGGCAACTGACGCACTGCGCCGCCTTGGAGTCTTTCTTGCCCAGCAGGAGTCGCCCGTGGTGGCTCTCGCGGTACTTGAGCATCTGGTCCACCGGCAAGGACGGGTTGAACCGCTGCATGAATTCCGCGTTTGCGTGGCAGCGCACTGTGCAAAACTCCGGGACCCAGGTCCTGTCGGCCTTGCGCTTGGACGCCTCGGGCCAGCGCTCATAGATTTCGTCATCCATCTCGGTGCCAGCCGGTGATCCACCGTGGCACCCAGCGCACATCAAGCCCTGGCGGAAGTGGACGTCGGAGACGATCTCGCGCACGTCCAGGTGCCGGTAGGGGTCTTTCTCGCGCTCCACCGGATCGCCGTCCCGCAGACGGAAGAGCGTTTCGTCGCTCTGCATGTCCGGGTTGGTGTGGCAGAGCACGCAGTTGTCCGAGAGAAGCAGCTCGATCTTGCGGTCGTCGAGGTCGAGAGAGAGCAGGCTGGCGAGCTGGGCCGGCGAGGAAAGCAGACCGGATTCTACGCCGGAAAAAAAGAGAGTCTGTGCGTGACCGGGCAGCCTCCGGAAAAAGGCCTGCGCCTCAGGTGGCACGATCGGCTTCCCGTTCTCGTTCGCATCAAACAGCTTCCGGAAGTCCTCGGGCCACTTCTCCACAGGCATCTGATTCCCTGCTTGGGCTGCCGCCTGCGGCTCCTGCGCTGCGGATGGTCGGGAGAAGAGGAGGCAACCGAGGAGGCAGGCAGCGGCGAGTCGCTCGCGCCTCGCGCGGCGCGCGTGAAAGGCCACGGCGACCCCGAACAGGAGTGTGCATGCGCCGCTCGCGGCCAGATACGAGAGTCCCACGAAGCCGTGCAGGATTGCCTGCAGCAGAGCGATCGCGGTGAAGGCAAAGTGGCTGGCTCCGTACCACATGCGCCGCAAAACGGTGATCCCGAGACCGAGCAACATGATGACACCTGCTGAGTTCCGGTTGATGATCTGCACCAGCTCGGGCTTCGCGGCAGGATCCTCGCCGTGCGGCACGTGGACGCCGAGGTCCCACGCCTTGAGCGTCAGGAACGCGAGAAACAGCACGACTGCGACGCCGAAATCTTCGAATGCAGGGCTCTTCCTTCCGCGCTGCGAGCTGCGATTCAAGACAGGAACAAGGAGCCATGCCGCCATGAGGAGCGAGGCGATGAACATGCAGGCCTGAGGTCCCTCCATGCCAAGGATGTGCGCCGGGAACTCCTTGAGCATCTGGTAGACCCAGAGGAAGTACCACTCGGGCTTGATGCCGGGATAGGCCGGCTTGAGCGGGTCGGCCTTGTCGCCGATGTTCCATTCCATTCCCGGGATTCCGGGGCCGTGGGGAAGCCAGACGGCGAGGATGGCGAGGATGTTCATGCAGAGCACCCAGAGCAGCACGTCGCGCATCGCGAAGTTCGGGAAGAAACGCATGGCGCCCAGTTTCGATGCGGCAGTATCATCGTGAGCCTCCGGAGCTGCCATTCCCTGCCTCTGGACGAGGACCATATGGAAGGCGACGAGGCCGAAGGTCGCGATTGGGAGGGCGCAGACGTGCAGCGCGAAGAAGCGGTGAAGGGTGCGGATCGACACCTCTTTGCCGCCTCGGAGGACTTCGAGCAACCATTCGCCGACATACGGGATAGACTTCATGGAGTCGGTGCCCACGGCAGTCGCGAAGTAGCTGAGCTCGTTCCACGGGAGCAGGTAGCCGGAGAAGCCGAAGGTGAGGACCAGCCCCAACAGACCGAATCCGGTCATCCAGGTCAGCTCACGTGGCTTGCGATAAGACCTCAGAAAAAAGACGCTGAACATGTGGACGAGGACCGCGATCACCATGAGGTGCGCGGACCAGCAGTGAATGGATCGAATGAGCCAGCCGAAGGGGACCTTGCCCACGAGGAATTTCATGGATTCATAGGATGTATTCTCGCCGGCTTCGTAGTACATGAGCAGGAGGATGCCGGTGACGATCTGGACGGTGAAGAAGAAGAGCGCGATGCCACCGAAGTAGTACCAAATCACGGCGTGACCGCCGATGGGGATCTCTTTGTGGCGAACGAAATCCACGACGTCATCGAGGTGATAACGCTCGTCGAGCCACCGCCAGGGCTTTTCGAGAATCGATGCACGGAACGGCCGATGTGGTGCTTCTGCCATGATCAAGCTCCCTGTCGGCCGATGGTGATCTGGTTCGCCACGTCTCCACGCACGGAGTAGGCGGCGAGCGGCCGAGGTGGCGGTCCCGAGATCACGCGCCCGTCCAGCGCGAACTTGCCGTTATGGCAGGCACACCAGACGAGCCCCTCGTCGGCCTTGTACGTAACCGTGCACCCCTCGTGGGTGCATTTGGCCTGGAGCGCGTGGATCGTCTTTGCTGCATCCTGGAAAACGATGATGCGATCGGTGCCCAGTCGCACAATGCTGAACCCATTCTGGACCACCTTCGTACGATCCGCATCGCTCAGCGTCATCTCCGAGCCGCCGCCGGCTTCGGCCGGCGGTTTCAAGTACCTGAGCACGGGGTACAACAGGACGGCCATCCACGAGAGGAAACTGCTGCCGAGCAGGACGTTCAGCAGTCGGCGTCGCGACGTCAGCTGGGCAGCGGGAACCGCCGGATCAGGGGTTTCCATAGCCATCCTCCAGGTCCTTTCTGAGTGTCACAATCGTCGCCCCCCAGCCTCCAGCGTCTTCAGCGGCCGTGTGGAATGACACGACCTCCGGCAGCCGCTCGAGGATCGCGTGGACGGTCCGTCTGAGCTCCCCAATTCCCTTTCCGTGAATGATACGCACCTGTAAGATCTCCTTCTCCCGGCACTTGTTCAGATATTCAGGCACCAGTGCCTTCATATCTCGCGGCCGAAATGTGTGCAGGTCCAAGGTCCCATCGATCGGGATGACTACGGGTTCCGTCTCATCCATCGCCACGCCTCCGATGCCTTGGGCTGCCAAATCGCGCCCATCATAATGGATGCTGCGGCGGGAAGTCTACACCAGAAAGGGGGCAGGCAGGGGAACGTCAAAGTCGCACCGCGAAGTCCGGGTGAAGTCGATCGGAGGAAACCGCAGATGACGCAGATTTCCGCGCAGATTACGCAGATCCTTCCAGCATTCAACCGACGAGCGACTTGCTCCTCACTCTCCGGTCGGCGCGAAGCAATCGGCGACATCTGCGAGTCAATCTGCGAAATCTGTGGTTTGCGCGGGAGTTTGACGTGGCCCGGACGTGGGTGCGCAGCCCCGGCTCCCGGCGGCAGGCATCTGGATCCTCCACGTGAGGGTCGTCACTTTACAAGAAGCCCGTTCGGTACCATATTCTATATGGATTTCATAATCCGCCCTATCGTCTTTAATCAATCCATGATGGAGGTTACAAAAATGCTGCCAAATCGGCTTAGTCTGGCGGGATTCATCGGTACCACAATCCTACTCGCCGGAGCGGCCCTGCCTAAACTATCGGGACAGACGCTACCCGAGGAACCGGCCGTGCTCAACAACTTGTTCTTCCTGCATCATTCCACAGGCGACGGCTTCGTCGTCCAGGGGAACATGCGGAAATACATCAAGACCTACAACAATTCTCATTCGTCCTCTTTCCAATTCTGGGATCACGGATACAATTACGACGGCCTTCGCGATCCCGCCGGGCATTTCACCGGCACGAACTACGATATCCCTGACGACAACACTGACCCGGATGGGCTCTGGAAATTGTGGTCAAACAAGGGCCAGTCTTACGTGACCTGCAGAAACCTGATCCTCGACAACCATCAGGTCATTGCGTTCAAGTCGTGTTTTCCGGCTTCAGCGATTCCGAACACCGCGACCCTCAACCAGCGAAAAAAATGGGCCTTGGCCATTCGGAAATTCTGCGACACACGCAAGGACAAGATCTTTATGGTGATGTCAACGCCGCCTCTGCACAGGCTCTCGACGAATTCGACCGAAGCTGCCAACGCGCGCGCCTTCGCAAACTGGCTCAAGAGCTCCGCCTACCTCAACGGACATCCGAATGTGGTCTGCTTCGACGTTTTCGACATTCTTGCCGTGCCCAATGACGGCAGCGCTGCGGCAAACATGCTGAAGTACCAGTATGAGGCGAGTCACGGAGACGGCGACTCACACCCGAACGCGAAAGGCAACAAGGCGGTCGGACCGCGACTCGCTCAGGCACTCATCGACGCCGCTCAACTGCTGGCGTCTGCTCGCTCGGAGCGATAAGGTCGAGATCGGACAGCGTCCGGAGCGGGCCGGGCGCTCTCGCCGGCGGCGGGGCCGCAGCCTGATTGGTCGTGGCTTCGCCGTGTTTGGCGTGCTGCGTGATAATATCCGACGTTCGTGTTGGAGAATCCATTTGCTGTCCTGCGTCGTCTCCCGCGGACGGTGCGCATACTCGTGTGGGGGACCCTCGTCAACAAGCTCGGGAGCTTCATCCTCCCGTATCTCACGCTGGTCCTGAGCCGCGAATTCCACATGACAGGCGCTCAAGCTGGGGGCCTCGTCATGGCCTATGGACTCGGGTCGCTCGTCTCGATCATCACCGGCGGCGAGCTGACCGACAGGTTAGGGCGCCGCCGCACCCTCATGCTCAGCCTCTTCGGAAGCGGTGTCCTGGCCCTGGCGATGGCACAGGCGCCGACGGCGCACGTGCTCATCCCGATCCTTCTTCTTTTCGGTTTTCTCGCCGATCTCTACCGGCCGGCCTCATCGGCGATCATCGGGGATCAGCTACCTTCGCGCGAGCGGGCAGCGGGCTTCGCGGCATTGCGAACCGCCGTCAACCTCGGATTCGCATTCGGCATCGGGGCCGGCGGATTCCTCGTCGACGTGAGTTGGCGGCTGCTATTTGCTGCGGACGGTCTGACGACGCTCCTCTTTGGTGTCGTTGTTCTTCTGGGCATTCCTGAGACGCAACCGCCTGCGGCCATCGGCAGCTCGGCGGCGGCGCCTCAGGAGAGCCCGTGGCGTGATCGTGCATACCTTCGCCTCCTCCTTGCTTCCTTCGCTTTCACGCTCGTGTTCTTCTCTTTTCTCACGGTCTTGCCGCTCACGATGACGCTCTCGGCAGGCTATCCGGCCTCCACCTTCGGGATCCTTGTAGCCGCTAATGGCCTGCTGATCGCGGCTCTCGAGATGTCGGCAGTCGCGTGGTTGAGTCGTTACCGGCGGCTCCGCGTCGCTGCCATCGGGAGCATCGTGGTCGGCATCGCTTTCGGTCTCATCGGCTTCGTCATGCACTGGGCATGGTTCCTTCTGATGCTCCTCCTCTGGACGGTCGGCGAAATCATGGCGATTCCTCAACAGATGTCCTTTGTCGCCGATTGGGCGCCGCCGAGGGCCCGCGGGAGGTACCTCGGGCTGTATGGCGCCACCTGGAGCCTCGGATTGATGGTCAATCCGATCGTCATGCTCCCGCTGCACGCCAGGTTGCCCGAGCCGCTTTTCTGGCCCCTCCTCCTTGTCCTCGCCGCGCCGACATCACTTCTTCTCCTGAGCCTCGATTCGTCGGCTGATCGTCCCGAGCTTCTCCGCGGCCATGACGACCACCCGTCACCCCAGCCCCTCCCCGTAGTCTCCCCGGATCTCTGAGGGTCAGGGCAGATCACCGGAGCGGGAGAGCTCGTTTCAATGGAGGCTCGGCCGCATAGCTCCTCCTCTACCGAGCGGCGACGGTCGTGACCCGGCTGTCTAGGCGAGATCGAAAAGCAGCAGCTCCGATGTATCCGTCGCCTCGAGTCGCACGACCTCCTGCCCGCTGACCGTGGCGCCATCTCCCGCCTCCAGAAGCTCTCCGGCGATCTCTACCGATCCTCGCGCGACCTGCATCCACGCATGTCGCCCTCCCCGAAGGACGTGCGCGATCTCCTCGCCTGGGTCGAGCGTGGCGGCGTAGAGATCCGTCCCTGTGTGGAAGGTGATCGACCCGTCTCGGCCATCGGGCGAAGCGACGAGACGCCATGATCCGCGCCTCTCCCACGCACGGAACGACTTCTGCTCGTACGAAGGCGGAAGCCCGAATTCATCCGGTTCGATCCAGATCTGAAGAAGATGAACATCCTCCGTGGTGGAGTGGTTGTACTCGCTGTGCCTCAGTCCTGCGCCTGCGCTCATTCTCTGGACATCGCCCGGCCGGATCACGCCCCCGTTCCCCATCGAATCCCGGTGCTCCAACGCGCCCTCCAGGACGTACGTGACGATTTCCATGTTCGAATGGGGATGCATCGGGAATCCCTTGCCAGGCTTGATCCAGTCTTCGTTGATCACGCGGAGGGCTCGGAACCCCATCTGGGCGGGGTCGTGGTATCCGGCGAAGGAGAAGGTATGGTGCGTGTCGAGCCAGCCGAAGTTGAAATGACCGCGGTCACGCGATCGTCGGATTGTCATCATTTTCTGCTACTACTTCATCCGCGCGCCCTTTTCTTCGGTCGCGAAGATCCAGCCTACGATCTTGCCGGGCTGGATGAAACCGTCGAACGTCCAGAACTGGCGCCCCCGGAGATGGCGGGAGGACGTGTCCCGAGGCGAGATCTCGTCCGCCTCCTTCAGGATCTTGGCAAACCGGTCACGCCACTTCCGGCAGTTGGCGAGGCGGAGGTCGACCCACCCGCTCTCGGCCCAGCGGTCGATTGTGCCCGCGTCTGTCTTGAACGTATCGTCGTCGGAGACAACCGGCGGCGTCTTCACCACAGGGCCGCGCGACATCGTCCCGTCAGGCCAGAGGATCGGGATGCCGATCGAGATGATCTGGCTCCTGAGATCGGAGTTTTCGCGCAGCGTGCGCGCCAGAGCCGTGGACATGCGGCCGGGAGACGCCGTCGCGACCTCTTCCATTGTGCCGTAATTCAGCCTCAAGAGGTGCGCCTCGAAAATGAGCTTTGAGAGACGCGGTGGTCCGAGGAGCTCGAATGCGAGGCTGTGACAGCCGTGCTCGTCCTCCAGTTGGCGCATCTTCTCCAACGCTGAGTGGCGCATGAGTCCCGCGCGATAGGTCGGGCCCATCGCGGCGTTGTCGAGTGCATTGATGATGTCATGCCCGGTGTTGCCACCCTTGATCTCAAACACGATGTTGTCCGCGATCTCTTCGGGAGTGACGAACTCCATCTGTTCCAGCGTGGTCAGAGCGGAGAACTCCTCGAGTGAGAAGATTCCGTTCTCGCCCGTGTCGATGAAGACGGACTCCAGTTTCTTGCCGAGGGGTCGGCCGCAGGAGCGGTCGCGTGGGCGAAATGTTCTGCCGATCTTCAGGGCCTTTTCAGGCGGGCAGTCGACCAGCGAGACACCCGGCACCTCGCCGTACTCTATGCGCTTCCATGCGATGGCAGCAGCCGGCTTCACCTCCTTCGTGATCAGGCCGCCTGGAGTGCGTGCCATGAGGAAGAGAAGGAGGGATTGGGCACCTGCCAGGGCGGACTTGGACAACAACGTCCGTGACGGGCGTTCTTCGGAATGCGTGTAGGGGATGTTGAGGCCCATGCCGCCGGTTCCCGATGTCCCCACCTTGAAATAGCACTGTGTTCCGGCATCGATCATCGACTGGTAGAGGACCTGCACGTGCCGGATGAGTTGAGGGATCGCGTCGGTCAGCATGAGCATGTCCACGTGCTCGCTGAGATCCTGCTTTCGCGCCTGTGCCTTTCTGGCCCGCTGGACGGTTTTGTAGACGTCCTGATAGGCGAGCCCCGTGGCGGTGTTGATGCAGTCTACGATCACGTGAGGTGCGTGGCGGGTAATCGTGCGGTTCAGATAATATGAATGCAGTATTCCCGGGGTGAGTGTATCGTAAAGCGCGTCGATAACCCTCCGGCGCAGCGCCGACTCCCCGATGATCTCGGCGCGGCGCCGGTCTTTGAAGACGTTGAGAGCGAACACATCGCCCCATTCGGGTATGAGCTCAGTCGATCCCGCTTCGCAGGCGAGCATGGCGCAGGCCTGCCGGCTCTCTTCTTTGCGTAGCGACAACACAACTATCCTGCGTGGGGATTCGAGCAGAATGCGTCGGCAGACGCCCAACCCCACAAGGCCCCAGCCACCGAGTACCATGACGGTCTTGTCCCTTATCTCCAAGATGACCTCCTATGAATAGTGGACCCCAAAACACAGGCCCTCCGATTCTGGCGACGGCACGAGCTCGAGGGTGCTCAGTCCGCGTCTCTCCGCCGGCTGCTGGTGAACCTCCCTGCTCCATGCCAGCCGCTGACGCTATCCATCCTACCACCGACGAGGTCGGAATTCTCGGAGCTTCGATTGCCGACGGGGCTGCGGCAAAGTCGAGGCGCCGACTCGGGCGAGGCCGTTCCGTGCGAAACCGCAGATGGCGCAGATTTCCGCGCAGATTACGCAGATACTTCCAGCATTCAACCGACGAGCAACTTGCTCCTCACTCTCGGGTCGGCGCGAAGCAATCGGCGACATCTGCGAGTCAATCTGTG